>JAUNCU010000276.1 GCA_030526455.1 Bacteroidales bacterium | reverse complement strand
TTTAGGCTGCCATTGCTATAGCCACCAACAAATTTAGGCAGCCATTGCCATAGCCACCTAAATTCCCTGAAAGATTTCCTTTTATAAAATTCTATTCCCTCACCCGCTATCTTACGATGAGGATTTTGGTTACTGCTGCTTCGCTGCCGTCGGCTTGCGAGGCAAACACGTAGTAGACGCCGCTGCGGACGCGCTCAGCGCCGTCGACGGTGCCGTCCCATGTGCAGGCACCTCCCGTGCTTTTGAGTTGCTTCACCACGTTGCCAGAGGCATCGGCGATTTTCACGAGCGTATTGTCCATGAGTCCGCTGATGGTGATCAGGCCGTAGTAGTCGGGGCGTACGGGGTTGGGGTAAGCCACCACGTTGCTGAAGTTGTTTTCGGCGGGGGTGCTATTGGTGCGGTAAATGATCATGCCATTGCTGGTGGTCACGTAGACGGCATTGGAGAATGGGTCGCAGCACACGCGGTAGATGATATCGCTCAGCAGCGGGCTGTTTTCGGTGTTGAAATGCGAAATCACGGTGGTGCCGTCGGGGCTCACGAGGAAGAGTCCAGAGCCATTGGTGCCTATCCACTTGCGATTGGCGGCGTCGACGGCCACGTGGGTCACCGAGATGCCGTTGAGCAGGTAGTCGGCAAGGTTGGTGCCGTCGTTGCGTGGCACCTTGATGTGATTGAGGCGGAACGAAGAGGAGAACGCCTCGTTGGGGTTAAACACCAGCACGCCTTCATTGGTGCCCATCCACACGGTGCCGCTCTGGTCTTCCACGAGGGTGTAGATGTAGGTCCAGTTGATCACGTTGCCGTCCTGGTCGAGGAGCGATCCTGGCGAATAGGCCTTGGTGGTGGGCTTTGCCGATGGCGTGCCGCCGTCGTTGATGAAGAAGAGTTGTTCGCCATAGTCGCCGCGAGCGAAAATTTTCACATTGCTCAAGCGAGGCGCGAGCAGTGTAGAGCGCTTGGTCGACTTTGCGTCGGGCACGTCGACGGTGATCCAGTCGTCGGCAGTGACGGTGGCCTGCTCGAGTTTCGCCTTAGGCAGCACGAAGAAATTGGCGCCGGTGGGTGCACTCGACTGTGCCGCCCACAGGTTGCCGCCACGGTCGAGGGCGATGGTGGGATGGCAGTAGTAGCCGCCGAGCGCGTGTTCCATGGGCGAATTTTCCCAGTTGTAGATGTATTGCACCTTGCCGTCTTTCACCTTGTGGATGCCATGCCACCAGTTGCCCATAAGGTAGGTGGTGGGATCGCTGGGCATAAACACGGGGTAGTAACTGGCACCCTCCTCGATGGTGGGTGTAGGGGTTACGTCCTTCACGGTGATGCCGTCGAAGGTGTTCACGCCGGTGGGAAGATGCTGGTTGCTCACAAACATATTGGTGCCGGTGCTCGTCACGTAGAGCAGGCGTTGTGATTCGTTGAATTCAAGATAGTAGGGCGTTTCGAATGTGAGCGCAGCAGGCTTGTAGTAGGCTTCGCTGCCGGCTGTGTGGAGGCCATTTTCACCCACTGCCCACAGCGTGCCGTCGCCGCCCTTATAGGCGCTGAACATCTCCTTTTCGCATTCCACCTTGGTCATCTCGGTGGCGGTGGCGTCGAGGGTGTAGTAGCAATTGTTGTTGTAGCAATTGAGGAGGAATCCCGATGGGGTGGATTGCACATTGCTGGTGGTGGATGCTTCTGCGCGCTGTTGCTGCAGCGTCACGCCGTCGGCATCGGGCAGCACGTCGGCGAGGAAGGTCCAGCCCGTGAGCAAGAGCAGTTTCTTGTCGGTGAGGGTGCGGAGGCGACCGCCGTCGTTGCTCACATTGCCCTTCACCAGCGGCATCGACGCGATGGTTTCGTAATGCTTGCCCACCTTGCCGCAGTGAATGTTTTTCCCTTCGCTCAGCAGCACGTAGTCGCCCACCTCAGCCACCGAAACCACCTTCTGGCCGAAGATGCGCGATTCCAGCACCTCCCACTTGTGGTCGTTGATCACCACATAGCCGAAGTCGGTGGC
>JAUNCU010000073.1:10202-13093 GCA_030526455.1 Bacteroidales bacterium | reverse complement strand
GTATTGCGGATGGGGTTCGTATGCTCGTTCAACTTTTAGCGGACAGCAATAGTTTTTTTCTGCTGATAGCAGGGGGAGGCTGTCCGAAAACTCGGCTGCTACCATAACCGACCCTCTCCGAGGCTCTTTTCTTTGCTGTTCCTTACCTCCAAGCTGCGCTCGCGAATTGCTGCGCAATTCACTCGCTTGCATGGAGTTAACCATAATAAGCCGTCTCCGACGGCGGTGGGTGGTCGCCTAGCGTTTTCGCTATAGTCCTGCCTAATTTTTGAGTTTTCGGACAGGCTGGGGGGGGATTATTTCTTTTTGCCTTTTGGCTTGGGCATTTGGGTGGTTTTTGCACCTGGCTTTGCCTTTACTGCTGCGGGCTTTTTGGCTGGGCCTGCCTCTACGGCGAGTTCTTTCTTAGCGGGCGCTTCCTTTGCGGCGAAGGTTTCGATTTCGAAAATGAGGGTTTCGCCTGGGTTGATGGAGAACGAACCGTCGCGCTTGCGGCCAGTGCCGTTGTCGCCGTAGGCGATGTTGCTTGGCAGCACAGCAATCATCTTGGCACCTGGACTCATGAGCATCACGGCTTCCTTGAAGCCAGCCACCACGCGGCCGGTGTTGAGTTCGGTGGTGTCGCGGCTGCGGTCGAATTCGCTGCCGTCGACATGCTTACCCACGTAGAGCATGCGCACGTCTTCATTGTCGCCATAAGTGTTGCCATTGCCTTTCTGGAGCATCTTGTAGACGAGGCCCGACTCAGTCTTCACATAGCCTTCGCCCGAAGCGAGGAGTTTGGCGATGTATTCTTCGCCCGCCTTCTTCATGGCGATGGTTTTGGGGTTGAAGGCGCGGCTCATGAGTTCGGTGTTCTGTTCCATCACAGCCATGTCGCTGTAGGCCTGGCTCACCTTGCTCTGGTCAAGGCCCTTAGCCTGTGCGGCATCCTTGAGTGCCTGCACCATAAGGGTCTTGTCGAGCGTTACGCCCTTCTGCATCTTGTTTTGCATCATCTTGCTGGTGAGTTCCATACCCACGAAGAGGCCATTCATATAGCCCTGGTTGGTGGTGTCGGCCTGCATCACCACGTCGAACGCCTTGAAAAATTCGTCGACGCTGATGCGCTTATCTTGCTCGGCCATGAAAGCCACTACCGTACCGAAATATTTGCCGTAAGCCTTGCTCAGCGAGTCTTGCTGCGCCTTGAATTCGGCTTCAGTGGCTGCCGCTGCGTTTTGGCAGCCCAGTGCCATCAGCATACCGATGGCGAGAATCATCTTTTTCATCGTAGAAATGTTAGTTTTTAACAAATTTGGTTAGTTTGTTTATTCTGCAAGACCTTGTGTTTCGATTTCAAACACGAGTGTCTCGTTAGGTGCGATGCCGCGGTTGCCTTGTGGGCCGTAGGCCAAGTCGCCAGGGATGATGCAGTAAGCCTTAGCCCCGGGGCGCATCATGGTGATCATTTCGCGGAAGCCAGCCACCACGTTCTGCAGCGGGAAGTCCACCGCCTCGCCGTTGCTTGAGTCAAACACTTCACCACTAGTGTGCTTGCCGGTGTAGACCACCTTCACGGTCTGGTCGGCCTTGAAGAGTTCGCCAGCGCCTGGTTCGGTGATTTTATACACCAGCCCGGTTTTGGTCTTCTTCAGCGCCGGGTCGGCCTTCAATTGAGCCGCGATAAATTCAGCGCCCTCTTCGGCAGCGGTCTTCAGCGAGCCCAGTTGCTTTTCCAGTTCAGGATCGAGTTTTGTTTCGCTCTGCTTGTTGCCGCAACTCACAGCGCCCAGTGCCAGCATTGCCGCACACGCCCATAATACTAATGTCTTCATATCAGGAGAGAATCATAAAAACGAAAAAGCCTCTCCCAAAGTCGCCCCCATCGCAGTGGAGAGCCCTTGTAAGCCCTTCCCTTTAGGGGAGGGTTTGGGAGAGGCTTTTTTTATAATTATTGTAACTGTAATTACTTCACAGAGTCAACCATCACTGCTTCTGCAGGAGCAGCAGGAGCCTTAGGAGCAGCAGGAGCGAGGTTGCCAGTTTCGATTTCGAACACGAGGGTTTCGTTAGGAGCGATATTCTGGTTGCCGCGTTCGCCGTAAGCGAGTTTGCCAGGAATGATGCAAGTCACCTTCATGCCAGGCTTCATGTTGGTAAGCATTTCCACGAAGCCCTTGATGAGTTGTGCTTCATCCACAGGGAATTCCACAGCCTTAGGGCTCTGGTCGAAGACGCTACCGTCGGTGTGCATACCTTTGTACTTCACCATCACCACGTCGCCGCGCTTGAAGTTGGCGCCCTTACCTTCTTTTTCTACCTTGTAGAGCACGCCTTGAGCAGTCTTTTGGTATTGGCCACTCTTTTCTGCTTCTTGGTAATACTTCACGCCTTCTTCTGCTTTCTTCTTAGCGGCAGCAGCCTGAACCTTGCCCATGAGCGACTGGAGGGTCATCTGGAGGTTCATCATCTTAGCCTGATCGGGTTCCTTCTTGTCGGCGAAAGCCTTCTTCAGTTCAGCGAGGAACAATTCCTTATTGATGTTCACGCCCTGTTCCTTCAGAGCCACGAAACTATTCACGAGTTGAGAGCCAAATTGTTCGCCCATAGCGAAACTGCGAGCGTTCACAGAAGTATCGGCTTCAGCAGCCACGGCCTTTTCAAAGCCCTTGACGAATTCTTCAAAGTTTACAGAATCGGGAGTGTTCTGCACCTGCATCTTGATGCCATAGCCAGCCATTGTACCATAAGCGAGGCTCAGAGAGTCTTCGGTGGGGGTAGTACCTTCACCCTTCTTGTTGCAGCTTGCCAAAAGTGCCACAGCTGCCATCATCAGAATAAATTTCTTCATTTTCTTATAAATGTATTTTTTAGTGTTTTAATTATTTAGTATCGTTAAGTTACTGAAG
>JAUNCU010000073.1:0-10192 GCA_030526455.1 Bacteroidales bacterium | reverse complement strand
ACTTCTTTAACTTCATAACTTCTTAACTTCCAAGGGAATCTTCTTAAGATTCCTAAAAACCCTACTTCTCTTCCAGGCCCACCTTGATGAGTTGCACGTCGAAGATGAGGGTTGAGTTAGGCTGAATTGGGCCAGTGCCGTGTTCGCCGTAAGCGAGTTCGCTTGGAATGAAGAAGCGGTAGGCAGCGCCTTCGCTCATGAGTTGGAGGCCTTCTACCCAGCCTTGAATCACTTGGCCAACGGCGAAAGTAGCAGGTTCGCCACGTTCAACCGAACTGTCGAACACGGTGCCGTCGATCAGGCGGCCAGTGTAGTGCACGGTCACCACGTCGTTAGGACCAGGCTTCTTGCCTTCGCCTTCCTTCACCACGAGGTATTGCAGACCGCTTTCAGTCACCACCACGCCTTCTTGCTTAGCGTTTTCGGCGAGGTAGTCCTTGCCAGCCTTAGCGTTCATTTCGCCAGCCTTGGCTTGGAGGTTAGTGAAATATTCTTGTACCACTTGCTTGGCTTCGTCATAGGTCATAGCGGGAGTGCCTTCGCCATACACAGCGCGCAGTGCATCAGCGAAATCATCGGCATTGAGTTTGTCAACGCCCGAACCCTTGAAATTTTGGCCCATGCTCAGGCCTAAAGCATAACTAAGTTTGTCCATGTCGTAATAAAAATATCGTTATCTTAAGTTTATATTCAAATTATCTGCAAAGTTAAAGTTATTTATAATTTCGTACGCTATTTTTTCAGTAAAAAAGTCTAAATTTGCCATCAGAATACTCATTAAATATTAAAATAGGATGAAAAATTTGGTCATATCTACGGGAGCAGGCATCAGTGCCGAGAGCGGAATCACCACTTTTCGCGACGCTGGAGGCCTTTGGGAAAACTATAAAGTGATGGACGTGGCGAGCGACGAAGGCTTCGCCCGAAACCCTGCGCTCATTCACCGCTTCTACAACGAGCGGCGCAAGCAACTCCTTGAGGTGGAGCCTAATGCAGCACACCGCGGACTTGTGGCGCTGGAGCAGCACTTCAATGTGAACGTGATTACCCAAAACGTGGACGACCTGCACGAGCGCGCTGGCTCAAAGAATGTGCTGCACCTGCATGGCGAACTCATGAAGGTGCGCTCTATGCGCCACGACGACCGCATCTACACCCTCCCTAGCGCCGAACTCTCCGACAAGGGCCTCGAGACCAGTGTCGACACCGTGGATGCCCACGGCGACCATGTGCGCCCCCACATCGTGTTCTTCGGCGAGGCAGTGCCCAATTTCGACGCCGCCTGCCGCCTGGCTTCGCAGGCCGACATCTTCGTGGTGATAGGCACCACGCTGGTGGTGTATCCCGCCGCCGCGCTGCTGCAGTATGCCCCCAAGGGCGCCGAGGTGTATTACATCGACCCCAATCCCGCCGCCGTGCCACCCCACGTGCACGTGATAGCCAAGAAGGCTACCGAAGGCGTGGCCGAACTCATCCAAATCCTCACCAACAAATAACACACCGCTTATGAACAAAGAACAAATCCTCTGGGCCGACGACGAAATCGATTTGCTCAAGCCACATATCCTCTTCCTGCAAAACAAGGGCTACGAAGTGACCACCGTCACCAATGGCCGCGACGCGCTCGACGCTATCGCGCAGCAGAATTTCCACCTCATCATCCTCGACGAAAACATGCCGGGCATCAGCGGCCTGGAAGCACTGCAGCAAATCAAGATTGCACAGCCTAATGTGCCGGTGATTATGATCACCAAGAGCGAGGAGGAAAACATTATGAACCAGGCAATTGGCAGTGAAATTGCCGACTACCTCATCAAGCCCGTGAACCCGATGCAGATTTTGCTCTCCATCAAGAAGAATCTGCACAGCGAGGCGCTGGTGGCTCAGAAGGCTACGAGCGACTATCAGCAGGAGTTCATGAACATCAGCCAGCAAATTGCCATGGCCGAAACCATCGACGACTGGTATCGCCTCTACAACACGCTCGTGCGCTGGGAACTCACCCTCTCCAACACCGAAACCGGCATGGCCGACATGCTGCGCATGCAGAAGCAGGAGGCCAACAGCGCCTTCGCCAAGATGGTGAAACGCAACTACGAGAAGTGGGTCACCACCGACGAACACCCGCTCATGAGCAACGAGATTTTCAAAACGCAGATTTTCCCGCATATCGACGCCGGCGAAAAGGTGTGCTTTATCGTGATCGACAACTTCCGCCTCGACCAGTGGCGCACCATCAGCCCGCTGCTGAGCGACTATTTCAACATCGAGAAGGAGGAACTCTACACCACCATCCTGCCCACCGCCACACAATATGCCCGCAACGCCATTTTCTCGGGCCTGATGCCTATCGACATCGAGCGCATGTTCCCCGACCTGTGGGTCGACGAGGATGAAGACGAGGGCAAGAACCTCAACGAGGCGCCGCTCATCCAGACCATCCTCGACCGCTACCGCCGCAAGTGCAAGTTCTCCTACAACAAACTGAACGACAGCGCCGCGGGCGAACGCCTGGTGCAGCACTTCGCACAACTGAAGAATTTCGACCTCAACGTGATTGTGTTCAACTTCGTGGACATTCTCTCCCACGCGCGCACCGAGAGCAAGATGATACGCGAACTCGCCTACACCGACGAGGCCTACCGCTCGCTCACGGTCACCTGGTTTAAGAACAGTTACGTGCTCGAAATCTTCAAGCGCATCGCCGAGCAGGGCTGGAAAATCGTGCTCACCACCGACCACGGCACCACGCGCGTGGACAACGCCATCAAGGTGATTGGCGACAAGAACACCAACACCAACCTGCGCTACAAGGTGGGCAAGAACCTGAGTTACAACCCTCGCCAAGTGTATGAAATCAAGCAGCCCAAGCGATTCGGACTGCCGCTGCTCAACGTGTCGAGCACCTACATCTTCGCCTCGGGACGCGACTTCTTCGCCTACCCCAACAACTACAACCACTACGTGCAGTACTACAACGACACCTTCCAGCACGGCGGCATCTCTATGGAGGAAATGCTCGTGCCACTGGTTACACTCACCCCTAAAAAATAACATACACTACCCCACTCTTATGCATCGATTCATATCACTTTTCGCCCTGATGGCTGTGGCTTTCACAGCCATGGCACAGTATAAAACCGCTGAGAATATCCCCTACGTGCCCACCGACGACCCTTCGCAGTATCGCCGCGAGCGCTGCGTGCTCGACGTGTATTACCCCGAGGGAAAGAAGGATTTCAAAACCATCGTGTGGCTGCACGGCGGCGGCCTGGAAGGCGGGCAGAAGCACATTCCCGAAGAATTCAAAAACCAGGGCATAGCCGTGGTGGCGGTCAACTACCGCCTCTTCCCCAAGTGCAAAAACCCTGAATACACCATCGATGCGGCAGCGGCGGTGGCATGGACGGTGAACCACATAGCCCAATATGGCGGCGACCCTCGCCAGGTGTACGTGGCTGGCCACTCGGCTGGCGGCTACCTCACCCTCATGCTCGCCCTCGACAAGACCTACCTGGGCGCACACGGCATCGACGCCGACTCGCTCGCGGGCTACTACCCCATCAGCGGACAGACCGCCACCCACTACACCATACGCAAAGAGCGCGGCATCCCCACTGATATCCCCATCATCGACCGCTACGCTCCGCTCAACCATGCGCGCCACCTCACCGCACCCATGATGCTCATCACGGGCGACCGCCACTACGAGATGATGTCACGCTACGAGGAAAACCTCTACCTCAAGAGCGTGCTCGACGGTGTGGGCAAGCAAAACATCCCCCTCTACGAGGTGCAAGGCATGGACCACTGCACAGTGCTCCCCGCAGCCTACCACATCATCCTCAACCACATCCTCCACCTCCAGAGGTTCTAATCCAGCATCCATCCCCCAAAAAGGTGATTATTCTTCTGCATTTTCATTGCAAAATCCAAGAAAATGCGTAATTTTGTGGCTAAAAGGTGGTCGATGACCACTATTTTTGGTAGTATTTAATATTTATTCACAATTATGACTTTAGAAGAAACATATCGCCTTTGGCAATCCATGCAGCCATTGTCAAATTCGCAGCAGCACAAATTAAGCATGCGATTTACCGTGGAATACAACTACAACAGCAACCACATGGAAGGCAACACGCTCACCTATGGCCAAACCGAACTCTTGTTGCTCTTTGGGAAAGTGAGCGGAGATGGTCATTTGAAGGATTTTGCCGATATGAAAGCAAGTGAAGTTTCGGTAAAGATGATGACTGAGGAGGCTAAAGAGCAGCAACCTCTCACGCAAAACTTCATCCGCACGCTTCACAAAACACTGCTTCGCGAAGACTACACCGTCTACCGCATGCTCCCTGGTGGAGTACAAACGAGTTACGTGATTCACGCCGGGTGCTACAAAACACGCCCCAACAGCGTGATCACTCGCTATGGCGACCGCTTTGAATATGCCTCGCCCGAAGAGACGCCCGCGCTGATGGCCGACCTCGTCGACTGGTATAATGCCGAGGAGAAAAAGGGCAAGATGACTCCCGTGGAATTGGCGGCACTGTTCCACTACCGTTACATCCGCATCCACCCATTTGAAGATGGCAACGGACGCATTGCGCGACTTTTGGTAAACTATATCCTGGCACGCCACGGATGGCCCATGATTGTGGTGCGCAGCCGCAAGAAGCAAGATTACCTTGAGGCATTGCATCAATCCGACCTCGTTGTTGGTCCAGCCCCATCCGATGGCGCGAAAGCCTCGTTGGTGCAAATTCGCCATTTCCTGAAATATTTCAAAAACATGGTGAAGACGGAGGTTGAGGCCGATATCAACTTCTTGAAAACCGAAGGAGAGCCAGAGTGGTGGTATGATGGCGAACCCATTAAATTCCGCACCCCCAATGGCTACAAGGTTCTCAATACACTCTCGCTGGAATACGACATTTCGGTATCGGAACTTGCCCGCGTGGTGGGCATCAACAAGTCGGCCGCACAAAAACTCGTTAACAGCATGCTCGAGAAAGGCTATATTCAGCGCAATGAGAAAGATGGCTATTGGCATGTTGTGGCCATCAGCACAGAATGATGCGCCGTAGAGGCCGATTTGTCAAAAAAAAGTAGTAATTTTGTAGGCTAATCACATTAATAATTGAAATACGCTGCTTTTTCGCGGGCTATCGAGCCGCAAAAGGGCGACGATGATATAAATAAAATGAATCCGAATACAGGAAACAAAAAAGACGAGGACAAGAGAATCATCAGCGAGGCCGCTGGAGAGGAATACAAGTATGGATTCGTCACCGACGTGGAAACTTCGGTCATCCCAAAAGGACTCAACGAAGACGTGGTGCGACAAATCTCGGCCTTGAAGGGCGAGCCTGAATGGCTGCTTGAATTCCGCCTGAAGGCATTTCGCTACTGGCTCACACTGCCTCAGCCCAAATGGGGACACGTGAACATCCCCGACATCGATTTCCAGGACATCAGTTACTATGCCGCGCCACGCAAGCGCAACGAGCAGAAGGAAATCGACCCCGAGGTGAAGAAAACTTTCGACAAACTGGGTATTCCGCTCGAGGAGCAGATGCGACTCAGCGGCATGGCGGTGGACGCCATCATGGACAGCGTGAGCGTGCACACCACCTATCGCGACAAACTCGCCGAACTGGGCGTGATCTTCTGCTCGATCAGCGAGGCGGTGAAGGACTACCCCGACCTGGTGAAGAAATACATGGGTTCGGTGGTGCCTTACACCGACAATTTCTACGCCGCTCTCAACTCGGCCGTGTTCAGCGACGGCTCGTTTGTCTACATTCCTAAGGGCGTGCGCTGCCCTATGGAACTGTCGTCGTATTTCCGCATCAACGCTGCGCAGACTGGCCAGTTTGAGCGCACACTCATCGTGGCCGACGACGAGAGTTACGTGTCATATCTCGAGGGCTGCACCGCTCCACAGCGCGACGAGAACCAACTCCACGCCGCCATTGTGGAAATCATCGTGGAAGAGCGTGCCGAGGTGAAATACAGCACCGTGCAGAACTGGTACCCCGGCGACAAGGACGGCCGCGGCGGTATCTACAACCTGGTGACCAAGCGCGGCATATGCCGTGGCGACCACAGCAAACTCTCGTGGACCCAGGTGGAAACCGGTTCGGCTATCACATGGAAGTACCCCAGTTGCATCCTTGCGGGCGACAACTCGGTGGGCGAATTCTACTCGGTGGCACTCACCCGCAACCGTCAAGAGGCCGACACCGGCACCAAGATGATTCACCTGGGCAAAAACAGCCGCAGCACCATCGTGTCGAAGGGCATCTCGGCGGGCAACAGCCAGAACAGTTACCGCGGCATGGTGAAGATTGCACCTAAGGCCACCGGTTGCCGCAACTACACCCAGTGCGACAGCCTCTTGCTCACCGCCACCAGCGGCGCCCACACCTTCCCAGTGATTGAGGTGGGCAACGACTCGTCGGTAGTGGAACACGAAGCCACCACCAGCAAGATCAACGAGGAACAAATCTTCTACTGCAACCAGCGCGGCATCAGCACCGAAGACGCCGTGGGCCTCATCGTGAACGGCTACGCCAAGGAGGTGATGGCAAAACTGCCTATGGAATTTGCCGTCGAAGCCCAGAAACTGCTCAGCATCTCGCTCGAGGGCAGTGTGGGATAGGAGAGAAGTTAAACGCTAGAAATTAGACGTTAGATTTTTTAGAAAAAAGCGCCTTTTTAAGGCTTTAAGATATATAGCAACACCTTTATTATGCTACAAATAAAAGACTTACGCGCCTCTATTGAAGGCAAGGAAATTTTGAAAGGCATCAACCTCACCGTGAAGCCCGGTGAAGTGCACGCCATCATGGGCCCTAACGGCTCGGGTAAAAGTACGCTCAGCGCAGTGCTCACTGGCAATCCTGCCTACACCGTCACTGGCGGCGAAGTGGATTTCTACGGCAAGGATCTGCTGGCGCTCTCGCCTGAAGACCGCGCCCACGAAGGCCTCTTCCTCAGTTTCCAGTATCCGGTGGAAATCCCTGGCGTGTCGATGGTGAATTTCATGCGCGCCGCCATCAATGAAAAGCGCAAATACTTCGGCCAGGAACCGCTCAACGCGAGCGACTTCCTGAAACTCATGCGCGAAAAGCGCGCCGTGGTGCAACTCGACAACAAACTCGCATCTCGCGCCGTGAACGAGGGTTTCTCGGGCGGCGAGAAGAAGCGCAACGAGATTTTCCAGATGGCTATGCTCGAACCTAAATTGAGCATCCTCGACGAAACCGACAGCGGTCTCGACATCGACGCTCTGCGCATCGTGGCCGAGGGCGTGAACACGCTCAAGACTGCCAACAATGCCACCATCGTCATCACCCACTACCAGCGCTTGCTCGACTACATCAAGCCCGACTTCGTGCACGTGCTCTACAAGGGACGCATCGTGATGAGCGCCGGTCCCGAACTGGTGATGGAACTCGAAGAGAAGGGCTACGACTGGATTAAGGAACAAGTCGACAAAAAAGAGGAATAAGCACAGTTATGACTACGTCAATCTCACAATATCTCGACCTCTACCGCCAGCACGGCGACGCCATTCGCAACCACGCCCCTGCGGCGATGAATGCCCTGCGCGATGCCGCACTCGCAGCCCTCGAAGGCGCCACTTTGCCTAAGAAGGGACAGGAGGACTATGAGGCTACCGATTTGGAACAGGCGATTGCGCCCGACTATGGCGTGAACATCAACCGTGTGCCTTTTGCGCCCGATGCAGCGGCATCGTTTCGCTGCGACGTGCCCAACATGAGCACCTGCCTCTATTTCTTTTTCAACGACATTTTCGCCGCTTCGCGCACTGCCGCCCGCAACACTCAGCCCGGGCTGGTGATTGAGAGTTTTGCCGAGGCGCAAAAGAATCATCCCGAGGTGCTTGAGCAGTATCTTGGCTCGCTCGCCGATGTGAAGAAGCCCGAAGTGGCGCTCAACACGCTGCTGGCGCAAGATGGCATGCTCATCTACGTGCCCAAGGGCATGGTGGTGGAGAAACCCATCCAACTGGTGAACATCCTCAACGCTTCGGCACCAGTGATGGCGCTACGCCGCATCCTGGTGGTGATGGAGGAAGACGCCCAGGCCAAGATGCTGGTGTGCGACCACACGCAAGACGCCGAGCGCCAGTATCTCGCCAGCCAGGTGATTGAAATCGTGGCCAAGCGCGGCGCAATGTTCGACTACTACGACCTGGAGGAAAGCAGCGACCGCACCCATCGCGTGTCGTCGGTTTTCGTGAGCCAGGAAGAAGGCTCTAATGTGCTCATCGACGGCATCACCCTGCTCAACGGCTTCACCCGCAACGACTGCTACGTGGACCTTAACGGCGAGCACGCCGAAACCCACCTGCTGGGCATGACCGTGGCTTCGGCCCACCAGCACGTGGACAACCACACCTTCATCAGCCACAATGTGGCGCGCTGCCAGAGCAACGAGATGTTTAAATACGTGCTCAACGATAGCGCCGTGGGTGCTTTCGCCGGCAAGGTGCTCGTGAAGGAGAATTGCCCACGCACCGTGGCCTACCAGGGCAACCGCAACATCGTGGCATCGACCGACGCCCGCATGCATAGCAAGCCACAACTCGAGATTTACACCGACGATGTGAAGTGCTCCCACGGTTCGGCCACTGGCCAACTCGATGAAGAGGCGCTCTTCTACATGCGCTCACGCGGCATCAGCGAAGCCGAGGCGCGCCAGTTGCTCATGCAGGCCTTCATGGCCGACGTGATCGACGCCGTACGCCTTCCCGCGCTCAAAGACCGCTTGCATCACTTGGTGGAAAAACGCTTCCGCGGCCAGTTGGCGATGTGTGCCGAATGCGGCGCCACAAGTTGCGGCAGCAAAATCGACAACGCATAATATCATTCTGAACATTCACTACTATTATACAATATAACCAAATTACATGTTCGACGAATCGAAGTTAAATACCATCAGGGCTGAATATCCCATTCTTCAGCGCACTATCGAGGGACATCCGCTGGTGTATCTCGACAGTGCCGCCACATCGCAGGCTCCAATGTGTGTGGTGAAGGCGATTGAAGATATGTATTTCAACCACCGCGCCAACGTGCACCGCGGCGTGCACACCCTCTCGGGTGAAGCCACCGACATGGTGGAGGCCACCCGCGAAAAGGTGCGCGCATTCATCAATGCAGCATCCATCGAGGAAGTTGTGTTCACTCGCGGCACCACCGAGGCCATCAACCTCGTGGCCGCCACCTATGGCGACCGCCTTTGCAACGGCGACGAAATCATCCTCACCACCATGGAGCACCACAGCAACATCGTGCCCTGGCAACTCATCGGCAAGGAGAAGCGCATACGCATACGCGTGGTGCCCGTGAACGAGGCAGGCGAAATCAGCCTCAGCGAATATGAAGACCTCTTCACCGAGCAAACCCGCTTCGTGGCGCTGGCGCATGTGTCGAATGTGCTCGGCACCATCAACCCCGTGAAGGAGATGATTGCCATCGCCCACAAGCATGGCGTGCCCGTGCTCATCGACGGCGCACAGGCTGCACCCCACATCAAGGTCGACGTGCGCGACCTCGACTGCGACTTCTACGCCTTCTCAGCCCACAAGATGTACGGCCCCACCGGCGTGGGCGTGCTCTACGGCAAGAAATTCCGCCTCAGCAGCATGTCGCCCTATCAAGGCGGCGGCGAGATGATTGGCACCGTCACTTTCGAGCGCACCACCTATGCCGACCTCCCCTTCAAGTTTGAAGCCGGCACTCCCGACTACGTAGGCATCGCCGCATTCAGCGCAGCCCTCGACTATATCAACGACCTCGGCATCGACAACATTGCCGCCCACGAGCGCGCCCTGGTGGAAGAAGCCACCAAGCAGTTGCTCACCATCGACGGCATGCGCATCTTCGGCACAGCCGAGCAGAAGGCCGGCGTGATTTCGTTCCTCGTGGGCGACATCAACAGTTACGACATGGGACTGCTGCTCGACAAACTCGGCTTCGCCGTGCGCACCGGTCACCATTGCGCCCAGCCCCTGATGGCCCGCTACGGCGTGCAAGGCATGGTACGCGCCTCATTTGGCGTGTACAACACCCTCGACGAAGTGCACCGCTTCGTAGAAGCCGTGCGCCGAGTAGCCTCAATGTTCTAGAGGAAAAAAGAAAAAAGGAAATAAGAAAACAAG
>JAUNCU010000072.1:2364-13137 GCA_030526455.1 Bacteroidales bacterium | reverse complement strand
ACAAAAAATTAAATTCGCTTAATTCGTGAACAAAAAATCAAAATAAATTCGTGAAGAAAAATATGCCATTTTGGCATATTTTTCTTGCTTTTATGCTCCATGTTTCGGGGAATATTACTACCTTTGCATCCTATACATGTATTTTTTCGGAACACATCTAATATAAGCGGGCTGCACTATGCGCCCTTTCATTGATATCGTATGCAAGACAACAAGCCCAAAACCGAACTTCCCGAGCAAGAGCCTATCAAGCGCACTGTGCTCGACTACAATGATATATGCCAAATGGCGCCTTTCTTCAAGGGAAAGGAAAAACTGGTGAACCGACTGTTTCGCCTGCTCGACGTAGACAAGGTGAACTGGATTCACGACCACAACTGCGACACCCCTGGCGTGCCCTTCGTGCAAGGACTGCTCAAGGACCTCAACATCACCATCGACATCCGTGGCGAAGAGGTGCTGAAGAATCTGCCTAAGGAGGGCGGGTTCATCACCGTGTCGAACCACCCATTCGGCGCGCTCGACGGCATCATGCTCATCAAAATCATAGGCGAATACCGCCCCGACTTCAAGGTGATGGTGAACATGATTCTGAACTACATCAGCGCCATGCGCCCCAATTTCATCGCCGTCGACGCCCTAGCGAGCAACGATCCCGCCAAGCGTGCCGTGTCGATGAAGGGTATCACCACCGCGCTGCGCCACGTGAAGGACGGCCACCCGCTGGGCTTCTTCCCCGCCGGTGCCGTGTCGAAGGTGAAGCCTAGTCTGCGCATCGAAGACCGGGAGTGGCAGCCCAACATCATTCGCCTGATCGACAAACTGAAGGTGCCCGTGGTGCCTATCTATTTCCACGGCCACAACAGTATCCTGTTCAACATCATGGGCATGATCGACTGGCGTCTGCGCACGCTGAAACTCCCCTCGGAGGTGTTCCGCCGCCACGACCAGACGTTCCGCGTGTCAATCGGCCAACCCATCATGCCCGAGGAGCAGGCACAGTATGGCTCGCTCGAAGAACTGGGCGCATTCCTGCGTGAGCGCACCTACAGCATGCGCAAGTGGCAGAAGTGATGTTCATTCACGCAATTAACCCACATCTATATATTGCAATAACACAAAAACAACAACTAACGAACTACAAGATTATGGCAAGTCTCGAAACAGCAATCAAGAGCACCAAGCAGCGATTTGGCCTCATCGGCAAGTCGCCACTCTTCATCAACGCTATGGAACAGGCACTGAAAGTGGCGCCTGTCGACCTCTCTGTGCTCATCATCGGCGAGAGTGGCTCGGGCAAGGAGGTGTTCCCTAAGATTATCCACGAAAACAGCCGCCGCAAGCACGAAAAGTATATGGCGGTGAACTGTGGCGCCATCCCTGCCGGCACCATCAATAGCGAACTCTTCGGCCACGAAAAGGGCTCGTTCACTGGCGCTATCGCCGACCACAAGGGCTATTTCGAAGACTGCAACGGCGGCACCCTCTTCCTCGACGAGGTGGCCGAATTGCCCATGGAGACGCAGGCACTGCTGCTGCGCGTGCTGGAGTCGGGCGAATACATGCGCGTGGGTAGCGCCGAGGTGCGCAAGACCAATGTGCGCATCGTGGCCGCCACCAACAAGAATCTCGACGAGGCCATCAAGACGGGCAAATTCCGCGAAGACCTCTTCTACCGCCTCTGCTCGGTGCGCATCGACGTGCCGCCGCTGCGCCGCCGTGGCGACGACATTTGGCTGCTTATTCGCAAGTTTAGCCACGATTTCTCCGACCAATACAAGATGCCCGAAGTGGTATACACCGACGAGGCGAAGCAGGCAATGCTCGCCTACCGCTGGCCAGGCAACGTGCGCCAACTCAAGAATGTGGCTGAGCAAATCGCGCTCTTCGGGGCAGGAAACACGCTCTCCGCTGCCGAGGTGACGAAGTATCTGCCTGAGCAGCAGGGGCTGGTGAGCGTCAACGAGGCCGAGCACGACTATATGCACGAGCGCGAATACCTCTTCAAAATGCTCTTCAAACTCCAGCAAGATGTGATTGCGCTCCAAAGCGCCGTCCAGGCGGGCCACCGCAGCGAAACCACCACTTCCTATCATCTCAATAGCGAGATCGAACTGCTCAAGCGCGAGAGTCTGAAGATTGGCGGCACCAGCGCAAGCGGCCCCGACGAGAAGAAGAAGGGCAAAATCATCGATATCAATGCCCCAGCCGAGGCTTCGCGTGCCGAATTCGACGCGCCCTACGCCCTCGAGGTGGAGCAGCCCCACATCAAGACGCTCGACGAAACCGAGCGCGAAACCATCACCCGCGCGCTGGAGCGCAACCACGGCAAGCGCAAGAAGACGGCCGACGAACTCAACATCTCGGAGCGCACGCTCTACCGCAAAATCAAGGAATACGGACTCGAATCCCGCAATCAGCACAAGTAAGCAATGAAGCGCATCTCCCACATATTTCGCCGCGCAGTGGCGCTGGTGGCGCTGCTCGCCATCACTCAGGCATGCACCGTGTATAATTTCTACAAATTCAACGGCGCATCGCTCGACTATAACGTCTACAAAACCGTGTCGTTCAGCGACTTCCCCATTCGTGCCGCACTGGTGCACCCGCCGCTGCAGCAGACCTTTGAGAACAAACTGCGCGACATGGTGGCGCAAAACACGCGTCTGCGCGTGATCGACTCGCCTAACAGCGACCTGCGCATGGAGGGCGAAATCACGGGCTACAACCTCACCCCGCAGGCGGTGGGCGAAGACGCCTACGCGAGCAAGACGCGCCTCACCATCACCGTGCGCGTGAAATACGTCGACAACAAGAACCCGGCGCTGAGCAACGACCAGACCTTCTCGGCCTATCGCGACTTCGACAGCAGCCAGATGCTCACCGATGTGCAGGACGACCTCTGCGCCCAAATTTGCGACGATCTTAAAGACCTCATCTTCAACGCCACTTTCGGCAACTGGTAACACCCCTCTCTCTCCCGCATTATGAATATTCTCAACACCATCCAGCAGCATATCGAAAATCCCTCGCAGCCCATCAGCAAGCAGTGGCTCGAGCAGGTGCAGCAGCAGTACCCCTACTTCAGCCTGCCCGCCTTGCTCTACCTCAAGCAGCACGGCATCGACGGCAACGAGGAGATTCTGGGCCGACTGGCCATCAGCAGCGCCGACCGCAAGGTGCTCGCCGAGCATCTCGGGGCTAACGCAGCGCTCTTCCGCGACTTCTATCCGCAGCAGCAGGAAGAACCCGCCGCCACCACGCAGCACGCCATCGACATGTTTCTCGATGCCTTTGGCTCGGGCAGCGACAAGGAGGTGGAGGTGCTCGAAAACATGATTTTCAACCCCACGCCCGACTATGCCGACATCCTCGCCGCCGAAGACGAAGGCGCCGCCGCCACGGCAGCGGGTGAAGAAAGCGCGCAAGACGCCCTCATCAACAGTTTCATCGCCCAGCAGCAGCAAAAGGAGAAGGAGGTGGCTACCATCCCCCAGCAGCACGTGGGCGAGGAAGAGGTGGCCGAAATCGCCGACACGCCCATCGAGCAACCCGCCGCCCACGACGAGTCGATGCTCAGCGAAAGTTTGGCCAAAATGTACATCTCTCGACGCAATTATTCTAAGGCTCTTGAAATTATTGAGAACATAAATTTGAATTTTCCAGAAAAAAGTATTTACTTTGCAGACCAAATTCGTTTTTTGCGGAAATTGGTACTTAACGAAAAAACAAAAAAATAAGATTATATTACACAAGACATGGAAATTATTTTTGCAATTCTGATTACTCTCGCAGCACTTTTGCTCATCGGTGTGGTTCTGATTCAAAAGTCTAAGGGCGGCGGCTTGGCTGCTAACGTTAGCAACTACAACCAAATCGCTGGCGTGCGCAAAACTACCGACTTCGTAGAAAAAGCCACTTGGAGCCTCGCTATCTTCATCTGCGTGCTCAGCATCTGCGCTTGCATCTTCGCTAAGAGCGCCGACGCCAACCAAGGCACTCGCCTCGCTACTCCTCAAACCGAGCAGCAGCAAGGCACTGGCATCCCCACTTCAGGTCAGCCAGCAGCGCCCGCTCAGAAGTAAGGCATAGCCCCGAAACAGCAAAAGAAAAATACCACACAGCGCCCGTGCATCAGCCACAGGGCGCTTATTGTGTTTCCACCCAACACATCGCCCTGCCCGCTGCCCTCCCGTTTTTCCTAAATTGTGTAAAAATGGCACATGATATGAAAAAAAAGACTAAATTTGCAAGAATTTAGCGGTGGGGATGAAGTTTTTTCGCCGTTTCATGCGTCTAATGGCATGCAGGCGAATCCCTGAAATAGCGCCCGACTATTACAAAACTTAATTATAATTTATCAATCAACGTTATGAAACTCAGAAATTTATTTGCGTTAGCCTTTGCCCTGGTGGCAAGCGTGAGCATGGCTCAGGCGATGCCCGACGTGCCCGCCGACACCGCCATCCGCACCGGCAAACTCGCTAACGGACTCACTTACTACGTGCGTTACAACAATTATCCTGAGAAGCATGTGAACTTCTACATCGCTCAGCGTGTGGGTTCTATCCAGGAAGAGGAAAGCCAGCGCGGTTTGGCTCACTTCCTCGAGCACATGGCTTTCAACGGCACCAACAGTTTCCCCGGCAACGGCGTGATCGACTACACCCGCACGCTGGGTGTGCAATTCGGCCGCGACCTGAATGCCTACACCAGCATCGACCAGACGGTGTATAACATCAACGACGTGCCTTCTGCACGCCAGAGCGCGCTCGACTCTTGCTTGCTCATCATCAAGGACTGGGCTAACGGCCTCCTCCTTGAGGGCAGCGAAATCGACAAGGAACGCGGCGTGATTCACGAAGAATGGCGCCTCCGCTCGTCGGCCAGCCAGCGCATGTTTGAACGCAATCTCGAAAAACTCTATCCTGGTTCGAAATATGGCCGCCGCATGCCTATCGGTACCATGGAGGTGATCGACAACTTCAAGCACGAGGAAATCCGCAACTACTACCACAAGTGGTACCGCCCCGACAACCAGGCCGTGATCGTGGTGGGCGACATCGATGTGGACTACACTGTGAAGAAGATTGAAGAAATGTTTGGCGCTATCCCCGCCCCCGCAGCCGACGCTGCTCAGGTGGTCGACGAGCAAGTGCCCGACAATGCCGAAGCCATCATCGTGGTCGACAAGGACAAGGAACAGCAATACAACATTGTGCAGGTGCTCTACAAGCACAATGCCTTCCCCGAAGCACAGAAGAATAGCGCCCTCTACCTTATCTACGACTACGCTCGCTGGTGCGCTACCCACATGCTCAACAACCGCCTCAACGAGAAGTCGCAAGAACCCGACTGTCCTTTCATCCAGGCAAGCGCCAGCGATGGCAACTACATCTTCGCCAAGACTAAGGACGCCTTCTCGCTCGCTATCCTGCCTAAGGAAGGCCAGAGCGCTGAAGCACTCAAGGCTGTGACGATGGAAGCCCTGCGCGCTCAGAAGCACGGCTTCACCGCCACCGAATATGCCCGCACCAAGGCTGAATACCTGAGCCAGATCGAGAAGCAGTACAACAATCGCAACCGCATCTCGAGCGAACGCTTCGGCCGCATGTGCGCTAGCCACTATCTGGAAAAGGAACCTCTCACCGCTATCGAAACCGAATATGAAATGATGAGCCAGGTGGTGCCTATGCTCCCTGTGGACATGGTGAACCAGATGATGGCGCAATTCGTGAGCCAAAACGACTCTAACCTGGTGGTGATCAACTTCAACCAGGAGAAGGAAGGCGCTGTTTATCCCACCGAGGCTGGCCTTAAGGCTGCCATCGACGCTGCTCAAGCCGAAGACCTCGCTGCTTGGGTCGACAATGTGAAGGACGAACCGCTCATCAAGGAAATGCCTAAGAAGGGCAAAATCGTGAAGGAAGAAACCGACAAGAAGTTCGACTTCAAGACGCTCACCCTGAGCAATGGCGCTAAGGTGGTGATCAAGAAGACCGACTTCAAGGAAGACGAAATCTTGATGGAAGCCGAGTCGAAGGGTGGTACTTCGCTCTACGACAAGAAGGACTGGGCCAACACCGAATTAATCGGCGCTATCGTGAGCGTGAGCGGTCTGGGCGAATTCAGCAATACCGAACTCGACAAGGCACTCGCAGGCAAGCAGGCTAGCGTGAACTTCAACCTCACTCCTTCGTTTGAACAACTCAGCGGTAAGTCGACCGTGAAGGACCTCGAAACGCTCTTCCAACTCACCTACCTGAAGATGACTGCCATCAAGAAGGATGAAAAGAGTTACACCAACTTGATGAAGATGCTCGAAACCGCCCTCAAGAACAAGGATCTGCAGCCTGAGGCTGTGTTTGCCGAGCAAGACGAATACACCATCAACAACAAGAACTGGCGTAACGCTCCATTCGGTGTGGAAGAACTCAAGAATGTGGACTACGACCGCGTGCTCGCTATCGCTAAGGAACGCACCGCCAACGCTGCCGACTTCACTTTCTACTTCATCGGTAACTTCGACGAAGCCGTGCTCCGTGGCTACATCGAGCAATACATCGCTTCGCTCCCTGGCGACGCCAAGAAGCGCGAAAACTACAAGAACGTGACCGAACGCCCCGCTGGCAACCTCGTGAACAAGTTCACCAAGAAGATGGAAACTCCTAAGGCCATCGGTCGCATGTACTGGTACAGCACCACCGCGCCTTACACCCTCGAAAACAGCATCCTCGCTCGTGCAGCAGGTCAGGTGCTCGGCAAGATCTATCTCCAGAAGATTCGTGAAGACGCCGGCGCTGCCTACTCGGCTGGCGCTACTGGTGGCGTGCGCCTCTTCGGCGACAAGGTGTTCACCTCTATCATGGGCCACTGCCCCATGAAGCCCGACATGGCTGAGGAAGCACTCCGCATCATGCGCGACGAACTCACCAACATGGCCAAGACCGTCGACGAAGGCACCGTGAACGAAATCAAGGCGCTCATGCTCAAGGATGCCGACGAAGCCGCTAAGGAAAACAGCCACTGGATGAACGTAATCAACATGTACGTAGCCCGCGGCATCGACAACCAAACCGACTACAAGGCCATCGTAAGCAGCCTCACCCCTGCCAAGATCTCAGCCTTCATCAAAAACGTAATCCTCAAAGCAGGAAACCACGTAGAAGTAATCATGCTCCCAGAAAACAAGTAAGAGAGCATCCCAAAAACCAAAATAAAAAAAACCTCGACGTCCCAAAACGTCGAGGTTTTTTTATTGGGGTTCACGAATTAAATTTAAGGGTTCACGTCATCGGCTTGCCGCTTCGCTTGCGAAGAATTTAACGAATTATTTATTTGGGGATTCGTGTTCCAACACCACCCCATCCACAAAATTTCGCTTAATTCGTGTAATTCGCTGAAAAAAATAAATTCGTAAAATTCGCTAAATTCGTTGATAAATTCCCCACACCAATTCTCAAAAAAATAATTTGTTTAATTCGTTAAATTCGTGAACAAAAAAAAACACACAAATTCGTGAACCAAAAAAATCAATTCGTGAAATTTGTAAACAAAATATAACAATTCGCTGAACGAATAAAAAATTCGTGATGTATATACCCGCTATTAGACAAATAATTACTACCTTTGTGGATTGATTGGCATTTTGTAGCCAAATCACTACGCAACTGAATATTAATTAAATTTTTATACATCTTTTTTAACTCTAACAAACATTTTTGTTATGAAAAAATTATTTACTCTATTAATCCTAGCCATCCTGGCCACAGCCACAGGCTTTGCCGAAACGTGGGTCCAGACGGCTATCACCGACTTGCAAGACGGTGACATCGTTGTCATTTTCGACAAGTCCTCCAAGCGAGCCTTGTCTAATGACAACGGAACAAGCGCCGCTCCAAAAGCCGTATCGGTTGCGGTGAGCGAAAACGCCACTGAAATCACAGAAGATGTTGCAGAAAACATCCAGTGGGAATTCTACAAATCTGGTTCAAACTTCCAGTTCAAAAAGCCCTCTACCAACAACTATTTGTATTGCACCAACGCAAACAATGGTGTGAGAGTAGGGACGAACACAAACAGAGACTTCGCTCTCGATGGCAACCACATGAAGAACATCGGTACCAGCCGTTTTGTGGGCGTCTACAACAACCAAGACTGGCGCTGCTACACAAGCAAGACTACCAACATCACCAACACACAAACCATCTTCTTTAAGAAGGTTTCTGCCACTCTCCAATCCATCGCCATCGAAGGCACCCCCACCAAGACTGCTTACAATGCTGGTGAAACTTTCAGCACTGCAGGCCTCACCGTAAAGGGCACCTACAGCGACGACAGCCAAAAGGAAATCACCCAAGGCATCACTTGGACCATTACCCCAACTCCTCTCACCGTGGGCACCACCAGCGTAGCCGTTAAGGCTGCCGTGGAAAATGTGGAAAGCCCTGTTGTGAACTACGACGTAACAGTTAGCGAACCCATCACCCTCACCGGCCTCAGCGTAGCGGGCACCGCTCCCGCGCTCTGGAAAGGCGACGCTTTCTCTACCACTGGCCTCACCTTCACTGCATCGTTCAGCGATGGCAACACCCAAGAAATTGCACACAGCAATCTCACTTTCTCTGGATATAACATGAACGCTGCGGGCGAACAAACCGTCACCGCAAGTTACACCTATGTGGACGTTACCGAAACCGCCACATTCCCTATCAACGTACAGACCATTGCCAACACCAAGGAATCTGCCTACTCCGTGGCACAAGCCATCGCCCTCATCGACGCTGGCAAAGACCTCGCAACTCAAGTCTACGTTAAAGGTATCGTAAGCACAATCGTAACTGCCTGGAGCGACCAGTACATGAACATCACATTTGATGTGTCGGAAGACGGCAGCACTACTGGTCAGCAATTCCAATTCTACCGTAACGGCCTGAAAAACGGCGCTGCCTACACCGAAGATCCTAACATCGAAGTAGGCGCAACCGTGATTGGTTTAGGCACACTGAAGAAATACAACACCACCTACGAATTCGACGCCAACAACGACCTCGTTGAATACACCGCTCCTGCACAAAAAGTGCTCGAGTCTATCGCTATCTCAGGCACCCCCTCAAAGACAACTTACGAAGCCGGTGAATCTTTCAGCACTGCAGGCCTCACCGTGATGGGAACCTACAACGACGGCTCTAGCGCCGACGTAACTGCAAATGCAGAATGGTCAATCGAACCTGCAACACTCTCCGTGGGCACCACATCGGTTGACGTAATGGCTAACGTGGGCGAAGTCGTGAGCGACATTGCCACTTACAACGTAACTGTGACCGCTCCTCGCGTGCTCACCGCTCTCACTATCTCAGGCGAACCCACCAAGACCGCCTACTACGCCGGCGAAACATTCGACCCCGCTGGCCTCGTGGTAACCGCCACCTACTCTAACGACGATACCGAAGTGATCACCGAAGGCCTCGAATGGGATTTCGACCCTGAAACACTTGCTCTGGGCACCACATCGGTCGACGTAGCAGTAGCCATCGGCGCAGTGATGAGCGATGTGATAACTTACAACGTCACCGTGACCGCCGCTCCTCAGCCAACTTCGGCTTACATCGACCTCACCAAGGACGAAACTACAACTGCCACCACAGACAAACTCGAATGGGTAAAAGATGCTGTCACCGTTACCTCCAGCAAGGAAACATCTTCTACTAACGCTAACAACTATTACCCAGGAAGCGGAGGCAGAACTTCAACACGCTTCTACAAAGACTTCAAACTCACTTTTGCCCCCGCTAACGGCATCACCATTTCGTCTATCGTTTACGAAGCAACAAGCGCAAGTTATGCGTCAGTGATGGCCAACAGCACTTGGACCAATGCCACAGCAAGCGTCGACGGACTTACCGTGACCATCACACCTGTAGATGGCGCGCAGACCGTTTCCGCCAAAATCGGCGCCGCAACTGGCGGTGAAAGTTTCACCATCAACTTCACTGGTGCAACCAAGACCCCAACCACGCTCTCTTTCGGTGAAAACATCGACGGCCAGACTATCACCAAATACATCGGTGAGGAAGATCTCGATTACACCGCAACCCTCACCCCTGCCATCGAAGGCGCTACTATCACCTACGAAAGCAGCAACGACGCAATAGCCCTTATCGATGAAACCACTGGCTATGTAGTGCTCGGTCAAACCGAAGGCACCGCTGTTATTACAGCGAAATATGCAGGCAACGATGCCTACAAGCCATCTGAAGCATCTTACACCATCGACCTGAAGAAACTCCCCGTGCCCACTTTCAACCCCGCTGCAGGCGCAGTTGACGCTGGCACCGTAGTTACCGTGAGCACAATCGAAGGCTGCACACTGCTTTATTACGTGAACGATGGCGAAGTTGTGGAAACCGAAACCAACACTGCCACCGTCGCCATCAACGAAGCCACCACTATCGTAGCCACCACCAAGAAGGGTGCGCTTGAATCCGACGAAGTCGTTGCATCCTACACCATCAAGCCCGCCAACCCATTCACGCTGGCTATCAGCCCAGCAACTGGCGAATACGACGGCCCTCAGACCGTGACTATCACTGCCACTAACGGTGTGGGCGAAGTAGCCATCACTTATACCACCGACGGCACCGACCCCGCTGTGTCAGAAACAGCACAGTACTACGAAGCGCCATTCACCGTAAGCGAAACCACCACCATCAAGGCTTACGCTTATGACCAAGTAGGACAAAGCGCAGAAGCCGAGGTCACCATCACCATCAA
>JAUNCU010000072.1:0-2264 GCA_030526455.1 Bacteroidales bacterium | reverse complement strand
CGCTTATGACCAAGTAGGACAAAGCGCAGAAGCCGAGGTCACCATCACCATCAACACCCCAACTCCTGAAGGCGAAAAGTTTGTTTTGGTAACCGACGCTTCACAACTCAAAGACGGTGGCGATATCATCCTCGTTGGCCAGAAGACTAACGACAGCGATGAAACCACTTTCTACGCTTTAGGCACCACCCAGAACACCAACAACCGTGCCGCTGTAGTGGTAACCGAAAGCAACGGCAAGGTCGCAATTAACGATGAAGTACAAGTAATCAAGTTGGAAGCCACCACCGACCGTGATGGCGACGCCGCTTGGATGTTCAACGTGGGCGAAGACGCTTACCTATATGCTGCAAGTAGCAGTTCTAACCACTTGAAGACCAACACTGCTTCAATTGCGGGCAACAACGGCAAGGCAAGCATTGAAATCACCAGCGAAAACATCGCGATGATCACCTTCCAAGGCGATAACAAACGTAACCTGTTGAAATTCAACGCTACCAACAACCCACCCATCTTCTCTTGCTACAACACTACCCAATCACCAGTCTACATCTACAAGCGTTCGCTCCCTGTAGTTGAAGGCGTGACCATGACTGGCGACTACAAGGCTAAATTTGTGGATAGCAACATCAGAGTGGCCAACAGTTACAAGAATTCTGTAGCCATCCAGAACCTTGATGCTGCCACTTTCGCTGGCAAGCAAATCACCGTTACCCGTCGTGCCGCTGAAGGCGCTAGCACCAAGCCAGTGCCCGTGGCAACCGTCACCTTCAGCGAAGATGGCACCACCTACACCGTGGCTTACCAGAACCAAACTGAAGTGGCTCGCTACGACAGCGAAGACGCTCCTGCCGCTGGCAACACTGCCAACGGTGTGAACATCGCCGACTACTTCATCTTCGAAATCTCTTCGGAAGGCGACGTCGCTGGCGCTTACATCTACGAACTCGCTAGCAGCGATGTAGAATTTGACGCTGCACCATTCAAGGCTCCAGTGTTCAACGGCACCACCGTGGCTTATCGCATGGTGAACGCCGACAAGGAAGGCTACACTCGCGAAGAAATCGTTGCCGAAGTAATCACCGAACAAGTGATTGAAGACAACTCTCAACTTGGCATCGTGAAGGGTGCTGGTATCGAATTCACTTTCGAGCCTAACGCCTACGCTCCCGAAGTGACCGCGCCAACCAGCGTGACTTACAAGCGTAACCACGCCGCCAAGACCGTGGTTGAAAAATCTGGCTACGTATACATGGAAGCCGAAGCACGTCAGTCGGCTACCTACGCAGTAGAAATTGAAGTGAACGGCAACCGCTACGGTACCAACGCCGTTACCCTCCGCAACGCCGAAGTTCAGGTAAGCCCATTGGCCAACAGCGAAGGCCAAGCCGACAACCAAGTGAAGAGCGAATACACCTTCACCGCCACCAACGGCAAGAAGGCACGCTACTTCTTCGTGGCTGTTACCGCTTCGATGACCGGCACCGGCGAAGGCGGCTCTGAAGCCACGCTCACTACCGAGGGCGGCGGCTTCCGCTTGTGGAGAACTTCAGTAACCGAACCAGCCGAACAATACACTGGCGCTGGCTACGAAGACTTCGACGCACGCAAGGGCGTATACCTCGTTCACGAAGATATGAACCTCACCGAAAACGTGGGTACTTTCTACGACCTCGGCAAGACCGAAATGAAGTTTACCGACAAGGCTGGCACCGAACACACCTACTATAAGGGCACATTCGGTTCAAGTTCTGAAACTCCAGCGGTAACCTTCCTCTCTCGCTTCTACTACAAAGATGCCACCCCAGTTAACCAGCAGAGCGCTCGCCGCCGTGCAGCAGCAAAGGCTGGTGAAAATGCCGACATCTTCTATGTGGCTGAAGAATGGTACGACTTCGCATTCTCTAACAACATCCCAACCGCCGTTATCGACATTCCTGGCGTGAAGGAAGTGAAGAGCGTGCGCTACTTCAACCTCATGGGTGTAGAAAGCGCTGACCCAGTGGAAGGCGTCAACATCGTAGTAACCACCTACACCGACGGCACCACATCATCAGCAAAAGTACTCCGCTAATAGCGGAAAAGGAGAACCTCCCCTAAAACAGGAGATTCCCCCAAAAAATAACCCAGAGCGCCCCTTGGCAAAAAAAAGCCAAGAGGCGCTCTTTTTTTTACATAGCCCCCAAGCACGCGCGCGCCCAGCACAAAAAAAACAAAATTCGAGAAATTAGTTAAATTCGTGAACAAAAACAATTCGTGAAATT
>JAUNCU010000071.1 GCA_030526455.1 Bacteroidales bacterium | reverse complement strand
TATATAGAAATTTAGGATTATAATCCCAAAAATCATATATAAATTTGGGATTAGGGAGAATTTTACCTAAATTTGCCATGTCAACTTAAAAGATTCCATCGTTATGATTAAGCGCGATTTAAAAGCCGTTATCGAGAGCCGAATGCACTTGGGTAAAGCCATTGTGGTGATTGGCGCACGCCAAGTGGGGAAGAGTACGCTGCTGAAGCACATTACCTCGCTTCAGCAGAAGCCTGTGCTGATTCTCAACTGCGACGAACCCGAAATCAAAGAAACGCTCACTCATGCCAACAGCGCTGAATTGCGACTGCTCATAGGCGGCAATAAAATTGTGCTCGTGGATGAGGCTCAGCGGGTGCAAAACATAGGCATTACGCTCAAAATCATCATCGACACCATGCCCGACGTTCAACTGCTGGTGACGGGCTCGTCGGCGCTGGAGATACAAAACGGAATCAACGAGCCGCTCACGGGCCGAAAGTTTGAATACCACCTCTATCCCATCTCCACCGCCGAACTCATGGCCACGGGCGGACTTTTGCGCGTGAAGCAAACGCTGGAATCGCGACTCATCTATGGCTCTTACCCCGATATCCTCAATCAGCAAAGCCAGGATTTAGCGAAGGATCTGTTGATGACCATTGCCGATAGTTACTTGTTTAAAGACCTGCTGTCGATGGAGTCGATACGCCGCCCAGTGCTGCTGCAGAAGATACTCACAGCCCTGGCATTGCAAGTGGGCAGCGAGGTGAAATACAACGAGATTGCACAACTGGTGGGCAGCGACAACAAGACGGTGGAAAAATACATCGACTTGCTTGAGAAGTGCTGCATCGTCTTCAGGCTAGAGGCCTTGAGCCGCAATGTGAGAAACGAATTGAAAAAGGGCAAGAAGATATACTTCTGGGACAATGGCATTCGCAATGCCGTGATTCAGAATTTTGCCCCCGTGGGCATGCGGCAGGATATGGGAGCGCTGTGGGAAAATTTCTTCATCAGTGAGCGCATGAAGCATAACCACTACAAGGCGCGCTTTGCCAAGAGTTATTTTTGGCGCACCACAGCCATGCAGGAAATCGACTATATCGAGGAACTGGACGGCAGATTCGTGGCCTTTGAAATGAAGTGGAATCCCAAGAAAGCAGGCAGCGTGATCCCAAAGCCATTTTTGCAGCACTACGAAGTGGACCAAAAACACATCATCACCCCCGACAATTATCTGGATTTCCTCCTCTGAGCCCCCAGCATTGTTTTTGCGTTGTGATTGATTATCAGTAGTTTAAGATTTTTTCGCTAAAGGGGACAGTCTCCTTTAGCGAAAAATAGGTGGTTTTTTGGGGGAGGCTGTCCGAGAACTCGGGTTTCTACCATAACCGACCCTCTCCGAGGCTCATTCCTTTTGCGGCCGTATATCTCCAAGCCGCGCTCGCGAATTGCTGCGCAATTCACTCGCTTGCATGGAGTTAACCATAATAAGCCGTCTCCGACGGCGGTGGATGGGCGCCTAGTGTTCGTTGGGCGGCCGCCTAGCGTTTTTGCTTTAGACTTGCCCTATTTTGGGGTTTTCGGACAGGCTGGGGGCTGTATATGGTGCGCAAAAAAAAAGAGATGTGGCGCTTCGCAGCGTGCATCTCTTTCTATAAATTAGGAAAAATTGATATGTATGAATAAATAAGCCTTGTTGTTTTATTTATCTTGCTATTTCAGATTTTTAGAAGTGGAAGTCGATACCCACACCTAACACGTTGTTGGCGCGAGTGTAGTCGCTCTTGTATTCGAGACCGGTGTTCACGTCGGTTTCGGTCACCTTCTTGTGGTTGTAGAAAGTGCTGAAGTAAGCCACGTTCACGTCCACCTTCTTGCTTGCGTGGAAGCAAGCGCCCAGGCCCACAGAGTTGCTGCCCACTACGAACGACTTGTCTTCCATGTAGGCGTCGGTGAGGCCGTAAGAGGTGTTTTGCCAGCCAGCGCTCAGGGTCACCAGTTTGCTAGCGTTGTATTCTACACCAGCGTTGAGTTCGATGGTACCGCGCTTGAGGAGTTTCTCGCGGTTGCCATAACTGGTGGCTTGCTTGTCGAAGAAGTAGTGGAAGCCCACGTTCACGCCCAGTTTGTCGGTAGCCTTGTAGCCAGCGCCGAGGGCGAGGTAGGCAGGAATGTCGTTGGCAATCTTGGTGCCGTCCTTGTATTCGCCGAGTGAGTGTTCGAGACCTTCGTCGAAGGTTTCGCCAAATTGCTTCATGTTGGCGAGCAGGGTTTGTTGTGCGCCTGCCACGATTTCCTTGTAAGGAGTGCCTTCGTATTTCTGCACCAGGTTAGGGTTGAGCAGTTCTACGCCGTAGTCCACTGCGAGCACCTGTGGGAGGTTACCGATACTTGGAGCCACGTTCACCGACTTGTTCTTCAGGCGCATGCGAGTCTTGAACTCATATTTTGCGGCGAAGTTGAAGCGGCCAGTCTTGAAGTCGACACCGATGTAAGGAGTGAAACCGAGACCGTTCTGGTCGCAGTTGAGTTCGATGTTGGCCGAGTTGGGCTTAGTCTTGTCGATCACCATGCTCAGAGGCATGCCGCTCACGGTGATGTTCTTCACGTAGCCGTAGTAGTTGGCAGTGGCGAGCACGCCGCGCAGACCGGCAGCCACAGCCAGGTTCTGGTTCACCTTGTAGGCAGCAGCCAGAGAGAAGTTCCAGAAGTATTGGCTACCGCGCATGTAACTTTCGTAACTGTAGGCAGGGCTGTTGAACACCTTGCTCAGTCCTGGATCCTTGATGCCGAGTGCTGCCATTTGCTGGCTAGCGCCGTCGATGCCGGCAGCGAGTTTGTTCACGGCCAGTGCAGTGTTGGCAACGATGCGTTCAAACGAGCCGAGGCCGTTTTCAAATTCGCACTTGCCGCCGCCACCACCAATGGCGAGGTTGGCCTGGAACGACCAGTCCTTGATATTATAGGCAAATTGCACCGAAGGAATCACAGGTGCTGAAGCCTTGCCCTTGAATTCGCGTTCTGCGGTTGGGTTGCTTGTGTTGTAGGCAAAAGGAGCATATTCATTCTTGATAGTGCGCGATTGAAATGCTGCTTGCCAGTTGATAGAGAGGTGAGCGCCTTCAGGAAGGAACGCCACACCAGCGGGGTTGCTGTAAACGCCGTCGATACCGATACTTGCCTCACGGCTCATCATGCGGTTGAACGCCACGTTTTGGTTGGTGTTGGTGAGCATACCGCCAGCCTGTGCGGTCATTGCCATCGCTGCTCCCAAACCAATGAGAGTAATTTTCTTCATTTCGTAATTTTTTGTGTTATATTCTGATTCGGGTGCAAAATTACAACAAATAATTCGAATTCGTGTCCAAAAACACTCATAAAATGGTAAAATTATCGCTTTCTGTTAACATTTGTAACAATTCGTCTTAATAACTGCAAAAAGCAACACTTTTTAAGAAACGCCACACCTCGCCGCTGGCGTTTTGCGGGGTAGGGCGACGGGGCGCGGGGCGGGCGAAAGTTGCACATTGCGAGGCGAAATGCGGTGATTTTGTGAAAAATGTATTAACTTTGCACCTTAATTCAATAAATTGTCAATACGATTACGGGTATTTACACATAATTTTATTTAGAGTATAAGAACATATGAACGAACTTTTCAGTGCTATCAGCCAGGCTATCATCGACGCGAGCGACTTCGTGTGTGGTGTGCCAGAATTCCTTCTGCTCATTGGCGGCGGTCTTTTCTTGTTTGCTTATTCGGGCGCGGTGTCGATTCGCCGTTTCCCATGGGCTATTCGCGAATTGCGAAAGAAGCAGGCCAGCGACGGCGGTAAGCAGCAGGGGCAAATCAGTTCGTTCCAGGCTTTGATGAGCGCCATCGCCGCCACCGTGGGCATGGGCAACATTGCCGGTGTGGCCATCGCAGTGGCCATTGGTGGCCCGGGCGTGGTGTTCTGGATGTGGGTGAGTGCCCTCGTGGGTATGACCACCAAATTCTTTGAAGGCACGCTCGCCATCATGTATCGCGGCAAAGACAGCACCGGCGAAACGCAGGGCGGCACCATGTATATGATCACCGAGGGCTTGGGCAAGAAATGGCGCCCCATGGCCATCGCGTTCACCGTGTTCGGTATGGTGGGCACGCTCTGCTTCATGCAGGCCAACCAACTCACCGAGTCGATTATCACCGTTTCGGGCATTGAGAGCACCTTCACTGTGAAGTTTGTCATCGGTGTGCTGATGGCTGTGATAGTGGCATTTGTGATATTGGGCGGCATCGGCCGCATCGCCAAGGCCGCATCGCGCATCGTGCCAGTGATGGTGGTGCTCTACTTCCTGATGGTGCTTGCCGTGGTGGTGCTCCACTACGACCTCGTGCCAGCCGTGTTCAGTTCCATTTTCGCAAGCGCATTCAGTTTCAAGGCAGGCTTTGGCGCATTCGTGTTTGTGGCGCTCACCGGTGCTAAGCGCGCCGCCTTCGTCAACGAGGCCGGTGTGGGTACGGCATCGATGATGCACGGCGCCTCGAAAAACGACCAGCCCGTGCGCGAAGGCCTCATCGCCATGCTCGGCCCGCTCATCGACTCAGGCATCGTGTGCACGCTCACCTCTATCCCCATCATCATGGCCAGCCAGTCGGGTCTCGCTCTTGCCGACGATGCCGGCTTGCGCAACGCCCTCGGCGCCTTCGACATGATGCTGCCCTTCGGCCAGTATCTGCTCATGGCCATCGTGTTCTTCTTCGCCTTCAGCACCATGTTCAGTTACAGTTATTACGGCCTGAAGTGTACCAACTACCTCTTCGGCGCCCACAACGCGAAGTACTACAACTATTACTACCTGGTGATGATTGTGGTGGCTGCCGTGATTAAACTCAACCTGCTGGTGGGCATCATGGACCTTGCATTTGCCGGCATGGCGGTGTGCACTATGTTCACCCTCATCGCCCTCGCCCCCAAGGTGAAAGCGCAGATGAAACTCTATTTCGCCGACCAAAAGTAAGGCCACCGGCCTCACCTCAATATTAACTAATCAACCTTCTACCTCCCCCAAAAAAACAACATGAATTACCAAAAGATACTCGAAGACATCTACGAAGAAATCAAGCCTTTTGCCCACGACGGCAAGCAGGCCGACTACATTCCAGCCCTGGCCGAGGTCGACCCCGACCAGTTTGGCATCTACCTCAGTCTCCTCGACGGCAAGCACTTCAGCCTCGGGGCGTGCGAGAGCAAATTCTCCATCCAGAGCATCTCGAAGGTGTTCTCCCTCGCCATCGCGCTCAGCATCCTGGGCAAAGACCTGTGGCAGCGCATAGGCAAGGAGCCATCGGGAACGGCGTTCAACTCGCTCGTGCAACTCGAGTATGAGAACGGCAAGCCCCGCAACCCCTTCATCAACGCCGGCGCCATTGTGCTCGCCGATGTGCTCCTCACCCACTTGGAGAATCCCGAAGAATTCTTCATCAACTTCGTGCGCACACTCGCGGGCAACCCCGCCATCGACTATTCCACCGAGGTGGCCACGTCGGAGCAAGGCTGCTGCTATCTCAACGCCTCCATCGCCTATCTGCTCAAGCACCACGGCAATCTGGAAAACGATGTGGAGCGAGTGCTGCACTTCTATTGCCTCATGTGTTCGGTGGAGATGAGTTGCAAGGACTTGGCACAGGCATTCAAGGCCTTTGCACGCAGCAGCGAGCCCTTCTCTCACGCGGGCGTGAACCTTACTATATCGCGCGTAAAGCGCATCAACGCCATCATGCAGACCTGTGGATTCTACGACGAAGCGGGCGAATTCTCCTTCCTCGTGGGTTTGCCCGGAAAGAGTGGGGTAGGGGGCGGCATAGTGGCGGTGTGTCCATCGAAATACGCCATAGCCGTATGGAGCCCCCGCCTCAACGGCCGCGGCAACTCCATCATGGGCATGAAAGCCCTAGAACTCTTCACCACCTACACCACAGAATCCATCTTCTGAGGAAACGCCTGTAAAAAAACAATCCGGAGGCTCCGGAACCTCCGGAACCTCCGGTCTTTCTTTATTCTCTTTTTTCACGCGTTCACCACGTTTTGTGGGGTGCCTTTGAGGTAGGCGGCCACGTTGGCCACCAGGGTGTTCATCAGGCGCTGGCGGGCTTCGGTGCTTGCCCAGCCCAGGTGGGGCGTGATGTGGCAGGTGGGTTGCGATAGCAGCGGGTTGGATGGCAGCTGCGTCTCTACGGAGAGCACGTCGAGGCCAGCCCCCAGCAGATGGCCGCTGGCAAGGGCTTCGGCGAGCGCCGCTTCGTCGACGAGCGGACCGCGCGCGGTGTTGATGAGGATGGCGCCGCGCTTCATCTGCGCCAGGCGCTGGGCGTTCACCATGCCGCGGGTGTCGGCCGTGAGCGGACAGTGGAGTGAAATCACGTCGCTCGTGCTGAAGACGGTGTCGAGGTCGGCTTTCGTGATGCCCTCTGGCAGCGCTTCCTGTGGCTTGGAGGTGTGGGCGAGCACGTTCATGCCCAGCGCCAGGGCTATCTTCGCCACCGCTGCGCCTATGCTGCCCATGCCCACGATGCCCATCGTCTTGCCGCAGAGTTCGATCACGGGCGTATTGAGGTAGGTGAAATCGCGGCTTTTGCACCACTGGCCCTGATGAGCCTCGCGGGTGTAGTGCTGCACGCTGTTGGTGATGTCGAGCAGGTGGGCAAATACCATCTGCGCCACCGAAGTGGTGCTGTAGGCGGGCACGTTGGTCACCACCACGCCATGGTGGCGGGCGGCGTCGAGGTCGACGATGTTGTAGCCTGTGGCCATCACGCCTATGTAGCGCAGGCTGGGCAGCGCCTCTATGGTGGCGCGGTCCATCACCACCTTGTTGGTGAGCACGATTTGCGCTCCGGCGGCGCGGGCGGTCACTTCATCGGGCGCGGTGCGGTCGTAGACGGTGCATTCGCCCAGGGCTTCGAGCGGTGCCCAACTCAGGTCGCCCGGGTTGCCGGCGTAGCCGTCGAGCACCACGATTTTCACTTGTTCGTTCATTGCTTTGGTTCTGTGTTGTTGATGATTGTATGATAGCAAAGATAGCGCTTTTCCCTCACTTGTGCAAACACCCCTCTCCGCTGCCGCAAAAATCACCATCACACCTTTGAAAGCGAGCGCGAAAGGGCCAAATAGGCCGTGAAAAGTGCTAAAAATTGGTTTTCAAGTTTAAATTGTTTTCTATCTTCAAGTTTTTATTGTATATTTGCAGTCTGTAAACTCTCTCCTCACGGAAGAGAGCACTTTTTGTGTACAAAAAACAATAACAAATAAAAACAAATTTTACACATGCAAACTAAAGGTTTTATTAAACTTATAACCGGTTTCCTGGTGTTGATTTGTATGTTCTACATGTCGTTCACCTTCGTGGCTAACCACTACGAAGACAAGGCAGTGGAGGCAGCCGTTAAGGTGGCTGGCAAGATTGACCACAGCGACAAGAAATACAACGACGCCTACAACGGTTATATCGATTCTCTCTCGAAAGAGAAGGTTTGGCTGGGATACTACACTCTCCAAGACGTTCGCGAAAAGCAACTCGGTCTCGGCCTCGACTTGAAGGGCGGTATGACTGCCACTCTCGAACTCTCAGTTCCTGAAATTCTCGTTGAATTGTCAGACAAGAACGAAACTGAAAAGTTTAAAAAGGCTATCGAAGCCGCTAAGGAAGACAGCAAGGACCCCGTACACGCTTTCTGTGAAGCATTCAAGAGCAACGGCGGTAGCAACTGGCAGTCGATCTTCGGCGAAAAGGTGGCTAAAATCAAGGAGAATCCTGCCCTCACCGACAAGGAAGTGGAAAATATCCTCAAGGATGAGGTGAAGGCTCAGGTGAAGAACACCCTCAACGTGCTCGCTACCCGTATCGAAAAGATGGGTATCACTCAGCCTAACTTCCAGGAACTTCCTAACACCAACCGCATCCTCGTCGAACTCCCTGGCGTGAAGGACCGCGAACGTGTGAAGAAGATGCTCCAGCAGACTGCTAACCTCGAATTCTATCAAACCTACAAATACAGCGAAATCGCTAACGACTTCCAGAAGTTTATGGCTGCCGCATCGGGCAAGAAGGTGGAAGAGGCTAAGGCCGACACTACCGCTGCCGCTGCCGACTCTGCTAAGGCTGCAGAACCTCAGGTGGCTGAAGCCAAGAAGGTGGCTGTGGAAGATTTCGACATCACAAAGGCCCTCCAAATCACTGGCAACGGCTGCGTGGTAGGTTATGCTAAGGAAAAAGACAAAGCAGCCATCGACACCCTCATCGCTCGCTACGGTGTGATTCGCAACGACCTCAAACTCTGCTGGGACGTGAAGGCTCAGGACAACGGCTATGTAGCGCTCATCGCGCTGAAGACCGTTAACGGCCGTCCTTCTATGACTGGCGACGTGGTGGTTGACGCCGACACTCGTTTCGAACAACTCAAGGGTCAGGCTGTAACCATGAAGATGAACGACGAAGGCGCTCGTCAATGGTCACGCCTCACTGGCGCTAACATTGGCCGCCAAGTAGCCGTTGTGCTCGACGACGTGGTTTACTCTTATCCTAACGTGAATCAGCAAATCGACGGTGGCGACACCGAAATCACCGGTAACTTCTCAGTGGAAGAAGCAACCGACTTGGCCAACGTGCTCAAGTCGGGTAAGATGGTGGCTCGCCCCGACATCATCAGCGAACGCGTGATTGGTCCTTCACTCGGTGAAGAATCTATCAAGAGCGGTGTTATTTCATTCGCTATCGCTCTCGTGCTCCTCATGATCATGATGATGATGGTATACGGCGTGAAGGCTGGTAACATCGCCAACCTCGGTCTTATCCTCAACCTCTTCTTCATCGTAGGTGTGCTCGCATCGTTCCAGACCGTGCTCACCCTGCCTGGTATCGCTGGTATCGTGCTCACCCTCGGTATGGCTGTGGATGCCAACGTGCTCATCTTCGAGCGCTGCAAGGAAGAACTCCGCAATGGCAAGAACCTCAAGGCTGCCGTGGCCGATGGTTACAAGAACGCATTCTCTGCAATCTTCGACGGTAACCTCACTTCTATCATCACTGGCGCTATCCTGGCCGCTGAATGTACTGGTCCAGTACACGGCTTCGCTATCACCCTCATCGTGGGTATCTGCTGCTCGTTCTTCACTGCAGTATTCGTAACCCGCCTCGTGCTCGAAAACTTCCTCAACAAGAACCGCTTCGGTTTCGGCACTATGACCTTCACCACCAACTTGGTGAAGAACTTCATGCAGAACACCAAGGCCGACTTCGTGGGCAAGCGTGGCAAGACTGGCGTAGTGGTAGCAGTTGTGGCTGCTGTGATGGTGGCTATGTTCTTCGTGCGCCCATTGAGCCTCGGTATCGACTTCTCTGGTGGTCGCAACTACATCGTGAAATTCGACAAGCCTGTTAACGCCAACGAACTCGACGGCGTAGTGAAGGCTGAATTCGGCGACGCTACCTCTTCAGTGATCACTATCGATAACGACCAGACCGTGCGCGTTTCTACCAACTATAAGGTAAAAGAAAACTCGGCTGAAGTAGATAAGGAAATCCAAGGCAAACTCTACAACGCTCTCAAGGGCAGCCTCGGCAATATGACCCTCGACCAGTTCAGCAACGATAAGGCAAGCGAAGGCGACGCCGACAAACTCGGTATCGTATCGGTTGACGCTGTAGGTCCTTCTATCGCCGACGATATGACTCGCGAAGCACTCTGGGCAGTGTTCTGGTCGCTCATCGCAATGGCACTCTACATCCTGTTCCGTTTCCGCAACTGGGCATTCTCTCTCGGTGCTGTTACCGCTGTGGCGCTCACCTCATTCCTCGTGATCGGCTTCTTCACGCTCCACGGCCTGCTCCCATTCTCTATGGAAGTTGACCAAACATTCATCGCGGCTATCCTCACCGTAATCGGTTATCAGATCAACGATACCGTGGTGGTATTCGACCGCGTGCGTGAATATCGCAAACTCTTCCCAAAACAGGATCTCAAACTCACCTTCAACAACGCGTTGAACAGCACTTTGAGCCGTACAGTGATGACATCACTCAGTACACTCCTCGTGCTCGTGGTTATCTTCATCTTCGGTGGTGAATCTATCCGCTCGTTCAATTTCGCAATGATTCTCGGTGTAATCTTCGGTACACTCGCATCACTCTTCGTGGCTGCTCCTACCGCCTACGCCCTGATTCAACGCAGCGAAAAGAAGGCAAAGTAAGATAGCAGGAAGGAAATAATAAAACACTTCTATATAAATGAAAAAATCGGCAGCCCCAAAAGGAGCAGCCGATTTTTTTATTTATATACAAGAGCCACGAAGCCCAGTGCCAGCCCTCCAAAGCCCAGTGCCAGCCCTTGTCGTCCCGGGCGGGCGCGCGCCCCCCCCCCCTCCCGAGGGCTCTGAGTGCTCCGAGGTTTCCGAGTGCTCCTTGAGTCATCTAAGCGCCGCAGTAGCGCCCCGGTGTTAGCCGCTTTTGCGGCTAATCCCTTACACAAACAACTGCTTCAGTATCTCTGGCGAGCGTAGGGTGCCTAGGGTGGAGTTGTGGAGGCGGTAGTAGGCGAGGATGGTGTCGAGCATCTGGTTGCGTTCTTCGCGATTGAAGCGGAAGATGTGGAGGTTGCTGAAATTCATGCGTGAGAGCAGGTAGATCACGCGCGCCTGTTCGGGTCGCAGGTTGTGGCCCACGCCGGTGGGGCGGGAGTGGAACGTGCCTTCGGCCATGTTAAACCAGTAGCCCTCGCGATAGGAGGTCATGTCTGGCTCTATGCCCAGGAAACTCCCCAGGTGGTAAAGGAAGCAGATGTGGAAATTCGCCTCTCCCTCGGTGAGCGCCTCGAGCAGGCGCACCGACGTGCTGATGTATTGGTAAAGGCCCTCGTTCTGCTCGTGCTCCTGGATGCAGTGGGTGAGCACTTCGCTCACAAACATCGCCACGGCATTTTTCACGGGCGAGGCGTAGAGCGAGTGGAGCGCGTGGGTGCGGCGCACGTCGTGCAGCGTGCACAGGTCCTTGCCGGGAAGGATGCGCGCCTCAAATTGCAGCAGGCTCAGCGGCATAAACATCGACATGCGCATGCGGGCAGCGGCCGTCTTTCCCTGCGCCACGAGAAACGACATGCGTCCGTGGCGGTCGGTGTAGATGTGGGTGATGTTGTGGCGATCGTTGTACTTGATCGTGTTGAGCACAATGCCCTGCAGTGATTCATACATGCGCGTGGTGTATATTTTATATATATAGTGTGAAATCGAAAGAAAAACGGTCGTCTTCGTGGTGCCCAAAAACCGGGCTCTCGGCCTAATTTTTCACGAAATTACGCAAAAAGCGGCACATAATTTCAAAAAAAGTGTGAAAAATCGGGTTTTTTCGCAATTTATTGCCGAAATATTTTGTCAATTCAAAAAACGTGCGTAAATTTGCACTCGCTTTAGCACTCATGCTAAATGATGGCGCATTCGTATATCGGTTAGTACTCAAGATTTTCATTCTTGCAAGAGGGGTTCGACTCCCCTATGCGCTACTAATAATAACAACGAAAATAATTAGAACAAAAAATAATTATGGCAAACCATAAATCAGCAATTAAGAGAATTCGCCAGACTGAGACTCGTAATCTCCGTAACCGCTACTACGCAAAGACCATGCGCAACGCTGTACGCAAACTTCGCAAGGAAACTGACAAGGTAAAGGCTGCTGAAGATTACAAGAAGGTATCTTCTATGCTCGATAAACTGGCTCGCAAGAACGTAATCAGCAAGAACAAGGCATCTAACCTGAAGTCTAAACTTGCTCTTTATGTGAATAAATTGGGCGTTGCTTAACACGGACCCCTTGTTATCTTCTGCGACTTTAGTTCGCGCTGGGTCGCATTAACAAATGGCGCATTCGTATATCGGCTAGTACTCAAGATTTTCATTCTTGCAAGAGGGGTTCGACTCCCCTATGCGCTACAAAGCGTCGGGTAGAATTACCCGACGCTTTTTCCGTGTTTATATTCATGCAATAAACGCGCACCAATTTGAGATATTTTTACTAACTTTGTAAGACGAAAATAAAATTCTAACTAATTATACAATAATACTATTTCGCTATGAGACTTATTATCGAACCCGACTACGAGAAAGTATCAGAATGGGCAGCATGCTACGTTGCCTCTCGCATCAATGCCGCTAACCCTACTCCCGAGAAGCCTTTCGTGCTGGGATGCCCCACCGGAAGTTCGCCTCTGGGCATGTACAAGAAACTCATTGAACTCAACAAGGCTGGCAAGGTGTCGTTCCAGAACGTGATCACTTTCAATATGGACGAATACGTGGGTCTGCCCGAAGATCACCCCGAAAGTTACCACTCTTTCATGTGGAATAATTTCTTCAGCCACATCGACATCAAGAAGGAAAATGTGAACATCCTCAACGGCAACGCCGAAGACCTGGAAAAGGAATGCGAAGAATATGAAGCACGCATCGCCGCTGCCGGTGGCATCGACCTCTTCATGGGTGGCGTGGGTCCCGACGGACACATCGCTTTCAACGAGCCAGGCAGTTCGCTCGTGTCGCTCACTCGTCAGAAAACCCTCACTCAAGACACTATCATCGCCAACAGCCGCTTCTTCGACAACGACGTGAACAAAGTGCCTAAGACTGCACTCACCGTGGGCGTGGGCACTGTGATGGCTGCCAAGAGCGTGATGATTATCGTGAACGGCTATAAGAAGGCTCCAGCGCTGCGCAACGCAGTGGAAGGCGCAGTTTCGCAAATGTGCACCCTCAGCATGCTCCAGATGCACCGCAAGGCTATCATCATCTGCGACGAAGACGCCACTATGGAACTCAAGGTGGGCACTTACCGCTACTTCAAAGACATCGAAGGCAAAAACCTCGACCCAGCAACCCTGCTGAAGTAACCAGCCCCATAAAACACTCACCACCTCAGGTGAGCCTCCAAAATATAAAGGCTATGATGCTCCCAGAGCACCATAGCCTATTTTTTTCGCCGCAAAATTCCCGCGAAGCGGATATGGGCAGGGGGCATCAATATGGGCTCAGTGGAAAAAAAGTAGGGGGGTAAATTAGTGGGAGAGGCGGCGCAATCCCAGAGGGATTGGATGTGTGTAGGCAGGTATGCAGCGGAGGCGCTGCGAAATGGAGCGAAGCGGAATGAAGCAAGCAGCGCCGGAGCGAAATGCCTGCAACCGATGCGCCCTCAAAATGCATTCCAGGGGAATGCGACCACACTATCAACGCGCACATTCACAACTACATAGATGATAAAAACGAAAGCCATC
>JAUNCU010000070.1 GCA_030526455.1 Bacteroidales bacterium | reverse complement strand
ACGTGATTTGTAATCTCGGGGTCGTTGGTTCGAATCCGACAAGAGGCTCGAAAAAAAAAATGGGTAGGTAGGTAAGTGGTTAAAACGGGCAGACTGTAAATCTGTTGCCTCACGGCTTCGGCAGTTCGAATCTGTCCCTGCCCACAAAACAATGCGGAAGTAGCTCAGTTGATAGAGCATCAGCCTTCCAAGCTGAGGGTCGCGAGTTTGAGCCTCGTCTTCCGCTCAAAATTAAAATTGCCTGTGTAGCTCAGGGGTAGAGCACTTCCTTGGTAAGGAAGAGGTCGCGGGTTCAAATCCCGCCACCGGCTCAAAGATCAAATGGCGACGCTTCGCCTCTCGGTGGAAAATTGTGCACCTAGGGGTGAAGTGAAGTACATGAAACGATTGAAACTCATTTAATCAAAAAATAAAACAAAGTTATGGCAAAAGAAACATTCGTAAGAACCAAACCGCACGTAAACATCGGTACTATTGGTCACGTGGACCACGGTAAAACTACTCTTACCGCTGCTATCACTAAGGTGCTTGCAGAAAAAGGTCTCTCAGAAGCTCGTTCATTCGACTCTATCGACAACGCTCCTGAAGAAAAAGAACGTGGTATCACTATCAACACTGCTCACGTAGAATACGAAACTGCAAATCGTCACTACGCACACGTTGACTGCCCAGGCCACGCCGACTACGTTAAGAACATGGTAACTGGTGCTGCTCAGATGGACGGTGCTATCGTGGTTATCGCTGCTACCGACGGTGTAATGCCTCAGACTCGCGAGCACATCCTTCTCGCTCGTCAGGTGAACGTGCCTCGTCTGGTTATCTTCCTGAACAAGTGCGACTCTCCAGATGTTGACGAAGAAATGATCGAACTCGTAGAAATGGACGTTCGTGACCTTCTCTCTGAATATGAATACGACGGTGACAACACTCCTATCATCAAGGGTTCTGCTCTCGGTGGTCTTAACGGCGACGCTAAGTGGGTTGAAACTATCGTTGAACTGATGGACGCTGTTGACACTTGGATTCCACTGCCTCCACGTGATATCGACAAACCATTCTTGATGCCTGTTGAAGACGTGTTCTCTATCACTGGTCGTGGTACTGTAGCAACTGGTCGTATCGAAACTGGTATCATCAAGGTTGGTGACGAAGTTCAAATCATGGGTCTTGGCGCTGACATGAAGTCGGTTGTAACCGGTGTTGAAATGTTCCGCAAGCTCCTCGAACAAGGTGAAGCTGGTGATAACGTAGGTCTTCTCCTCCGTGGTATCGACAAGACTGCTATCAAGCGCGGTATGGTAATCTGCCACCCAGGTCTCGTTAAGCCTCACAGCGAATTCACTGCTGCTATCTACGTATTGAAGAAAGAAGAAGGTGGTCGTCACACTGCATTCCGCTCTAAGTATCGTCCACAGTTCTACATTCGCACACTCGACGTGACTGGTGAAATCACTCTCCCAGAAGGTGTAGAAATGGTAATGCCTGGCGATAACGTAGAAATCACTGTTAAGCTCATCGAACCAGTTGCTTGCGACGAAGGTCTTCGTTTCGCAATCCGTGAAGGTGGCCGCACAGTAGGTTCTGGTCAGATCACTAAGATTATCGACTAATTTCTAGATCGATAGACTTCAAATAATCTAAAAAAGGCCTCGCTTACGAGGTGGGGCCTTTTTATACACGGGAATAGTTCAGTTGGTAGAACGACGGTCTCCAAAACCGTAGGTCGTGAGTTCGAGTCTTACTTCCCGTGCTAATTTTTAAGATAATATGGCAAAATCAAAAATACTTACGGATTTGCAGGATAGCTACAATGAACTCGTTCATAAGGTATCCTGGCCCTCCAAGAAGGACCTTGCCAACAGCACCGTGATCGTAATGGTGGCTTCCATACTCATTGCGATTGTGATATGGCTGATTGACATGTGCTTCGATACAGTAATGAACTTCATCTACGGTCTCTAATGACTTCCTAACTTTGCCGGATCACTTCAATGTTGCTTCTCCCAACGCTGTGACCGGCGGAGACCTGTGAATGGACGTTACTTATTTCAACAATTCTCAACAACAACAAAAAAAGGTTTTTACTACACTGACTCATTAAACAATGGCTGAAGGAAACAAACAGTGGTACGTGTTACGCGTGATTTCGGGTAAAGAGCTCAAGGTAAAGGAAGCTTTTGAAAAGGCTTGCACTATCTATGACAATCTTAAGGAAAACCTGGAACAAGTGTTGGTTCCAACAGAGAAGGTTTATGTTAACCGAGCAGGCGGTAAGAAGGTACTGAAAGAAAAGGTCCTTTTTTCCGGCTATGTTTATGTGAAGGTGTCGTTTGCCGAAGGTGTTGAGGATATGATGGTGAACACTACCAACGTGGTGAACTTTGTTCGCGAACGCGAAGGCGGTAAAAAGCCTGAGCCAATTCCAGAAGAGCAAATTGCACGCATGATTGGCGTAGCCGAGGCCGACCCCACCCAGGTGGAGGACAACGTGCCAAACGATTTCATCGTGGGCGAGACTGTGAAGGTGACCTTTGGTCCTTTCAATGGTTTCTCTGGCGAGATCACTGAGGTGAATCGCGAGCGTAGAAAACTGAAGGTTACGGTAAAGGTGTTTGGCCGTCCCACACCCTTGGAGTTGGACAATTCGCAAGTAGAGCGCGAGTAGTTGCAAATTTTGTTACGAGTTGCAACTGTCGCACTTGTTTTTTAACTCAATAAAAAAACAAATCAATTAAGAACAATGGCTAAAGAAATTGCTGGACAGATCAAATTACAGATTAAAGGTGGAGCAGCAAACCCTTCACCACCAGTAGGCCCTGCACTGGGTTCTAAGGGTATTAACATCATGGAGTTTTGCAAGCAATTCAACGCCCGTACCCAAGCGAAGGCCGGTAAGGTGTTGCCAGTAGTGATCAGCTACTACACCGACAAGAGCTTCGACTTCGTGGTTAAGACTTCTCCAGTACCTGTACAATTGCTCGACGCTGCTAAGGCTAAGAGTGGTTCTGGCGAGCCTAACCGCAAGAAGATTGCCACCGTTACTTGGGACCAGGTTAAGGAAATTGCAGAAGACAAGATGCCTGATTTGAACTGTTTTACTGTAGCCTCGGCGATGCGTATGGTTGCCGGAACAGCAAGAAGTATGGGTATTACAGTTAAGGGCGAATTCCCTGAAAACGTTTAAAAACTTCGATTGACAATGAGTAAACTTACAAAAAATCAAAAGATTGCCAAAGAGAAGATTGAAGCTGGGAAATCTTACACCCTTTTAGAAGCAGCTGCTTTGATGAAGGAAGTAACCTTCACTAAGTTTGACGCTTCAGCTGATATCGATGTACGTCTTGGTGTTGATCCTCGTAAGGCCGACCAGAACATCCGTGGTGTGGTATCACTGCCTCACGGTACTGGTAAGACCGTTCGCGTGCTGGTACTCTGTACCGCCGACAAGGAAGCCGAAGCTAAGGAAGCCGGTGCCGACTATGTTGGTCTCGATGAATACATCGAAAAGATCAAGGGTGGTTGGACCGATGTTGATGTGATTATCACTCAGCCTCAAAATATGGGTAAACTTGGTCCTCTGGGTCGTGTGCTCGGTCCTCGTGGCTTGATGCCAAACCCCAAGAGCGGTACCGTAACTCAAGACGTAGCTAAGGCTGTTAAAGAAGTAAAACAAGGTAAGATCGACTTCAAGGTTGATAAGAACGGTATAGTACACACTTCAATTGGTAAGGTGTCGTTCACTGCAGAGCAAATCAAGGAGAATGCTCAGGCATTCATCAACACTCTGGTGAAGCTGAAACCAAGCACTGCGAAGGGTACTTATATCAAGAGCGTTTATCTTTCAAGCACCATGAGTCCTGGTATCAAGGTTGATACAAAATCAGTTGATGCTTAATTTTTAAAATTGAAAAGAAAATGAAGAAGGAAGATAAAGCATTATTAATCGAAAAGATCAAGGAAACACTCGCATCTTACAGCTGCGTGTATCTGACCGAAACTACCGGTCTGAACGCTGAACGCACCACCGACCTTCGTCGTGCTGCTTTCAAGGCTGACGTGAAGATGATGGTTGTTAAGAACACCTTGCTGAAGAAGGCTATGGAGGCATCTGACCTCGACTACAGTGGCCTTTTCCCCGCACTGGTTGGAAATACCACGCTCATGCTGAGCAACACTGGTAACGCTCCAGCTAAACTTTTAAAAGATTTCCGTCAGAAGAAAGAAACTCAGCCAGCGCTTAAGGCTGCATATGTTGAAGAAACTGTGTACATGGGTGCTGACCAACTTGATACACTTGTTGCGATCAAGAGCAAGAACGAACTCATCGCCGACGTTGTGGCTCTGCTGCAATCTCCTGCGAAGAACGTTATCTCTGCTTTGCAATCGGGTGGTAACAAGCTCCACGGAATTCTCGAAACTTTATCAAACAAAGAACAATAAAAAAACAATAACATTTAAATCATACAAAAATGGCAGATTTGAAAGCTTTTGCAGAGCAACTTGTTAACCTTTCAGTAAAGGAAGTAAACGAACTCGCTCAAATCCTCAAAGAAGAATATGGTATTGAACCTGCTGCTGCTGCTGTAGCAGTTGCTGCTGGCCCAGCTGCTGGTGCTGCTGATGCCGCTGAAGAAAAATCATCTTTCGATGTAGTTCTTAAGTCAGCAGGTGCTGAAAAGCTCAAAGTTATTAAGTTGGTTAAGGAACTCACCGGTCTCGGTCTGAAGGACGCTAAGGATCTCGTTGACAACGCTCCTAAGGCTATCAAGGAAGGTGCAGCTAAGGACGAAGCTGAAGGTCTCAAGAAGCAACTCGAAGAACTCGGAGCTGAAGTTGAACTTAAATAATATCGCCTGAATATCAGGTGTTTAGGTTAAGAATCTTCTTAAAATGTCGATTCTTAACCTTTTTGTGTCATATTAAAATTTTGAGTTCACTTAATCTATTTTTCAATGTCAGTTTCCAACAACCCACGAGTAAATTTTGCACGTGTCAAGAATCCCTATCCTTATCCTGACTTTCTTGATGTGCAATTACAATCTTTCAGAGATTTTCTGCAATTAGATACCCCAACTGAGAAAAGAAAAAACGAGGGACTCTATAAGGTGTTTTCGGAGAATTTCCCTATCGCGGACACCCGAAACAACTTTGTGCTGGAATTCCTTGACTACTTTATCGACCCACCTCGCTACACGATCGACGAGTGTTTCGAGCGTGGCTACACTTATTGTGTGCCATTGAAGGCGAAACTCAAACTGTACTGTACCGACCCCGACCATGAGGATTTCGCTACCGAGGTTCAAGACGTGTATCTCGGCACTATTCCTTACATGACCGACAAGGGTACGTTTATCATCAACGGTGCAGAGCGCGTTGTGGTTTCTCAGTTGCACCGTTCGCCCGGTGTGTTCTTCGGAACCAGCACCCACGCCAACGGTACAAAACTCTATTCGGCTCGCATCATCCCATTCCGTGGATCATGGATTGAATTTGCCACCGATATCAACAATGTGATGTATGCCTACATCGACCGTAAGAAGAAATTGCCCGTAACCACCCTGTTGCGTGCCATCGGTCTTGAATCAGACAACGACATCATCAAGATTTTCGGTCTGGCCGAAGAACTCAAAGTTAACAAGACTAACCTCAAGAAGGCTGTGGGCCGCAAACTGGCTGCCCGCATCTTGAACTCATGGAACGAGGACTTCGTGGACGAAGACACCGGTGAAGTGGTTTCTATTGAGCGTAATGAAGTGCTTGTTGACCGCGACGAAGAATTGACAGAAGAAGTAGCTGCCAAGATTCTTGAAAGCGGCACAAGCGTGATTCTGCTTCACAAGGAGGATGTGAACACCAGTGATTACCAAATCATTTTCAACACCCTCAGCAAAGATACATGTAGCACCGAGAAGGAGGCTATCACCTACATCTACCGCCAGATGCGTAACGCCGACCCTGCCGACGACACCTCGGCACGCGAGCTGATCCAGAACCTCTTCTTCAGCGACAAGCGTTATGACCTGGGCGATGTGGGCCGTTTCCGTATCAACAAGAAACTGGGTCTCGACACCGACGACTCAGTGCGCGTGCTCACCAATGAAGACATCATCGAGATTATCAAGTATCTCATCGGCCTGATCAACAGCAAGACCGACGTAGACGATATCGACCACTTGAGCAACCGCCGTGTGCGCACCGTGGGCGAGCAACTCTACAACCAATTCGGCGTGGGCCTTGCGCGTATGGCACGCACTATCCGCGAGCGTATGAACGTGCGCGACAACGAAGTGTTCACTCCACGCGACCTGATCAACGCCAAGACTATCTCGTCGGTGATCAACACCTTCTTCGGCACCAACGCCCTTTCGCAATTCATGGACCAGACCAACCCTCTGGCCGAGATCACCCACAAGCGCCGTATGTCGGCCCTTGGCCCCGGTGGTCTGTCGCGTGAGCGTGCAGGTTTCGAGGTGCGCGACGTTCACTACACTCACTACGGACGTCTGTGCCCTATCGAAACTCCTGAAGGTCCTAACATCGGTCTGATTTCTTCGCTCTGTATCTACGCAAAGATCAACAAACTTGGCTTTATCGAAACTCCTTACCGCCAGGTGAAGGACGCTAAAGTCAACTTAAATAACGACGACATCGTGTACCTCACCGCCGAAAGCGAAGAGGGCCGCATCATCGCCCAGGGTAACGCACCGCTGAACGACGACGGCACCTTCGTGCGCAACAAGGTGAAAGCGCGCCTCGAGGCCGACTTCCCAGTGGTGGCTCCAGGCGAGGTGGAACTGATGGACGTGTCGCCACAACAGATTGCATCTATCGCTGCTGCGATGATTCCATTCCTCGAGCACGACGATGCTAACCGTGCCTTGATGGGTGCCAACATGATGCGCCAGGCAGTGCCACTGCTGCGCAGCGAGGCTCCAATCGTGGGTACGGGTATTGAAAAGCGCCTCGCTTACGACAGCCGCACTCAAATTCAGGCTGAAGGCGCCGGCGTTATTGAATATGTGGATGCCGACGTGATCCGCATTCGTTACGACCAGACTGAAGACGAAGCCTTCGTAAGTTTCGACGAGCCTGTAGTAACCTACAAACTGCCTAAGTTCCGCAAGACCAACCAAAGCACCACCATCGACCTTCGTCCAATTTGCGAAAAGGGTCAGCGTGTGGAAAAGGGCGACATCCTCACCGAGGGTTACTCGACCGAAAACGGCGAACTCGCTCTTGGCCGCAACCTCAAGGTGGCTTACATGCCTTGGAAGGGCTACAACTACGAAGATGCTATCGTGCTCAACGAGCGCGTGGTGCGTGAGGACATCCTCACCAGCGTGCACGTGGACGAATACACCCTCGAAGTGCGCGAAACCAAGCGCGGTATGGAAGAACTCACCAACGATATTCCTAACGTGAGCGAGGACGCCACCAAGGACCTCGACGAGCGTGGTATCATTCGCGTGGGTGCTCACATCCGCCCAGGCGACATTATGATTGGTAAGATCACACCTAAGGGTGAGAGCGACCCAACTCCAGAAGAAAAACTGCTGCGCGCCATCTTCGGCGACAAGGCTGGCGACGTGAAGGATGCTTCACTCAAGGCCAACCCATCGCTCAAGGGCGTGATCATCGGCACCCGCCTCTTCTCTCGCGCGGTGAAGAAACGCACCCGCACTCGCGGCGTAGACCCCGAACTGGAGAAGATGGACCTGGAGACACAGGAAAAGCAAGACGCACTCAAGGCTGTGCTCATCGACAAACTGCTCACCCTCACCAAGGGCAAGAAGTCGGAAGGCGTGATGGACTACGTGGACACCGACATCATCCCCGCCGGCAACGCCTTCACCAAGGCTGTGCTTGAGGAACTCGACTACGAGTCGGTGAACCTGAGCAAGTGGACCGACGACGTGCGCATCAACGATATGATTCGCGCCTGCGTGATGAACTATCTGCGCAAGAGCAAGTCGCTCGAAACCGAACTGCGCCGCAAGAAGACCGACTACACCATCGGCGACGAACTGCCCTCAGGCATCATGCAGATGGCAAAGGTGTATGTGGCCAAGAAGCGCAAGATCGGTGTGGGTGATAAGATGGCAGGTCGCCACGGTAACAAGGGTATCGTGTCGCGCATCGTGCGCCAGGAAGACATGCCATTCCTTGCCGACGGTACGCCAGTAGACTTGGTGCTGAACCCACTGGGTGTGCCTTCACGTATGAACCTCGGTCAGATTTTCGAAGCCGTTCTGGGCTGGGCTGGTCGTGAAATGGGTGTGAAATTCGCTACACCTATCTTCGACGGTGCTCAACTCGAAGACCTCGACGAATGGACCGACAAGGCCGGAATTCCCCGAAGCGGTAGCACCCAACTCTACGACGGTGCCACCGGTGAGCCATTCGACCAGAAAGCAACTGTGGGTGTAACCTACTTCTTGAAACTCGGCCACATGGTGGAAGACAAGATGCACGCCCGTTCAATTGGTCCTTACTCACTCATCACCCAGCAGCCACTCGGTGGTAAAGCACAATTCGGTGGTCAGCGTTTCGGTGAAATGGAAGTTTGGGCAATCGAGGCATTCGGTGCTTCTCACGTGCTGCAGGAAATCCTCACCGTCAAGAGTGACGACGTGGTGGGCCGCAGCAAGGCCTACGAAGCCATCGTCAAGGGTGATCCAATGCCTACTCCTGGCATTCCTGAATCGCTCAACGTGCTCTTGCACGAATTGCGTGGCCTTTGCTTAAGTGTGAAACTTGATTAATAACGCTTTCTCATAACAATTCATCATAATGGCTTTTAGAAAAGACAATAAGATAAAGAGTAACTTTTCGAAGATTTCGATTAGCCTCGCTTCTCCCGATGAGATTCTGGAGAACTCATACGGTGAAGTGCTCAAGCCTGAGACCATCAACTACCGTACGTACAAGCCCGAGCGCGACGGTCTGTTCTGCGAGCGCATTTTCGGTCCTGTAAAGGACTACGAATGCCACTGCGGTAAGTACAAGCGCATCCGCTACAAGGGTATCGTGTGCGACCGATGCGGTGTAGAGGTAACCGAGAAGAAGGTGCGTCGCGAACGCAGCGGCCACATCTCGCTCGTGGTGCCCGTGGCTCACATCTGGTACTTCCGCTCGTTGCCCAACAAGATTGGCTACCTGCTGGGCGTGGCTACCAAGAAACTCGATGCAGTTATCTACTATGAGCGTTACATCGTTATCAAGCCAGGCCAGGGTGTGATTCTCAACGACAAGGAAGTGAAGAAACTCGACCTCCTCACCGAAGACGAGTATCTGAGCATCCGCGCATCGCTCCCTAAGGACAACGACCTGCTTGAAGACGACGATCCTAACAAGTTCGTGGCCAAGATGGGTGCCGAAGCAGTCTACGACCTGCTTTGCAACATCGATCTCGACTCGCTCTCATATCAATTGCGCGACCAAGCCGGCAAGGAAAACTCGCAGCAGCGCAAGACTGAGGCTCTGAAGCGCCTCCAGGTGGTGGAATCGTTCCGCGAAAGCAAGAACCTCAACCGCCCCGAATGGATGGTGCTGCGCGTGGTGCCCGTGATTCCACCCGAATTGCGCCCACTCGTGCCACTGGATGGCGGCCGTTTCGCCACCAGCGACCTCAACGACCTGTATCGCCGCGTGATTATCCGCAACAACCGCTTGAAACGCCTTATCGAAATCAAGGCTCCAGAAGTGATTCTGCGCAACGAGAAGCGTATGCTTCAGGAAGCAGTGGACTCACTGCTCGACAACTCTCGCAAGAGCAGCGCAGTGAAGAGCGAGGCCAACCGCCCACTCAAGTCGCTCTCCGACAGCCTCAAGGGTAAGCAAGGTCGCTTCCGTCAGAACCTCCTCGGTAAGCGTGTCGACTATTCAGCACGTTCGGTAATCGTTGTAGGTCCAGAACTGAAGATGGGCGAATGCGGTATCCCCAAGGATATGGCCGCCGAACTCTACAAACCATTCGTGATTCGCAAACTCATTGAGCGCGGCATTGTGAAGACAGTGAAGAGCGCCAAGAAGATTGTCGACCGCAAGGAACCAGTGGTTTGGGACATCCTCGAAAACGTAATGAAGGGTCACCCAGTGCTGCTCAACCGTGCACCAACACTGCACCGCCTCGGTATCCAGGCATTCCAGCCAAAACTTATCGAAGGCAAGGCAATCCAGTTGCACCCTCTCGCATGTACGGCGTTCAACGCCGACTTCGACGGCGACCAGATGGCTGTGCACTTGCCACTGGGCAACGAGGCAGTTGTGGAAGCGCAGATGCTCATGCTCGAGCCTCACAACATCCTCAACCCTGCCAACGGTGAACCTATCACCGTGCCATCACAGGATATGGTACTCGGTCTTTACTACATCACCAAGCTCCGTGCGGGCGACAAGGGTGAAGGCCTCGTGTTCTACAGCCCCGAAGAAGCGCAAATCGCTTTCAACGAAGGCAAAGTGTCGATGAACGCCATCATCTCGCTGCGCGTGGAAGAGCCCGACGAAAACGGCAACCCCGTTTCGCGCATCGTGACCGACACCTGCCTTGGCCGTGTGCTGTTCAATAACTTCGTGCCTTACGAAATGGGCTACATCAACGAACTCGTTTCGAAGAAGAGCCTCAAGAAGATCATCACCGCCGTAATCCGCAAGTGTGGTGTGCCACGCTCGGCTAAGTTCCTCGACGATGTGAAGAACATGGGTTACTACATGGCATTCAAGGGTGGTCTGTCGTTCAACCTCACCGACGTGCTCGTGCCAGCCGAAAAGCCTGAAATCATCAAGCGAGGCGACGAACAGGTGGAAGAGGTGATGGCCAACTACAACATGGGTTTCATTACCAACAACGAACGCTATAACCAGGTGATCGACATCTGGACCAAGGTGAACGTAGAACTCACCGACCTCCTCATCAAGCAGATTTCTGCCGACAAGCAAGGCTTCAACTCTGTGTACATGATGCTCGACTCGGGTGCTCGTGGTTCGCGCGACCAGATTCGTCAGCTTTCAGGTATGCGTGGTCTGATGGCCAAGCCACAGAAGTCAGGTGTGGAAGGTGGTCAGCAGACTATCGAAAACCCAATTCTTGCTAACTTCAAGGAGGGCTTGAGCGTGCTCGAGTACTTCATCTCCACCCACGGTGCCCGTAAGGGTCTTGCGGATACCGCGCTTAAGACTGCCGACGCCGGTTACCTTACCCGCCGTCTGGTAGACGTGGCTCACGACGTGGTCATCACCGAGCACGACTGTGGCACACTGCGTGGTCTCATCTGCCGTGAAGTGAAGAAGAACGACAACGTGGTGGCAAGCCTCGGCTCACGCATCGTAGGCCGCGTGTCGGTACACGACGTGATCGACCCAACCACCAAGAACGTGATCGTGAAGAGCGGCGAAGAAATCGACGACAAGGCAGCCAGCCTCATCAACGAGTTGCCTATCGAATACGTGGAAATTCGCTCAGTGCTCACCTGTGAGGCTAAGCGCGGCGTGTGCGCCAAGTGCTACGGCCGCAACCTCGCTACCCACCGCATGGTACAGAAGGGTGAGGCAGTGGGCGTGATCGCGGCTCAGTCGATTGGTGAACCTGGTACTCAGCTTACACTCCGTACGTTCCACGTCGGTGGTGTGGCTAGCAACATCGCTGCAGTAAGTAGCCTCGTGTCGAAGTACGACGGTCGCATCGAAATCGACGAATTGCGCACCGTAAAAGATAAGGATGGTGTCGACATCGTGATCGGCCGCATGGCAGAACTCAAGATTGTTGACCTCAACACCGAAATGGTGCTCACTACCGCCAACATTCCTTACGGTTCGAAACTCAACTTCAAGAGCGGCGACACCGTGAAGAAGGGCGACGTGATCAACACCTGGGACCCATTCAACGCCGTAATCGTGAGCGAAGTAAGCGGTACGCTCCGCTTCAACAACCTCGTAGAAGGCGTTACCTACCGCGTGGAAGTGGACGAAACTTCAGGCAACAGCGAAAAGATTATCATCGAATCTAAAGACCGCACCAAGATTCCTGAAGCAGTGTTCGTCGACAACAGCGGTGAAGTGGCAAAAACCTACTCACTGCCTGTGGGCGCTCACCTGATGTTTGACGAAGGCGAGCAACTCGGTGCCGGTGAAGTGTTCGTGAAGATTCCTCGCTCATCGGGCGGTGGCGCTGGTGACATCACCGGTGGTCTGCCACGTGTGACCGAACTCTTCGAAGCACGTAACCCATCTAACCCTGCAGTGGTGAGCGAAATCGACGGTATCGTTGAACTCGGCAAGATTAAGCGCGGTAACCGCGAAATCAAGGTTACCAGCAAACTTGGCGAAGAAAAGAAGTACCTCGTGCCACTGTCGAAGCAAATCCTCGTGCAGCAAGACGACTTCGTGCGTGCCGGCACACCTCTCTCCGACGGTGCCACCACGCCATCTGATATCCTCCGCATCATGGGCCCAACAGCCGTGCAGGAATATATCGTGAACGAAGTACAAGACGTTTACCGCTCACAAGGTGTAGGCATCAACGATAAGCACTTCGAAGTGATCGTGCGTCAAATGATGCGCAAGGTAACCATCCTTGAGCCAGGCGACACCCGCTTCCTCGAATTGCAAATCGTCGACAAGCGCGACTTCATGGAAGAGAACGACCGCATCTGGGGCAAGAAGGTTGTAGTCGATGCCGGCGACAGCCAGGAAGTACAGAACGGTCAGATCATCACCGCACGCAAACTCCGCGACATCAACTCAGCGCTCAAGCGCCGTGACATGAAGCAAGTGGTAGTGCGTGAAGCCCTTCCAGCCACTTCAGAGCAAATCCTGCAAGGTATCACACGTGCAGCACTCCAGACTTCAAGTTTCATGAGTGCAGCATCATTCCAGGAAACCACAAAGGTAATCAACGAAGCCGCTATCAAGGGCAAGGTCGACTACCTCGAAGGCATGAAGGAAAATGTGATCTGCGGTCACCTCATCCCAGCCGGTACCGGTATGCGCGAACTGCAATCGGTAATGGTATGCGACAAGGAAGACTACATCCGCGCAGGCCACGCCGAAGAATTAGCAGCCCAATCAGAATTCCTGAAATAATAGCGAAACACTATTAGAACTCTAAATATCCAGCCGCTTGGAAGCCCCACCGCTTCCAAGCGGCTTTTTTTCGTGTGTGGGGATTTAGTCAGCGAATTACACGAATTGTCCCTGTGGGTTGTGTGGGGGAATTTATCAGCGAATTACACGAATTGCACGAATTATCCCTGTGGGTTGTGTGTGGGAATTTTATCAACGAATTACACG
>JAUNCU010000069.1 GCA_030526455.1 Bacteroidales bacterium | reverse complement strand
ATCATATTCCCGGATTAAAGCCCAAAGACAGTTTCTTATCCCGAACTCGCGTTAGGAGCGTAAAGCCCCTCCCCAGAGGGATGTCAAAACCCAGAATAAGGTAGGGACGCGATACTTCGCGTCCGCGCCAGGCGAAGGCTATCATTCTGATTACCAACGCCTAATGCGGACGTGAAGTGTCGCGTCCCTACCATTTTCTACGTATTGATACAGTCCCCCTCACTACCTTAATCTCCCGCCCGCCTCCTCTGGGCGCAAAAAAAATAGCAGGGGGCTGTGCTTTGGTGAGTGTTTCACCGTTGCACAGCCCCCTGGCTGTTATTGGTTGTGGCCTCGGCCGGCATTGGGCGGCGAGGCGGGAATGCTGATTACATGTGTGCGAAAGCGCCTAACGAGCCCACGAACAGGAACACGCAAATCAGGTAGAGCACAGCGGCTATTACGCATGAGATGGCGCCCCACATGGCCCACTTGCCTGCGCTCTTGCTGGCTTCAAGCGCTTCGGCGTATTGGCCTTGGTTGTAGAGAGAGGTCACTTGCGATGCCTTCACGATGCTCACGATGCCGAATGGCAAGCAGCAGAAGATGGTCACCAAAATACCCCACACCAGATTAGTGGGAGGCATAGGCATATGCTGGCCAGTGGCATATTGAGGTTGTGGTTGAGCATACTGTGGCTGCTGTGGCTGACCGCCATAGGGAGGCACCTGGCCCGCAAAGAGGTAAGAGAGCGCTGCCACTTGACCTGCGGGAATCCACGAAGCCATACCGTCGGCCCAAACTGGTGTGTTAGGAGTAAGGCCATTGATCATCAGTTCGCTTTCTTCAAATGGGCCCATTTGCTGCCCATTCACGTGCATGTAGTATTTCATAATTGTCGCGGTTTAGTTGATTAGTAAAAAATGATGATTAGAATTCAGTGGGGTGATACTTCTTCAGCAGTGCCATGATGGCCGATGCCTTAGCGGCTTCACCATTGTCGGTGTAGTGCTGGCAGAGCACCTTGGCAGGCTCGAGGCAGTTGGTGGTGAAGAAGCGGCGGCTAGCCTTGTCGGCTGCTTCGAGCATCTGCACGCCCAGTGCTTCATCCTTTTCGAAGCCCTTCACGCCCTTGTAGACCCACATGCCCACGTAAGCGAGGCATTCAGGATTTTCCTGTTCGGCGCCCTTCTTGGCATATTCCACAGCCTTGGCTTCATCCTTGGCGATGATTTCTTCCTGGTCGGCAAAAGTCTTGAAGCCGTTGAGATACACTTCAAAAAGTTCGGCAGTGGCGTCGCCATAGCCCATGTCGCTGGCCTTCTGGATGAGTTCGATGCTCTTGAGTTTATCTTCCTTGGTGTCCCATGCCGACTGCAGTGTGCAGAAGCCCTTGCGTTCGAGCGCGAAAGCCGAACCGGCTGCGATGCATTCGTCGAACATGGCGTTGGCGGTTTCGGGATCCATGTCCTGGTTGTAGATGATGGCGGCGAGGCGCACCTTGCTGTCGATGTCGCCTTCGGCCACAGCCTTCTTCAGGAATTTGCGAGCCTGGTCGTAGCGCTCGGCGTCGTACCATTTCTTGCCTTCTTCGGCATTGCTACCCACCTTGGCGGGTGCTGCGGCAGTGGTTGCGGGCTTGGTTTTCTTTGCTGCTTTCTTCTTTTGAGCGGTGGCGGCACCACAGGCGAGCAGTGCTGCACACAAAATCAAAACTAATTTCTTCATGCTAAAATTCTATTATTAAAAAAGTTATTATTCGAGAGCAAATCGTTGCAATATGCAAATTTGCAACTTTTCGGCTAATTTTGCAACTATTTGACGGAAAAAGTGACCGGCAGTTTAAAAACCGCATCGCGCCCAGCCACATTCTCCCCCTGTGCATGCCCTACGCCGTGGTGAGAGGCGAAAATTATTAGAGAATTTTTTCGCTATTTCTCTTGCAAGTAACACATTAAATAGGTAATTTTGTAAACTAATATGCGCATGCGCTAAGGAAATTGATATGCAACGGCCTGCTGCATGCGCGCCATTTGACAAGTAGATAATTTATAACTAAATCATTATTAATAACTTAATTTACTAAAACTACTATGTGGTTAACTAATTCTTCTGTGGGACGTAAGGTGGTGATGAGTGTCACTGGCCTTTTCTTAGTCCTTTTCGTGACCTTTCACGCGCTGATGAATGCAGTGGCTATCGTGTCGTTCGGTGCTTACGACAAGATTTGCGAATTCCTCGGTGCTAACTGGTACGCCGTACTTGGTACTGCAGTGATCGCTGGCGGCATGATGGTGCACATCATCTACGCCTTCTGGCTCACTTACCAAAACCGCAAAGCACGCGGTAACGACCGTTACGCTATTTCCAAGAACTGGAAGAGCGTAAGTTGGGCATCTCAAAACATGCTCGTGCTCGGTATCATCGTGTTCTGCTTCATGGTTCTTCACCTGATCCAATTCTGGGCAAAGATGCAGGTTCCCGAACTCCTCGGCGAGCACGTGATGAACGGCAAGTTCTACCTCCAGGCTGTATTCAGCCAGGTATGGGTTCTTCCTGTTTACCTCATCGGCTTCGCAGCAATCTGGTTCCACATCACCCACGGTTTCTGGAGCGCATTCCAGACCCTCGGTGTGGCTAACGACAAATGGATTTGCCGCTGGAGAAGCATCGCTTGCGCTTGGGCTACTATCGTATTCGTGCTCTTCGCAGTTGAAGCCATCTACTTCACCTGGTTCTTCGCTTGCTAATCATTTGGTCGAGAAATTTATTTAACTTCAAAAAGAATTCATTACAATGGAAGAAAATACTAAACTCGCTCAGCCAGTAATCGATTCAAAGATTCCTGAAGGTCCTGTGGCTGAGAAATGGACTAACTATAAGGCACACCAGAAACTGGTGAACCCCGCCAACAAGCGTAAACTCGACATCATCGTCGTAGGTACCGGTCTGGCTGGTGCATCAGCAGCATCTACTCTCGCTGAAATGGGCTTCAACGTGCTCAACTTCTGCATCCAAGACTCTCCACGCCGCGCTCACTCTATCGCTGCGCAAGGTGGTATCAACGCTGCTAAGAACTATCAAAACGACGGCGACTCTATCTACCGCCTCTTCTACGACACCGTGAAGGGTGGTGACTACCGCGCTCGCGAAGCCAACGTTTACCGCCTCGCTGAAGTGTCGAACAATATTATCGACCAATGCGTGGAACAAGGCGTACCTTTCGCTCGCGATTACGGAGGCTTGCTCGACAACCGTTCGTTCGGTGGTGCTCAGGTGAGCCGTACTTTCTACGCTAAGGGTCAGACTGGTCAGCAACTTCTGCTCGGCGCCTACAGTTCGCTCAACCGCCAAATCCAAATGGGTAAGGTGAAGAGTTTCAACCGCTACGAAATGCACGACGTGGTTATGATCGACGGTCGCGCTCGTGGTATCATCGCCAAGAACTTGGTGACTGGTAAGTTTGAACGCTTCGCTGCTCACGCAGTGGTAATCGCTACTGGTGGCTACGGCAACGCTTACTTCCTCTCTACCAACGCTATGGGCTGCAACTGCTCGGCTGCTATCGCTTGCTACCGCAAGGGTGCTTACTTCGCTAACCCCGCCTACGTGCAGATTCACCCAACCTGTATCCCACGCCACGGCGACAAGCAATCTAAACTCACTCTGATGTCGGAATCGCTCCGTAACGACGGCCGCATCTGGGTTCCAAAGAATATCGAAGACGCTAAGGCGCTGCAGGCCGGCACCAAGAAGGGTAGCGACATTCCTGAAGAAGAACGCGACTACTACCTCGAACGCCGTTATCCAGCATTCGGTAACCTCGTGCCTCGCGACGTGGCTTCTCGCGCCGCTAAGGAACGCTGCGACAAGGGCTACGGTGTGAACAACACTGGCCAAGCCGTGTTCCTCGACTTCTCTGAAGCCATCAACCGCCTCGGTATCGACGTAGTGCGCCAGCGCTACGGCAACCTCTTCGACATGTATGAAGAAATCACCGACGTTAACCCAGGCGAACTCGCTAACACCATCAACGGCGAAAACTACTACAACCCAATGATGATCTATCCCGCTATCCACTACACCATGGGCGGTATCTGGGTTGACTACGAATTGCAGACCAGCGTTAAGGGTCTGTTCGCCATCGGTGAATGTAACTTCTCCGACCACGGCGCAAACCGCCTCGGTGCTTCTGCACTGATGCAGGGTCTGGCCGACGGTTACTTCGTGCTTCCTTACACCATCCAAAACTACCTCAGCGACCAAATCCAGGTGCCACGCTTCAGCATCGACGCTCCTGAATTTGTGGAAGCAGAAAAGGCTTGTATCGCTGAAGAAGAACGCCTCATGGCTATCGGTGGTAAGCGCTCGGTTGACTCTATCCACAAGGAACTCGGTAACATCCTCTGGGAACACGTGGGTATGGGCCGCACCAAGGAAGGTCTTGAAAAGGCGCTCGTGCTGCTCAAGGACCTCCGCAAGGAATTCAACACCAACCTCTACATCCCTGGCACAGTGGGTGAGGGCATGAACGTTGAACTCGACAAGGCATTCCGCCTCCAAGACTTCATCACCATGGGTGAACTCATCGCTTACGATGCACTCAACCGCAACGAGTCTTGTGGTGGTCACTTCCGCGAAGAATACCAGACCGAAGAAGGCGAAGCAAAGCGCGACGACGAAAACTTCTTCTACGTATCTTGCTGGGACTACCAAGGCAGCGACGAAGTTGCTCCTAAACTCATCAAGGAACCTCTCCACTACGAGGCTATCAAGGTTCAAACCCGTAACTACAAGTCTTAATCCGTTCAACATTTAATTAAGAAAGGAAATTTACAATGGCAAATATGAAAGTAAATCTCAAGATCTGGCGTCAAGCCGGTCCTAAGGCTCAAGGTGGTTTCGTAACTTATGAGAATGTTGAAACCGACAGCGACACCTCATTCCTCGAAACCCTCGACATCCTCAACGAAACCCTCGTTGAAGCAGGTGAAGAGCCTATCGTGTTCGACCACGACTGCCGCGAAGGTATCTGCGGTATGTGCTCACTCTACATCAACGGTCACCCTCACGGCCCTGCAACTGGCGCTACCACTTGCCAGCTCTACATGCGCCGCTTCGAGGATGGCGAAACCATCACCGTAGAACCATGGCGCTCGGCAGCATTCCCTGTAATCAAGGACCTCATGGTTGACCGCAACGCCTTCGACAAGATTCAGCAGGCTGGTGGTTACGTAAGTTTCAACTGCGGTGGCGCTCAGGATGCCAACGCCCTTCCTATCGCTAAGGAAGTGGCCGACGAAGCAATGGACTCTGCTACTTGCGTAGGCTGTGGCGCTTGCGTTGCTGCTTGCAAGAATGGTTCGGCTATGCTCTTCGTTTCGGCTAAGGTGAGCCAATTCGCCCTTCTCCCACAAGGCAAGACCGAGGCTAAGCGCCGCGTGAAGGCTATGGTGGCTAAGATGGACGAACTCGGTTTCGGTAACTGCACCAACACCGGTGCTTGCGCTGCTGAATGTCCTAAGAACATCAAACTCAGCAACATCAGCCGCCTCAACCGCGAGTTCCTCTGCGCTAAGGTGAGCGACTAATCCTCATTATTGACAAAATTGCCAAGGCCCAAAGGCCAAAGCCTAACGGCAAAAGCAACATAGCCAAGGCAATGACAATAACCACAGCAGGTGACACCCAACAAAGGGTGCCACCTGCTTCGTTTTTTTAAGAGAAAAAAGCACCCAGCCCCGAAATTCCACCCACCCAAAAAAGCCCCCCAAAAAAAAGGAAAGAAAAGCAAGCCCATCCACAGAGCAAAAAATCACCATTCGTCGGCGCGCTATAGCGCGTTCTGCCGACGCTCATCCCTCCACAAAAAAACACCCACCCCGCTCTCCCCCATCCCCTTAACACCAAAAGCCACAAACTTATCATTTTATGATAATTATTTTATGATAATTTGTTGTATTTCATAAAAAAGGGTAGTATCTTTGCGTGGTATAATACATTATATATTCACCCATTATGAAGAATCCCTTTGTGACCAATGGATACGCCGGTGCGGAATATTTTTGCGATCGCGTGCAAGAAACCCAGTTTCTCATAAGCATGCTCACCAATGGCAACAATGTGGCCCTCATCTCGCCACGGCGCATCGGCAAGACCGACCTCATTCGCCACTGCTTCTGCCAGGAAGGCATCAAGGAAAACTACCACACTTTCCTCATCGACATCTATGCCACTAAAAATTTCAGCGAAATGGTGGCACTGCTGGGCAAAACCATCATCGATTCGCTGCGAAGCAAGGGGCGAAGCGCTTGGGAGCAATTCCTGCAAATTGTGTCGTCGGTGCGCTCCGAAATCAGTTTCGACATCAACGGCAGTCCCGTGTGGGGGATTGGCGCAGGCACCATCTCGCAACCAGCGGTCACGCTCGACGAAATATTCCGCTACCTCTCGGAGGCCGATAAGCATTGCCTCGTGGCTATCGATGAATTTCAGCAAATCACCCATTACACCGACGGCGAAAACGTGGAGGCCGCACTGCGCACCCACATTCAGCGCTGCCCTAACGCCAACTTCATCTTCTCCGGTTCGCAGCGTCACTTGATGGGAGAAATCTTCACATCGCCATCGCGCCCGTTCTACCAGTCGGTAACGGTGTTCAACCTCAAGCCCATCCCGGTGGAAAAATACAGCGATTTCGTGAGCGTAAAATTTGAAGAAGCGGGAAAATCTATCGAGCCCGACGTGGTGCCGCTGCTCTACCACCGCTTCAGAAGCACCACATCCTACATGCAGAAAATCATGAACTACATGTTTCAAATCACCCCCGCGGGAGAAACGTGCACGAGCCAAATGATTGAAGAGGGCATCGACTACATCATCAATCTCTCCGCCGACACCTACGAGGGCCTCCTGTATCAATTGCCCGAAAAGCAGCGAAAGACGCTCGTGGCAATTGCGCAAGAGGGCGAAGCCAAGGCGGTGACAAGCGGTGCATTTGCCAAGCGCCACCAGTTGCAGTCGCCCAGCGCAGTGGTGGCAGCCGTGAAAGGACTGCTTGAAAAAGACTTCATCACGCGAGAAAACAACACCTACCGCGTCTACGACCTATTCCTGCAGCAATGGATAGAGAAGCATGTGCTGTAAGGCTTCTCCCCACTTCCTCCCCACCCGCAAACCGCGCAAAAAAATTACACTTTATTCACTCATTATTAAATAAAAATGCTATATTTGCACTTATAACTTATAAAAACGAGCAACTATGAAGTACTACATCACAGTCAACGGCCAGCAGCGTGGGCCTTTCGAACTCAACGAACTGCTTATCAACGGTCTCACAGCACAATCCTACGTGTGGAACGAAACAATGACCAATTGGGCGCCGGCCATGCAAGTGCCCGAAGTGGCAGCCTTGCTCCAGCCACAACAGGCGCAGCAGGCACCACCACCAGCCTACGGCCAACCACAGCCTCAACCCCAGCCTCAGCAGCAAGCCTATCAGCAGCAGGCGTATCAACAGCCTTATCAGCAACCATCCTACGGCTATGCGCAGCCAGCGCAGCAGATGGACTTCGGCCAAGCCATTAAGGTGTGCTTCAATAAATATGCCAACTTCGAAGGTCGCGCCCGCCGCTCCGAATTCTGGTGGTTCCAACTCTTCTGCTACCTGCTTATGTCGGTCACTTGCGGTATTGGCGGCCTCGTGGTGCTTATCCCCATCATTTCATCTACAGCACGCCGCCTCCACGACGTGGGCAAGAGCGGATGGTTGCAACTGGTGCAACTCATTCCTTTCGTGGGATGGATTATCGTGCTCGTATGGTGCCTGCAGGATTCACAGCCTGGCCAAAACCAGTGGGGGCCTAACCCAAAGCAATAATCCTCCCCTATGATTAAAATCTCCTATAGCCGACTCAGCGTGTGCATGGGCGACGACCAGATGGCGAGCACCTACTCCATTATCCTCCCCGACGACGCCACCTTTGCCGACTTTCTCCACGTCGTCATGTATGGCGGCTGTGGCAACGACTGGCCTCCCCCGGTGATGTCGCATGACACGGTGTGGTTCTTCAAGAGCAACATAGGCCTCGTGGCCGAAGTGCGCAAAAACGTAGGCGACGGCCGCAAGCACGCCGAGCGCCTCATCGCACCGCCCTTCACCCCGCTCGCCCAGATGGGCATCACGTGGGTCTACGGCGACCGGGAAGAGTAATACATCACAGCCATATAGCAGATATATGGCTGTTTTTCTTTGCCTATGCCCAAAATTGGGCGAGTTATTATTTTGACTATTCGCATAAAATGCGTAATTTTGAACGATAAATACAGATAACTAACTAGAACAACTTATAACTAAATCAAAACACAAATGATTTATCCAATCTTAACCCCAGAAGAAGCAGCCGAACATATCCAGAACGGTATGAACGTAGGCGTTTCAGGCTTTACAGCACCTGGTAATGTAAAGGTTATTCCATCTGCTATTGCAAAGAAAGCAATTCGCGAACACGAAGCAGGACGCGAATTCAAAATCAACATCTTCAGCGGTGCGTCGACCAACGACTCAATCGACGGCGAACTCTCGCGCGCCGATGCCATCAACTACCGCACCCCTTATCAGTCGCTCGCCGATGTGCGTAACCACATCAACGCTGGCGACGTGCACTACAACGACCGCCACCTGAGCGAACTCACACAGGAATTCCGCTACGGTTTCTATGGCAAACTCGACGTGGCGCTCGTAGAGGCTCAAAGCATCACCGACGACGGCGAAATCGTGCTCGGTACTGCTGTGGGCAACTCTCCCACTTGGCTCCAAATCGCCGACAAGGTGATCATCGAAATCAACGACCAGATTCCTGCCAGCATCCAAGGCTTGCACGACTGCTACGTGCCTCTCGATCCTCCTTGCCGCCGCGAAATCCCTATCTATACCGCTCACGACCGCGCTGGCAAGCCCACCGCTCACGTCGATCCCAAGAAGGTGATTGGCGTGGTGAAGACCAGCATGCCACTGGGTATGCCCGGCAAGTTCACTCCAGTAGATGAGCAAACAGCCATGATCGGCAAAAACGTGTGCGAATTCCTCGTCAACGAAATGAAGCAAGGCCGCATGCCTAAGACGTTCCTCCCCATCCAGTCGGGTGTGGGCAACATCGCCAACGCCGTGCTCAACGCCCTCGAAGAAAGCACCGAAATTCCACCATTCGAAATGTACACCGAGGTGATGCAAGACAGCGTGCTCAAACTCCTCAAGAGCGGACGATGCAAATTCGTGAGCACCTGCTCTCTCACACTCTCTACCGACACCATGGCCGACTTCTTCGAAAACATCGACACCCTCCACGACAAGGTGGTGCTCCGCCCTGCCGAAATCAGCAACCACCCCGAAGTGATTCGTCGCCTCGGCATCGTGTCGATGAACACCGCTATCGAAGTCGACATCTTCGGCAACGTGAACTCTTCACACGTGAACGGCACACGCCTGATGAACGGTATCGGCGGCTCGGGCGACTTCACCCGCAACGCCTACACCAGCATCTTCATGTGCCCATCTATCAAGAAGAACGACTGCATCAGCACCATCGTGCCTATGGTAACTCACGTCGACCACACCATCCACTCTGTCGACATCATCGTTACCGACCAGGGTGTTGCCGACCTCCGCTTCAAGGATCCTCTGCAGGCTGCTGAAGAAATCATCGAAAAGGCAGCACACCCAACCTATCGCCCACTGCTGCGCGAATACCTCGCAAAGGCAAAGGAAAACGGCGGCGGCCACATCTACCAGAGCCAAAAAGCAGCCCTCGAATTCCACCGCGCACTCGTGGAAGAAGGCGACATGCGCAAGGCCAACTTCAACAAATAATCGCATAGCACATATTTTAGAACCCATATTCTAAAACATACCCCCACACAAAGCGAGAGGCTTCACCCCCACAAAGAAGCCCCTCGCTTTTTTTGCATGCATATCACAGCCAAAAGAAAAAGAGCGGCTCAGTGGAAAAAAGAAAAGAGCCTCAGAGAGGGTCGGTCATGGTAGCGACCCGAGTTTTCAGACAGCCTCCCCCAGCCCTCAGCCCCACACAGCCCCACCCAGAAAAAGATTTTTCGCTAAAGGGGACTGTCCCCTCTAGCGAAAATCACCCTCTTGGGCTAAACTCGCAATTTTTCCACTACTTTAGCCCGAAAGACCCCATCAAACGGGCTAAACTCGCAAAAAATTCACCAGTTTAGCCCGAAAGACAAATAAAAACTGCGGCTGAACACTTAAGAGGTTACTTTTTTTTGTAATTTTGAAGAAACAAAAAAATACATCATGAAACGAATTATCTGCTTTTTGGTGGTGGCTGTGATGGCTGCTGCTGTGGCGCTGGCGGCGCCTAAAACGAAGTATCTCGACGCTAAAAATCTCACCCTAGTGGGCAAACTCATGCCGGGCACGCCTAACCCCTACCACCGCATCGACACCATTCGCTACAAGGGTTTCGACAAGAAGGAACTGCTGCAGGTGCGCGAAGCGGCGGGCATGTCGATTGCCTTCAAAACCAATAGCCGCAACATTAAGGTGGCGTGCAATTTTGGCGAAGTGGAACGCCCTCGAAACAGCATGGGCATCGCTGCCTACGGATTCGACCTCTACATCAAGAAGGACGGACAGTGGCGCTGGGCCGGATCGGGCGCACGCCCTTATGAAAGCCTCAGCAATCCGCTCTCCCTGGTCACCAACATGGACGGAACCGAGCATGAATGCCTGCTCTACCTGCCGCTCTTCGCCGAAATCAACCAACTGATGATAGGCATCGACGAAGACGCCACCATCGACCCCTCGCCCATTCCATTCCGCCATCGTATCGCCATTTTCGGCTCAAGTTACACCCACGGCACCAGCACCAGCCGCGCCGGCATGACATATCCCGCACAGTTCTGCCGCGCCACCGGTCTGCAGTTGCTAGGCCTGGGATGCAGCGGCCACAGCATGCTCCAGCCCTACTTTGCCGAAGCGCTCGCCGATGTCGACGCCGATGCCTTCATCTTCGACGGCTTCTCCAACCCCTCGGCCAAACTCATCAAGGAGCGCCTCTTCCCCTTCATCGAGCGCATCCAGAAGTCGCACCCAGGCAAACCGCTCATCTTCCAGCAGACCATCGACCGCGAATACTGCACCTTCAACACTGCCCGCGCCAAGAGCGAAGCCGAGAAGAAAGCCATGGCCGAAAAGATGATGGCCGAAGCCATGACGAAGTACAAAGATGTGTACTTCATCCACCCCAATGCCACCAGCGACAACCACGAAGCGTCGGTCGACGGCATCCACCCCAGCGACTACGGCTACACCCTGTGGGCACGCTCCATCATCCCACAAGTAACAGCCATCCTCGCAAAATACGGCATCAAATAATCCCACCATCGCACCAGATTTTCTGTGAAATATTCTTTATTATGGCTAAATTTCTATATCTTTGCAATTATAAATATCATTATTCTGAAGACAGAAACTGATTTTGCATATTATTTATCAATATAATGATATTAAAAAAGTAAAGATATGAGAGATTTTTATGAATATTCCACCCCAGAACTTGTGCGATTGCTTGGAGCAAGATTCAAGGAATACCGCATGCGATGCAACCTCACTCAGAAAGAGGTTGCTGTACGCTCTGGGATAGGCATGACCACCATCCACAAATTTGAGAGCGGAACTGCTGGTAACCTCTCCCTATCCACCTTCCTTCTTTTGCTAAAAGCCATTGATCAAATAGATGCATTAGATAAAGTGCTGCCAGAATTACCAGAATCGCCTTACCTGATGCGCAAAAACGAGAAAAAGGCACAAAGAATCCGCCACCCAAAACAGTGAACAGTTATGACAAAGACGCTGAGAGTGATGCTCTGGGACGAAGAAATCGGCCGCTTGGCATGGGACGACCGACGAAGGCTGTCGTATTTCACCTATAACCCTGAGTTCTTGAAGAAAGGACTCGATGTATCTCCTTTGGTAGCGCCCATCAAAGGCGTTAGAGCCATGGCGCCGGTATGGGGGGAAGAAGCAAAAATCTATCAGAAATTGCCCGCTTTTGTAGCCGACTCACTGCCTGATGCATGGGGAAACCTGCTCTTTGACTTATGGCGTCAGCACAACCACTTATCCAACGCCGACATTACTCCGCTTGACAAACTTTCTTTCATAGGCAAGCGTGGGATGGGAGCATTAGAGTTTCTGCCTGAAACTTCCAATGCCGACAAGATGGAGAAAATTGACATCAAATCGCTAGCGTGCTTGGCAGAGCGCATCTTCTCCGAGCGAGAGCATGCCCGCATCATGCCACAGGAAGATATCACTTTGCAATCTTTGCTGACAGTCGGCACCTCTGCCGGCGGTCGTCAACCTAAAGCGATTATCGCCATCCACAAAGATACTGGCGAAATCAGAAGCGGACAGGTGGCTGGACTGAAGGACTATGAGTACTACCTACTGAAGTTCGGCAACTCACAGTATAGTTCGGCAGAACTGGAGATGGTATATTACGAAATGGCAATAACTGCAGGCATACAGATGATGCCATCCCGACTATACGAGGTAGAGGGCAGCAACAACTTCATCACAAAGCGTTTCGACCGCGATGGCGAGCGCAAACTGCACACCCAGACGCTTGCTGCCATTAGCCCCGATACCGACAGCTACGAGGGGTTGATATCAGTATGCCGCAAGTTACATCTCCCTGAGTCGGACTGCCAAGAGGTCTTCCGCCGTATGGTGTTCAACATCTTATCAAACAACACTGATGATCACACCAAAAACTTTTCCTTCATCATGCATGAGAGTGGCAACTGGCGGCTTGCTCCAGCCTATGACCTTACATATATTATTGACGCCGGCGGCTACCTTCCAAACACTGGACGCTGCATGTATGTAAGAGCCAAGTTACACCAAATCTCCATCGAGGACGTCATTCTGTTTGCCAAAGACAATGGCATACGTCGACCTGATGCCATCATCCAGTCTGTTGCTCAAGCCTTGAAGCAGTTCCGTAGTCTCGCACAGAAATACAATGTTCAGGAGCGCTGGATCAACACCATAGAGCAAACCATCTTTGAGCATCTCACGTCTTGGGGATTGGCTGAAACGAGAAAACCACTATTCAACTTCAGGATTGAAGGCACAACATTCTCTGATGTACGGTTAGAACAAACCTATAAGGGCAACTTCCATCTCTACGCTACGGTAAATGGCAAGGAGCGCAAATTTGTCATCAACAAAAACAAGCCGGAACATGAACAGATTCAAACTGTAGGCATTGCCGGCCTCTCAGAGACATTCGTGAAAGAACTTGCCAGCAAATACCTTTTGTAACAACACTTGGTATTGCCCACCATAATAAACGCGGTCGCTACCTTGACTAAATGAAAGGTAGCGACCGCATTATTTTTGATTAATTCGTTGAATCAGAACCATGAATTAAATTCGCTTAATTCGTTTAATTCGTGAAAAAATCTTTAATTCGTGAATATAATT
>JAUNCU010000275.1 GCA_030526455.1 Bacteroidales bacterium | reverse complement strand
GACTCATAAATCTACCCTTAATCGTGTATTGGATGATAGTTGCGGATTTTAGGTTCATTATATAAATAGATATGTTTGAATTTATCGTGTTGCTTCGCCTCGCTTAACTCAGCCCCTTGAGCATGGTCATGATGTTGAAATTCTTGTTGCGATTGTTGAGCAGTTGCTCAATCTCGGCCATCTCCTTGGTGGCTTCGAGGCGCTGTGCCAGCGGCAGGAGCGAATTGAGGAGTTGCTCGGCGGCGGCTCGGCGGTTCACCAGGCGTATGAGCGCGCGGGCTAGGGCTATGGAGAGGGTGAGTTCGCGGTGGCCCATGGTGCTGCTCAACTTCTTCTGGTAGCGCAAGCACTTGGTGTAGAACTTCACTGCCCCGCGAGCATTGCCCATCTGCAGCAGCAGGTCGCCCTCGTTTTTGAGCGACTCGATGAGGTTTTCGAGCGCCTCACGCGTCTTCTCAGCGCCGCCCTCGTTGAGCATGGCGGTGTAGAGTTCGGTGGTGTGCTGATAGTGGGCGAGGATGTTCATCTGGTTGGCGCGGTTTTTGTAGATGCTGGTCGAGGCCTCCACGGCGTGGAGCAGCATAGCCGAAAAACGCGCGTTGTCGCGCTTCACCAGTCGCTCGAGGAGTTTTTGCGCCTTGGTGAGTTCCTTCACGGCGCGGCTGTTGTCGTCGGTGAGGCTGTGCACGATGGCGAGGTTGTAGAGCAGCGAGGCCAGAATGGCGAGGAAATCCTCGTTGCGCTTATTGGTCACCTCCACCATCACATTGAGCGCATTCTCGGCCGACCCGAGGGCGAGAATATAGTCGCCATGCCTGATGAAGATGGTCATTCTCACCAGCCATAGCCAACTGTGGTGAAGGCGTGGCCACTCGTCGATTGACTCGCTGAACACGGCATTGTCGATCCATTCCACCGCCTCGCTTTCGCGCTCGTTGAGCATGAGGTAGCGCACCCACCACAGGGTGAGGTCTTGGCCCTGCGCAGTGTCGTGCCCAATGTTTTCGGGCACCTTACCTGAAGCCTCGGCAAGCGAAGCCGCCAGGGCGATGTCGGTGGTAAACGAAGGCGTAGATACGTCGATAAGCAGTTGCTCCATATATCTCTGATTAGTGTATATCTTGTTATTTATCCTTTATATCAATCTTCCTTGGGAGCCTCGTCGATGGCTTTGCGGGCTTGCTTTGCCAGCGCCTCGTCGATGCAGTTGCTCTCTTGCTTGGCGCTGCGGGCCCACTCGAGAGCGGTGTGGATGATGCGGCCCATGGTGTCGCGGGTGATGGTGGAAACCTGCTCGGCGGTGATGCCTTCCTGCAGCAGGCCACAGGTCACGCCCGCGGTGAAGCCCGATTCCCATCCCAGCCAGTTCTGGGCCACTTCGCCTTCAAACGTCCAGTGCTCCTTGCCCACAAAGGCTTCAATGCCTCCCGAGGCGAGCATGTGGATGAAGCAGGGGCAGTAGTACTCGATGTGGTTGCGGTAGGCCGCGGCGGCGTCTTCGCCCGGGAAGATTTCGGCCAGGTCGCGCTCATGCGCCACCACCACGCTGGAGTGTTCGAGGTTTTCGAGAATCGCCGTGAGCACGCGGGTGATGCGGAAGTTGGCATCGTGGTGAAATCCGGGCAGATTCACCATCACCGCTTTGCGCTCGGCGGCGTAAGTGAGCAGTTCGTACACGCGCTGGCGCTGCGGAGCGTCGATAGCGTAGAGCGAACCAAATATCACGATGTCGCCTTCGTCGATGCGCGGCCACACCACATTGAAGCGATCGGCTGCGGGGTAGGAACCATAGTTCACCACCTTGAGGCTGCCGTCGGGCTGCTGAAAAATCGCCGAAAGGCGTGTGGAGCCGTCGGTGTAGCGGTCGATCGACTTAGTGGACACCTGGTGCCGGCTGAAAAAGTCGACGATCAAGTCGCCCACCACGTCGGTGCAGCACTCGCTGCAGAAGCACACGGGCAGCCCAGTGAGTCCGAGCGAGGCGGTGGCATTGGCAATGCGTCCGCCCACCATCGTCTTCACAGGCTGGCCATCAACGCCGTAGAGCGTATCAAGCACCGATTCTCCAATTACAATTATCTTACGCATAGTTGAGTTGCTAAGTT
>JAUNCU010000068.1 GCA_030526455.1 Bacteroidales bacterium | reverse complement strand
CCGCTCTAAATGGGTGTTGATTTTGAGCGAAATTTTTGAAAAAATTAAAATTCCGCTCGAAATGGAGGGGTGGGGCTTTTGTGTGGATAGTTATGCTGCTGCTATATGGTGGGTGTTTGGTGGGAATTTGTCGGGGAATTTGGTGTTTTTGTAGAATTTTGTTGTAGAAATGGTGGTTTTTGTTTACTTTTGTGGTCGGAGAAATACCCATTAGGGAGATTTTAGACTATATTTTTACATTTTTATTAATCAAAAACTATCAAGCAATGAGTAAGAAATTTTATTTCTTGTTGAGCCTGCTGTGTGCTTCACAGGCAGGCTATGCTTATGCTCAAGAGGCTCCTACGAAAGCCACTACGGTCGCTTACACCAGTGCACCGGTGAGTCTTTCCCAAGCAGCCGAGAACACCAGCGCGCTGGTGATCGACACGAGTAAAGCATTCCGCCTTGGTACCGTCACCGCTGCCGCTTCTGCCGAAGAAGGCGTGAAGCCCTGGCGCGCTGCCAAGAAGGCTGCCAACACCACTATCGCATCGCTTGTGGGTGAAAAGACACTGATGCCAAAACGCACCACCGGTCTTCTTCCTGCCTACACCGTGACCGTGAGCAAAGTGGGAACCGACAGCGTGAAAGTGTCGCCGTTCTTGTTTACCGACATCGCCATCACGGCGAAGGTGGATGAGGCCACTGGAGAAATCCGCTTCCCGGTGCAGACGGTGGCTGAAGTCGACGGTAACACTGTGCAACTCTGCAAATACGACCCAAAACGCGGAGTCTACAGCACCACCGACGAAGTGAAAGGTACGATAGCCGATGGCGACATCTTCATAGAAGACGCTTTCGGCTTTTTTGTTACCGCTGGTCCCAGCAAGGGTGGCTATCTCACCAACAGCCTTATCAAATATGCTGTGGTGGCCACTCCTAACACCAACATCGTGAGCAAGAAGGTGACCTACGGCGGCGACGGCTCCATGACCGCAGCCAACCGCACCGTAACCAGCGAAACCACTGGCGGCTACGTGTATCAGGTGGCGAGCAACAAGGCGCGCGTGATGCACATGCCTGCCGGCAGCCTCGGCTACTCCGACCTGCTGGTGAACCTCAACGCCAACGGCACCGTGAGCATCGACCCACAGACGATGTACACCGTGAGCCCTTATGGTGATGTGAACAGTTACGCCTTCACCGAAAGCACCGACGCCTCTGGCGCCATCACCGTTTCGGCTCAGGTGGTAAGCCCCATCAGCGCCACCTACACCGCCGGCACTTCTTCATCGAAGATTTCGTGGAACAAGTGGCTGCAGGCCGCCTATGGCACCTACAAGGTGATTATGGGCATGTACGACGGCTCCGATGTCACCACTTCGGCTAAACTCGTGTTCCCTGCAAAGCCCACCCTCGACTTTGAAGGCGAAGGCACTGCCGAGAGCCCTTACCTGATTAAGACAGCAAAGGATCTTGCCACACTGGCTTATCTCTCAAAGAACGATGCCAGCGTGCGCAGCACCACCAGCACCAAGACCGTGAACGACGTGACCTACCGTGGCGTGTTCACCGGCAAATACTTCAAACTCGCCAACGACATCGACCTCGCTGGCACCAAGGAAGCCATTGAGCCTATCGGTAACACTTCCTACATGTGGGAAGGCGTATTCGACGGCGATGGCCACACCATCAGCAACTTCAGCATCGACAACTACGCCTACGACTACTGCGGCCTCTTCTCTGAAGTGGGCCTCAAGGGTGAAGTGAAAAACCTGAAGATGGCAAATACCACCATCACCTCGCTCGGCTACAATGTGGCTGCAGTGGCTGGTCGCAACTATGGTAAAATCGACAACATCACCCTCACCAGCCCTCGCATTGTGGCATCGGAAGGCTACAACACTGGTGCTGTGGCTGGCCGCTCTTATGGCCCACTGAGCAATATCACCGTCGAAAAGGCTGTGGTAAGTTCGCTCGGCTACAGTGGCGCAGTGGTGGGCTCGCAATACAGCAGCATCACCAATGCCAACGCCACCGGTAGCGTGCAAGGCACCGGCAAGCAGGTGTTTGTGGGCGGTGTGGCTGGTTTGGTAAGCAAGGCCAACGTCGACCAGGCAAATCCTGTGATCGACAACTGCTCATTCTCGGGCACTGTGGTAAGCCCCAACAACGAAGTGGCCGTCGGCGGTCTGGTAGGTTCATTCGCCTACGGCTCGCTTACCAATAGCGCTGCTTCAGCCACCGTGATGGGCATCTCGGCCAGCGCATGCTACGTGGGCGGTTTGGCTGGTACGATCTATCATGCCACCGTCAACAACTGCTACACCACCGGCTTCGTGAGCAACCCCAACACCCCACACTGTGGCGGCCTCGTGGGTAAGAGTTCGGAATACAGCGAAACCTCAGGCGGTAGCGTGATCACCAACTCCTACTCATCGGCCATGCTCGTGACCGGTTCTACAGCAAGTAGCCGTGGCCTCGTGGGCACCCCAGCCTACATCACCCTGGGCAGCGGCTGCTACTACGACGCACAAATTGCCGGTGTGAATGCCGACAATGCCAAGAGCACTGCCTTCCTCACCTCGGGCACCGCACCCGAAGGCTACTCAGCCGACGCGTGGACCGTGGAAGCAGGCGTGTATCCAACCCTGAAATCACTCCCAGCCGACTTCCAGGCAGCATCGGCAGCAGCCGTGGTGCTCAACGAAGCCGACAACGTGAGCCAAGTGAAGAACAACTTCACCTACAGCACCGCACACGATGTGGTGTGGAACGGTGTGCGCGGTGGCCAATACACCACCGACGGCGGTTACGCCTACAAATTCAACAACGGCGTGGGCGAACTCAACTGGGAACAATACACCGACACCCTGCGCGTGAGCAAGGGCAACGTGAGCAAGAACGTGATCCTCAACATTGCTCCTATGCCATTCGAGGGCGCCGGTACGGCTGAAAATCCATGGCTCATCCGCACCAAGGACGACCTGAAGAACCTCTCCCACATCGCTAATGCGGCCAGCATCAACTTCGAGGGCAAGTTCCTCAAGCAGATGGCCAATATCGACTGCGAAGGCGACACCATCGTGCCTGTGTGCAAGGACAACGCCGGCAAGTTTGCCTTCCTCGGCACCTACGACGGTGGTGGCTACACCATCGACAACATGGTGATCAGCACCGTGGTATTCTACGACGAAACTTCTACCACTCCTGGCAACGTGAATCCAAAGAGCGCCGACAGTTACAACTACGGCGGTCTCTTCGGTAACCTTGGCGCCAGTGGCGTGGTGAAGAATGTGACCATAGGCAAGAACTGCGTGCTCGACTACTTCTGCTACGGCGGCGCCATTGCTGGTTTGAGCACTGGTGTGATTGAAAACTGTGCCAACTATGCAACCGTGAAGGTTTACTTCACCGAAGCGGGCGGTATCGTGGGCGAAGTGAAGGCTGGCGGCGTGGTGCGCAACTGCTTCAATGGCGGTAACGTGTACGCCGGCTACACCTATGCCGGTGGTATTGCTGGTAAGACCACTGCAGCAGTGATTGAAAATTGCCAGAATGCCGGTGAGGTGGCTGCTAAGTTCCTCAACCCCTATCAAGCCGACGGCAAGCAATACGGTGCCGGTGGTATCGTGGGTAGCGCCGCTGCGGGCACTCGCCTGGTGAACGTGCTCAACTCGGGCAAGGTGGCTTCCTACAAGCAAGTGGGTGGTATCGTGGCCGTGCAAGCCGCTACAGCCGCTGCTCCCACCAAGATTGTGAACGGTGTGAACTACGGTATCGTGGCCAGCACTGCCGATGTGACTACCGGTGGCGCACTCGTGGGTGTGAACACACTCGGCACCTTCGAAAACGCACTCTACGATAAGCAACTCCAGAATGTGAACGGTGTGGGCCTCGCCAATGTGGCCGGCACTGCAGGCCTGAACACTGCCGACCTCGCTTCGGCTGCTGTGGCACTCCCCGATTCAGCCTGGACCAAGGCCGACGGCATCTACCCAATGCTCAACTTTGCCAAGGACAATGCCCTTGCTAAATTCCAAGCACAGTCGGTAGTGAAATTTGCCGATGGCAACAGTGCTGCCTACGTGACCAGCGCTGCCCAACTCCTCAACGGCGACAAACTCGCATGGAGTGTGAAGAAGGGTACCGACTTCAGCGTGGCAGGCGCAAGCCTCAACGTGAACGTGCCTGCAGCAGGCGCCGTGGCCGACACCCTCGTTTCGGCTGCTGGCGACTACGTGCGCGAACTTCCTTTGACCTCTCTCAACGCTAAGATTCTCGACGGTGAAGGCACCGAAGCACTGCCTTACCTCATCGGCAGCACTGCCGACTGGATGAAGGTGAGCGACTTCGTGGCTAGCACCGGATTCGACTTCGCCGGCGCCTACTTCAAGGTGACCGCCGACCTCGACTTCGCTGGCACCACTTTCGCCCCAATCGGTTACAATGGCAAGAGTTTCCAAGCCGACCTCAACGGCGACGGACACACTATCGACAATGTGACCGTGAACGCTACTGAAAAGACAGATGTGAACTACGGCCTCATCGGTATCCTGGGCGCTGATGGTTGTGTGCACGACCTCACCGTGGGCGCAGGCTCCTCTATCAAGGCCTACACCTCGGTAGGTGGCGTGGCTGGTAGCGCTTACGGTAAAGTATACAATGTGAAGAACTATGGCGAAGTGGCTACCACCGGCACTATCTCGGCTGGTGGTGTGGCTGGTACGGCCTACGAAGGCAGTTCGTTCAAGAATTGCGCCAACTATGGCAAGGTGACCGCCAAGACCACTAACGCTGGTGGCGTGTTTGGTACCTCAGCCGCTGCGGCGAGCATCGCTGCCGACAGTTGCTACAACTATGGCGAAGTGACCGCCACCACCAATTATGCCGGTGGTGTGGCTGGCTACGGCTCGGTATTTGCAAATCGCTGTGCCAACTATGGCAAGGTGACTGCAACCACCAACTATGCCGCAGGTATCGTGGGCGACGCCCTCCTTCCTTCAGGCATCACCTTCTGCCACAATGAAGGCGAAGTGACCGCTAAGGCCTATGCAGCCGGTATCGTGGCACTGAACGTGGCTCACAGCAATGCTGTGCCATTCGTGATCGACAGTTGCTACAACGCTGGCACCGTTTCGGCTTCTACCACCACAGGCTATGCGGCTGGTGTGGCTGGTAACATGCTCGCCGGCACTCACATCACCCGCTGCTACAATGCTAGCGAAATCAATACCGCAGGCTCTTATGCTGCCGGTATCGTGGCAAAGATTGTGAGCACCGCAACTGTGAACTCAAGCATCACCGACTGCTACAACGAAGCCCCTGTGACCGGTAACATGCACGTGGGCGGTATCCTGGGTCACGCATCGGTAACCGGTACCGACTCTACCTACATGGCTCGCTGCTACAACCACGGTAACATCACCTCTACCAATGCCACCAACGCCTACGTGGGTGGTCTGGGTGGCTCGTGCAAGGTGTTTGCCGAAGACTGCTACAACACTGGCGACGTGACTGGCGCCGGTAAGTATGTGGGTGGTATTGCCGGTTACAACGGTAGCCAAACCAAGCAGATGCGCCGTGTGTTCAACATGGGTAATGTGACTGGCGGTAGCACCGACGTGGGCGGTATCGCCGGCGTGGGCCGATTGACCATCTACGACAGTTACAACTTCGGTACCGTGACCGGTAGCAACAACGTGGGCGGTATTCTGGCTCAGCCTTACACTGGCTCGGCTGCTTCATTTGCAGTGACCATCTCCGACTGCTACAACGCAGGTAAGATCGAATCGAGCGGAGCCAACGTGAGCACCATCGCCGCTGCTTACTCGGGCACTCGCTACTACTATGAAATCGTGAATGCTTATGCCGACACCACCGTTACTCCTCTCACGGCCTACGACCTCAAGAGCACTTTCGGTACTCCTATCGGCAAGTCGACCCGCGAAATGATGGAAGCCGACGGCATCAGCGACCAATTTGAATTGCAGACCGCTTGCTATCCATCGCTCAAGGCGTTCGCCGACAACCCATACAACAACTTCTGTGTGGCATCGGTGCTCCTGGGCGACGGCGACACTTTCGACCACGTGACCAAGCCTATCGCCATCGGCGCCCTTGAAGGCGTGGAATGGGCCGTGAGCGATAATCTCTACATCGTCGACGGCATGGTATATGCCAAGGCCGCTGGTGCAGGTACGATCACAAAAACCACAGGCCGCTTCAGCCGCACCTACAATGTAGCGATTGAAGAAGTGACTGGCGTTAGCGAAGTGACCACCAGCAAGGCAGTGGCTAACCGCTGCTACTACGACCTCAACGGCGTGCGCTACACCGAAAAACCAGCCGCCGCAGGCATCTACGTAGAGCAGACCGTATTCACCGACGGCACCACTTCAGCAGTGAAAGTGCTGGTGAAGTAAGCCTCTATCAGTAACCAAGGTTCATAAATAAGAATCCGTGTAACGACTGGCGTTACACGGATTTTTTTATGGCTCAGTAGATATTTCATGGCGAGGCTGTCCGAAAACTCGGGTCACTACCATAACCGACCCTCTCCGAGGCTCTTTTCTTTGCTGTTCCTTATCTCCAAGCTGCGCTCGCAAATTGCTACGCAATTCACTCGCTTGCATGGAGTTAACCATAATAAGCCGTCTCCGACGGCGGCTGGTGATCGCCTGGCGTTTTTTTTGCTACAGTCCTTCCACATCTTTGAGTTTTCGGACAGGCTGGGGGGCGGGCAGCCCATCCCTAGGTGCTATTTGCGCTTCGTGAGCAGTTGGTGATAGAGGGCGGCTATGCTGTCGCTGTTTTTCACCGAGGAGAAGTGCTGGCGCGCGTGGGTGTGGCCTCTCTGGGCGAGGGCTTGGAGGAAGGGGCGGTCGTCGATGAGGCGCTTCATGTGGTGGGCGAGTTGCTCGGTGTCGCCCAGCGTGTAGAGCAGCCCGGTTTCGCCGTGGGTCACGATTTCGGGGTTAGCGCCCGCGCGCGAGGCGATTACGGCTAGGTTTTGCATCATGTATTCCACCGTCACGCGTCCGAAGGCTTCGTTTGACGATGCCATGATGCCCACGTCGCACTGCTTGAGCAACTGTGGCACATCGTCGCGGTAGCCCGTGATGGTGATGTGGTCTTGCAGTTGGTGTTCGGCGATGAATTGTTTCAGTTCGGTAACGTACTCGGGGAGTCCCGCCCCCACCACGAGCATTTTGAAGGGCTTCGATGTGAGAGTTTTCAGCAAGGCGCATGCTTTTGCGACTCCCATTTGGCCTTTGGAGGGCTTTATGCGGCCCGCGATGCAGAATGTGGTCACCTCGCTGTCGTGGGTGGCGAGCAGGCTATCGTCCTTTTCGTCGATGCCGTTGTAGATGGTGCTCACTTTATCGTGGAAATAGGGCTTAAATTTCGCTTCTATGGCCTTGGAGATGGCGATGGCGTGTGAGCACTTGCGGTAGATCCATTTGGCGTACCACTGGCCGAGAATGGGCTTCAGGCCGAAATCCTCGTAGCCGAACTCCCTCAGGTGCCACACATGGGGCACTCGTCGCGCCCAGGCCAGGTAGGCGCCCGTGTCGATTACGCTGCCATTGGAGTGCACCAGGTCGAATTTCACTTTCCTCAACTTGAAGATGGCATAATAGGGCAGAAAAACGGAAGCAATGCGGTAGAGCATGCTTTTCACTTTAGGATAGTTGTCGAAGTTGTTCTGAAACCAAGCCATGGGAAGAGTGTGGCATTCTACCCCCCCCTGTGCCATATTTTTGCACACCTCTGTTAATGAGTGTGTTGGCGTCGCTTTGGGGCACACCACCACAGGGGTGATGCCATGGTTTTGGCGCAACTCTTTCATGAGTTGGAGCATGCTACGGTTAGCGCCCTCCATGAGATTAGTATGGGTTACAAAAAGTACACGCATGGATATGTGGGGTTATCTTTAGTTCTTTGGTTGAATCATATTTGCAATTATTGATGAAATGTGGTAAGCCTGGTTCTTACTGGTGGGCTTGTCGGGTATAGTGCGTTGCAGCCATCCAAGTGCAAGAAGGGGCTTTATGTATTTGCTCACGAATCTACTGCGATTTTTTTCTGTCGTCTCTTTTTGGAGTTGGCCGAGTTTGACGGGGCATTGTGCCACAAGAAGCAAAATCGTAACGATGCGGAGGCTTTCGGGGGCCTTTAGTTTTTCTATTGCTTGGTACACATCTTGAGACAAATCTTGGGACAAATGCTGGTTGATGAGGTGCAGTAGTTTGTTATACAATGCGTTATCTTTAGACAATTCCATCTTGACGCTTACATTTTCGCGATTCTCCGCCTTGTGGGCGGGAATATTGATAACGAAGCATAAGCGATCATCATCCGTCTCAAAAGTTGCCCGAGGCGACCCATTTTTGGATAACTCGTCTTGAATGGTGATATGCAATGCCATATGTATGATAGTTATCTGAAGATGATTTCTTTTATTACTTCGTGGCCGAGGGCTTCGTTGATGCGGGCGATGAGGGTGGATCGCGAGAGCATGAGTTCGTTGCGCAGCGGTGCGCTGCTGATGGTGAACGTGAGCACGCCGTCTTTCACCGCGCGGGCGGTGGTGTAGCGGTTGATGCCTGCTCCCACGAGTTCGGGCCACATGGCGAGGGCGCGCTGCTCGTCGAGGCGCACGTCGAGTCGCTCCTGCCGCAGCACTTGGTTGATGATGTCGCCCACCGATTGGGCATTGGTGCGTTTCATAATCAGAGTGGGTTTTATTCTTGGGTTGAACGGTTGATGAGGGTGCACACACCGTTTTCCACGCCAAACATGGCGAAGTCGCCACTTACGCGGCGCACGATCTCGTCGAGGTGTGTGCGGTTGGTGTCGGTGATGAAGATTTGCCCGAAGCGGTCGGCCGACACGATTTCGATGATGCTCTCCACGCGCTTTGCGTCGAGTTTGTCGAAGATGTCGTCGAGCAGCAGGATGGGAGTGGCGGCGGTGTGGGCCTTGAGAAACTCGTATTGCGCCAGGCGAAGGGCTATGGTGTAGGTTTTGCACTGGCCCTGCGAGCCGGTTTTGCGCATGGGGTATTCGCCCAGGAGCAACTCTATATCGTCGCGATGCACCCCGCGGGTGGTGTAGCCGATGATGAAGTCGCGCTCGCGGGTGGCGGCCAGATGCTCCAGCATCGTGGCCTCGTTGAGGTGACTCTTGTAACTGAGGTGCACCGTTTCGCCATCGCCCGCAATGGCGCTGTAATAGCGCATGAAGATGGGCTCAAACGCCTCGATCCATCGCTTGCGTGCGGCGTGGATGAAGGTGGCAGTCTGTGCCATCTGGTGCTCCACCGTCTCGTAGAGGATAGGGTCGCGGAATTCGCGCTTAATCATGGCATTGCGCTGCTCCACCGCCTTGGCATAGGCGATGATGGCGTTGAGGTATTCCTGGTCGCCTTGCGAGATAATCATGTCCATGAGTCGGCGGCGTTCCTCGCCCGCGCCGCGAATGAGGTCCCAGTCGCTGGGCGACACCATCACCAGCGGCAGCAGCCCTATGTGCTGGCTCAGGCGCTTGTATTCCTTGCCCCCGCGGCGTGCCACCTTGCGCTTACCGCGCTGCATGCCCATCGACACATCCTCGTCCACATCGCGACGCGTGTAGTGGCCTTGCAGCAGCATCATGTCGGCCTGGTGGGTAATCACGCTCGAGTCGGTCTGCCCCGTGCTGCTCTTGCAGAAACTGAGGTAATAGATGGCGTCGAGGACATTCGTTTTCCCCATGCCATTGTTGCCAATGAGGCAATTCACCTTAGGCGAAAACGAAAGATTCGCCTCCGCAATATTCTTATAGTTGAGAATAGATACACTATTGAGTTTCATCACCACAAATTTACGGAAAAAAGTACAAATTAAAAATCACAAAGCGGGTTGAAATCTTCTTATAGAGTAATTAACCACGCAGCGTTAAAGATTGCGAATGAAAAATTAGGGGTGTGGCTGTCCGAAAACTCGGGTCACTACCACAACCGACCCTCTCCGAGGCTCATCCCTTTGTGGCATCTTATCTCCAAGCCGCGCTCGCGAATTGCTGCGCAATTCACTCGCTTGCATGGAGTTAACCATAATAAGCCGTCTCCGACGGCGGTGGGGGATCGCCTGGCGTTTTTAACTTTGAGCGCGCCGCATTTTTGAGTTTTCGGACAGGCTGGGGGGATTTCTTAATTGAAAATAGGATGTGATAATTTGTTGTGATTTAGTTAGATGCTATGTTTAGTTCTGTGCTCACCCACCTCATTTTTGGGACTTTTTCCGTGATTTTTGGGTATGTTTTTGGGACTTTTTCCGTGTTTTTGACCCCTATTTTGGGGACTTTTTCCTAAACAAATGTTAAAATACACACCAAAAGAAAAGCGCTTTTGTCGGAATCTCACATTTTTACCCCACATTCCGACAAAAATCAGTGGTAAAATTTGTCGGAATCTCGTGTTTTTACCCCACATTCCGACAAATGTGGGTGTTTTTTTCCAGACAGGTTGTGCGAAAACACGGGCTGCTGGCCGGGGGGTGGCTGCCCGAAAACTGGGACTTCTACCATAACCGACCCTCTCCGAGGCTCTTTTCTTTGTGGCCGCGTATCTCCAAGCCGCGCTCGCGAATTGCTGCGCAATCCACTCGCTTGCATGGAGTTAACCATAATAAGCCGTCTCCGACAGCGGTGGGTGATCGCCTGGCGTTTTTGCAATAGACTTGCCCCATTGGGTGGGTGATCGCCTGGCGTTTTTACTATAGACTTGCCCTATTTTGAAGTTTTCGGACAGGCCGGGTATTGGTGGTTACGAAAATAGGTCGTCGAGGGTTACGGTGCTTTGCACGCAGTTGCTGTACTTGTTGTGCTTTAGGCCTTGGGTGGTGATGAGTGTGAGTTGGAGTGCTTTGTTGGTTTTTGTGGAGGTGCGGAAAGTTTCCATTTTTCGCTGTAGCGCCTCTACGTAATCCTTGTCGATAGCATATTCGTTGACCGAGAACTTTGCCTCGCAAATGTTGATCACTCGGTCGCGGCGATCTATCAGCAAGTCGATTTGGGCACCTTTGGTGTTTTCATCGCCTCGGTGAAACCATGCCGAGGTTTCGCATTGCACCGCGCCGATGCCGATGGCTTTCCTTACCTGTGAGATGTGGCAAAGGCAGAGTTGCTCGAATGTGTATCCCGCCCAAGCCCTGCGAGATGGGTTGTCGACACTGTTGGCCCAGAAATTCTCGTCGCGGCCATAATTTCCCTTGATGTAGTTGAAATAGAACATCGTGTAGAAGTCGGTGAGTTGGTAGATAGTGTCTTTCTTCTTGTTGCCAAAGAAGCGGTAAGGTCGAATGAACTCGCTGTTGATGAGGTTGTTGAGAATTTGTGTGAGGTTGCCGTTGTCGTTGAGTTTTGTGGCTTGGATAATTTCCTTTCGTGTGAGGCCCATTTTCTTCGTGGCGAGTGCTTCCACCACGGCCACATGATTGCTTGGCTGCTTAAAGAGCGTGTTGTAGAGGTGGGTGAATTCGTCCCACAGCAGGCCCCTCTCCCGGAAGAAAATGTTGTCGATGTTTTGGGCGAACGACCATCGTGGCTGCAGTTGCTTCAGGTAGAACGGGATGCCGCCCATGATCATGTAGCATAGAGCCACGTCGTAGCGCGTCCATACCACCCCTCTTGATATCAAATACTCTTCTGTTTCTTTCAGCGAGAATGGGCGCACATACATCCTGAGTGCGCTGCGGTTGAAGAGCCCGCCCTTGTGACCGAGCAGGGTGTCGGTCATCCAGGATGTGGCGCTGCCGCAAGCGATGAGCACGATGTTGCCTTCGGCCGATGCCCACCCGTTCCAGAATTGTTCGAAGGCCGCCACAAAATTGGAGTCGGTGGTGTCGAGCCATGGCATTTCGTCGATAAACACCACCTTTTTACCCTCTGAAGGAGCCGCCTTGAGCAGGTGCTTGAGCATGTCGAAAGCCTTGAACCAGTTCTCGGGAGCAGTGTGGCTGGTGCCGCTGTATTCCTCTATCTGCGAAGCGAAGCGCTCCAGTTGCACAGCGGTGGGCTGGTTGTAGACACCGGTGAATTTGAAGGCGAATTGGTTGGAGAAGTACTGGTTCACCAAATAGGTCTTCCCCACACGTCTTCGGCCATAGACGATAATCAACTCCGACTCGGCCGACGACATGGCGCCGTCGAGCAACTCAAATTCGTATTTTCTGCCGATGATATCCTTTTTCATGCCTGCAAGTGGTTAAATACATCCCCCAAAAATGAACTTAAAGACTATGGTTCTAAAAATTTCTTTTAAGATTTGGAAAGTTAAGGTTGCCTTTTTAACAGCAATTTAATTCCAAAGGATTTGGGGTGGATGTTTTTTGTTTTTACAATCTTTTAATTTCTGCAAAGATATAAAAAGAAACGGTGAAATTTGTCGGAATCTCGAAAAAAAATACACATTCCGACAAAAATCGTGGGTGAAATTTGTCGGAATCTCGTGTTTTTACCCCACATTCCGACAAATGTGGGCGTTTTTTTTGCGGGTAGGCCGGGAGAAGGCTGTCCGAAAACATGGTCTGCTGGCCGTGGTGTGGCTGCCCGAAAACTCGGGTTGCTACCATAACCGACCCTCTCCGAGGCTCATGCTTTTGTGGCCGCGTATCTCCAAGCCGCGCTCGCGAATTGCTGCGCAATTCACTCGCTTGCATGGAGTTAACCATAATAAGCCGTCTCCGACGGCGGTGGGTGATCGCCTAGCGTTTTTACTATAGACTTGCCCCATTGGGTGGTGGTGGCTTGGTGGTGGAGAGGCGGGTGCCTGGTGGGGTGGAAATGGGGAAAAATTGGTTGATGTGTGAAGTGGGGTGGTTTGTGGGTGATTTTTTAGTTTACAGTGTGGGAAAAAAGCATTAAATTTGCAATTGGTGCCGCTGGGCATTGGATTTTTTAACCACAAGCATGTAAACTACAAGCATGAAAAAAATATTACTTGCATTCGCCATAAGTGTGCTTTTTGCTCCGCTGGTGCGGGCTCAGATTGCTGAAGTGGAAAACGAGGAGAAGTTTGACACCGACAGTATTATCCGCGACTTTGATAATCGCCCTTTCTTTGGTATCTACAAGGACAACTACTTCGTGGGCGGTACGAGCATCGGTAGTAAGCCCACGAGCCACAACAGCGACGTGAAATTTCAGGTGAGTATTTCGCAGCGCCTCACTCGCAGCACACTGCCCTTCAACACCTACGCTTTCCTCTTCTACTCGCAGAAGTGTATGTGGAACGTGTTTGAAAAGTCGCTTCCTATGCGCGACTTCAACTTCAACCCCGGCCTGGGTATCTCGAAATTGCTGGTGAGCAAAAACCGCCTTGTGGGTAAGGTGACGCTCATGATTGAACACGAGTCGAACGGCCGCGACAAGATGTACGACCGCAGTTGGAACAAACTCTCGCTGGCGGGCAACATCTACCTCACGCCTCACATTATGATTCACGGCAAATACTGGCTCACCTATATCGACAGCAAGCAGAACAAGGACATCTTGCGCTACAGCGGCATCTATCAGACCGGTATTCAAATCATGAGCAACGACCGCAAATGGGTGTTCTCCACCACCCTCGTGAAGCGCAAAGGCTGGAACCTCAACTACAACACCATCGTGGATGTGGGCTACCGCATAAGGAAGAAAGACAACCAGTTCTTGATGCTCCACTACTATAATGGCTACGGCGAGAACTTGCTCGACTACAACAAGTTTCACTCTCGCTTGCGCATAGGCCTGCTCATCAAGCCGCGTTTCTTCAGCGATTTCTAATTCCCCCCCCCGGCCCGCCCCGGCGGTGGCGGGGGCTGTGGGTGGGGGTTGCGTGGGGGCCGGGGCGGC
>JAUNCU010000067.1 GCA_030526455.1 Bacteroidales bacterium | reverse complement strand
GGCGCGGACGCGATGTATCGCGTCCCTACCACATTCTGCGTTTTGACACACCCCCACTGCCTCTCCCACAAATTCCTCCCCAAGGATTTTCCACTGAGCCGTTTTAACACGCTCCCTCACTTCCTTTTTGCGATTCTTTCTTCACAATGGTATATACAAAAAACTTGGGAGATGCTTCATTGAAGCATCCCCCAAGGGGTTAGTTATTGTTCTGGGAACAAACTGAATTTGTAAGAAATTACTTTACTTCAGCGCCCATTACGTTGTACTTCTTGTCGCCCTTGATGATTACTACCTGGCCGTTTTCGATCACCTTCTTGGTTGCAACCTTAGCGCAGTTGATGTCGGTAACTGCAGTAGGAGTTGCTACGGTGAAGAGTTGGTTTTCTGGGCAAGGAACCTGAGTTGTAGGATCAGCGATAGGGAGTTGGATTTGTTGCATCACTTCCTTACCGTTGTCGCACACGTAGATGTTGTTTGCGTAGTCGAAGCAAATGTCGTTGAAGCCACGTACGGTGCTGGTAGAAACTGAATACTTTTCAGTAAGAACAGGTGCGCCTGCTTCACTCTTGCTCACTTCGTAAACCTTGAGCAGGTTGTTTCCGCCAGGGAATGCGAGGAGGCTGTAGTCCTTGTTGAATGCGATAGCGCCACCGCGAGCCACTGTGGTGATGTCGCTGTAGTCTTCTACCCATTCTTGTTCAGTTGCATTCCAGGTGACGTGCTTGATTGCTGGTTGAGCATCGGTTGGTGCGCCACGGTATTGGCAGTACCAAATGCCGTTGCCGTCTTCGTCGTAGGCTACCGAAACGCTTTGAGCCGAGATGGTGTATTGCAGGCTGTAAGGCATAACTTCATCGGTGGCTGGAGCGCTCCAAGTGTTGCTGGCGCCGATTGGGTATTCGTAGCAAGTGTAGTTGCCATAAGCGTAACTCTGACCGTAAATAGAAGCGAGGTTCACAATCTTGGTGCTTTCGCCTTCGCCACACACGTCGAATGCTGCTGAAGGACCAGCAACCACGTCGGTTTCGTTAGCCATTACCAGGCCGCTGGCATCAGCGTCGATAGTGCCTTCAAACAATGGAGTCCATTCACCCAGGTTGTCGGGGTTAACGGTGTAGATAGGGTTGTTTACAGTGTTGAGACAGCCCAAGAAAATGCGGCCGTCGTGAGAAATACGCACCTTCTTGAGTTGGAACTTCTGTGACTTTGCACTCTTGTCGCTCTGGTAGGTGCCTGAAGTCCACTGGAATGGGTTGTAGCCATAAGTGCCGGCTTGGTTTGCAACGGGGTTGCCTTGTGGGTCGTATTCATACAGACCTACACCCACGCCCGAAGCCTTTGCGAAGTAAGTGCCACCCATGTTGCCTTGACATTCTGTGATGAGCACGCGGCCGAAGTGTGCGCTGTTAGGGTTGTTGTCGCAAGCGAGGCCGTAAGGGCTCCAGTACTGGTGAGCGCTACCGCTGGTGAAGTCGGAGAAGATTTCCTTTGCGGCATCGATGGCAGCACCCTTGGTTTGGACCATGTAGCCATATTCAACGTCGGCTTCAAGGCCGTCGGTAGTGATTTCCACTGCGTGAGTGCCTTTCTTGAGTTGTTCGCCCTCCAGAGCCACAGTCTTGGCTACCGACATGTCGGAAATCTTGATAACGTTGATTCCGGCGCTTTCGGCGTCGGCGTTAAGAGAATAGTTCACTGTGAACGCTGTGCCGGTAACCACGCCCGCTGTCACACCGTCCATTTTCAAGCCATAAGCAAATGGATTTTGAGCGCTGGCGCAAAGTGCCAATGCTGCAAATCCTGCAAAAAGTAACGACTTTTTCATGTTGAGTTGTTGTTAATTAGTTAATAGAATGATGTTTTGATTATTCATGTTTTGTATTCCACAAAGTTAATCAATGCCTTCATTATTTCCAAATTTTTTTGCCCATATTTATATATAATGTGTAGAAAAGCCTCATGAAAAAGAAAGGAGGATGCTCGTCTTTGAGCATCCTCCCTGTGGGATTATTCGTTAGAGAGCGGGCTCTCTAGCGGTTGTGAAAGTGTGATTACTTTACTTGAGCACCCATTACATTGTACTTAGCGTCGCCGTTGATGATGTAAACTTGACCGTTTTCAACCACCTTGCGAACCTTAACGTCGTTAGCAGCGTTCACGTCGTTGATGCCAGTAGGAGCACCTACAGTGAAAGAGAATGCCTTAGCGTAAGCGCCAGGAACGTATTGGTAAATGATTGCTTCATTTTCGCTTACAACTTCAGCGTTGAGCCAGTTTGCTTGGCAGCTGTTAGGGTTAGCGGAAAGTTCAGGAGCCACCTTTGCTACTGCAGGGAGAGTTCCATCTACTGCTTCGTCGTCGAGGCATGCGATAGCCACGCCGTCGGTGTAGTTAGGAAGGGTTGGGTAAACGACATATTTCTTGCCACCGAGAACGAAGATGTCAGAACCGTTGCAAGCACCCTTTTCTTCCCATGCCATAGTTTTTTCAACTGCGAAGTTGTCGCCATCAGCGAAGATGATAGCGGGAGCAGCGTTACGTGCTTGGTAGAGGTATTTTTCTTCTTCACCATCCATGAATGGACGAACCACTACGAGGTTACCGAAAGTTACGCCTTCGATAGATGCAACGTAAGAGTCGTCGGCGCTAGTTTCGCCGTCAACAACTACGAGTTTGCTGATACCAGTGCTTGTACCACCCACGAGGAGGAGTTCGCCTTCACCAGTGAGGTCACCCTTAGCGGAACCTACGAAGTCAGCACGGCCCATGCCTGCGATATCTTCAGTGATTGAGAGTGTGGTCACTTCATTGGGAGTTGCAGGGTTGTAAACCTTGATAATAGGAGCGTCGGCTGCCCAACTGTTAGGGAATGCAGCGTCAGACACGAAGATGTTGCCTGCTTGGTCGAGACCAATACCGCAGTTAGCGCCACCAGGAAGAGTTGCCTCAGCAACGCCGTTGGCAGTAACAACGTATACCTTTTGGTCAGACTTGTTGTTGATGTAGATCTTGCCATCCATACCTACGCCTTGACGGCAGTCTGCCCAAGGAAGAGTGCTAGGGATGTCTACTTTCCAAGTTTGGGTGAGAGTTTGAGCGTTAGCGCTCAGGGCCACTGCAGCAGCAGCGAGAAGTAATAATTTCTTCATTGTTTTGTAAAGTTTAATTGTTAGTATTATAGTTAAGCTATATCTCTATTCGGTATAGTCACTGCAAATATACACATTTTATATATATACCACAAATTTTTTGCATTTTTTTCGCGCTTTTGTGTGGTTTTTCTCTTAGCCGATGATGCCGGCAACGAAATTTGCACAGGCCATTTATATAATATGTGTGCCCAGAAGAGCATGATTACGTGCTTTTGCGGGCGGATAATGCGATTTTTTTAGCATTTTATTTTGCAAATGCATTGATAATTGGAAAATTATGTGTAATTTTGCGTTTGCGTTTCGCGGGAACGAATCTGCGGGCGTGTAATTAACTAATTTATTAACTATTTAAAATGAGCGAAGAATTAAAGAATTCTCCAATCGAAGATTTCGACTGGGAAGCCTTTGAAAAAGGCGAAACTCAACGAGAGAAATCTCAAGAAGAACTGGAAAAAACCTACGACATGTCGCTTGGTTCTTTCAAGGATCACGAAGTAACTGAAGGTACTGTTATCTCAATCAACAAGCGCGAGGTAGTGGTTAACATCGGTGCTAAGTCGGACGGCATTATTCCATTTAACGAATTCCGCTACAACCCTGACTTGAAGGTAGGCGACTCTGTAGAAGTGTACGTAGAAAGCCAGGAAGACCGCAAGGGTCAACTCGTGCTCTCTCACAAGAAGGCACGCGCTAGCAAGAGCTGGGAACGCGTTAACCAAGCGCTTGACAACGACGAAATCATCAAGGGTTACATCAAGTGCCGCACTAAGGGTGGTATGATTGTTGATGTATTTGGCATCGAAGCCTTCCTCCCTGGCTCACAGATCGACGTTAAGCCTATCCGTGACTATGATGTTTACGTTAACAAGACTATGGAATTCAAGGTGGTTAAGATCAACCAAGAATTCAAGAACGTGGTTGTTTCTCACAAGGCTCTCATCGAAGCCGAACTCGAACAACAACGCAAGGAAATCATCGCTAAACTCGAAAAGGGTCAAGTGCTCGAAGGTACTGTTAAGAACATCACTCCTTACGGTGTGTTCATCGACCTCGGTGGCGTAGATGGTCTTATCCACATCACCGACCTCTCTTGGGGCCGCGTTAACAATCCTAACGATATCGTTGAACCCGACCAGAAACTCAATGTCGTTATTCTCGACTTCGACGAAGAAAAGAAGCGCATTGCTCTCGGCTTGAAGCAACTCCTCCCACATCCATGGGATGCTCTCGATGCTGAACTCAAGGTTGGCGACCGAGTGAAGGGTAAGGTAGTGGTTATGACCGATTACGGTGCATTCGTAGAAATCGCAGCCGGCGTAGAAGGTCTTATCCACGTGAGCGAAATGAGTTGGTCACAGCACCTGCGCAGCGCTCAAGACTTCATGAAGGTGGGCGACGAAGTAGAGGCACAAATCCTCACTCTCGATCGCGAAGAACGCAAGATGTCGCTCGGTATCAAGCAACTCAAGGACGATCCTTGGGAAACTATCGAAACCAAGTATCCAGTGGGCAGCAAGCACGCTGCTAAGGTGCGCAACTTCACCAACTTCGGTGTGTTCGTAGAACTGGAAGAAGGCGTTGACGGTCTTATCCACATCAGCGACCTCTCTTGGACCAAGAAGATCAAGCACCCAAGCGAATTCACTCAGATTGGTGCTGAAATCGAAGTTGCAGTTCTCGAAATCGACAAGGAAAACCGTCGTCTCAGCCTCGGTCACAAGCAACTCGAAGACAACCCATGGGATGTATTCGAAACTGTTTACACCGTAGGTAGCGTACACGAAGGCACTATCACTGAAATGCTCGACAAGGGTGCAGTGATCAGCCTGCCTCACGGCGTTGAAGGTTTTGCTACTCCTAAGCACCTCCAGAAGGAAGATGGCTCACAAGCAAAGCAAGGTGAAACTCTCGAATTCAAGGTGATTGAATTCAACAAGGACGCTAAGCGCATCATCCTCAGCCACAGCCGCATCTTCGAAGATGAACAAAAGGCTGAAGTGCGCAAGCCAAAGGCTCCTCGCGCTAAGGCTGCTGACGAACCAGTAGTGGCTAACAACCTCGAAAAGACCACTCTCGGCGACATCAGTTCACTTGCCGCTCTCAAGGCTAAACTTGAAAAAGGCGAATAATCAATACTTTTCCTTAGCGAAACGGATTGATTCCGAATAATAAGGCGTGTATCCCCACCATGGGATGCACGCTTTTTTTGTGCCTATATGTTGCCTGATTCAAAATTTAGTGCTACTTTTGTGAAGCAAAACAATTGAAGCGATGAAGAAATTATTCTACATAGCATCTCTGGCCTTCATGATGGTGGCCGCTGCAGCCTGCCAGAAAGAGGGCAGTGCATCGGGTGAAGCATCTGAAGCCGACACCGCAGTGGTGGTGGCCGACTCAGCCATCGACTCAATCGTGGCACAGAAGGTTGCTGAACATGCCTCCGACCTGCTGAGCATCAACGGCGTGGTGGTGGGCGGCGCCATGAACAGCATCATGATAGAGGATTGCGAAGGAGAAGCCTACGATTTTTCTTATCCCGAACTCTCGCGCGACAGCATCGACGCCTGGGAAGAAGGCGACCTCGTGAAGATTACCTATACCCACACCAAGGATGGCGACGTGGTGGTGTCGGTAAGAGAGATTAAGGACGACGAATTGTAACCCCTCAGGGAGCACGCGCGCTGCTGCGAAAAGAAAACGGAGCGCTTCCCCTACCTGTCCGAAAACTCGAAAATTCGGCAGACCTATAATAACAGCACTAGGCGGCCACTAGCCGCCGTCGGAGACGGCTTATTATGGTTAACTCCATGCAAGCGAGTGAATTGCGAAGCAATTCGCGAGCGTGGCTTGGAGATAAGGAAAGGCAAAGGAAAGAGCCTCGGAGAGGGTCGGTTATGGTAGACCACTAGTTTTTGGCCAGCCTCCCTCTATGCAAAGATTAGCGCTGAAACGGTAACGAAAAAATAACAGAATGCGATAGTGGCTCAGTTGGTAGAGCATTGGCTTCCCAAGCCGAGGGTCGCGGGTTCGAGCCCCGTCTATCGCTCACATAATTTGATGATTAGCCTGAATCCCACGATTCGGGCTTTTCTGTTTTTTAACGACTAAATAACTATATTGACTATGGATGCTCAACGCGTGGTGTGGGTCGACTGGATGCGAGTGATTGCTTGCTTTATGGTGATGGTGGTGCACTGCACCGAGCCGTTTTATCTCGGCGGCGATGGCGCTTTGGTTCTTACCGAGGCCGATGCCGTGTGGGTGGCGGTGATTGATTCAGCCGTGAGAATGTGTGTGCCGCTTTTCGTGATAGCCTCGAGTATGCTTCTTTTCCCCACGCGAGATTCCTCCATGGCGTTCGCCAAAAAGCGCACCGCACGTCTGCTGGTGCCGTTCGCACTGTGGAGCCTGGCGTATGCGCTGCTGAGCGGTGATGCCGGTGAAAGCCTACCGTCGCTGCTGCTCAATTTCAATTATTCGGCTGGGCATCTGTGGTTTGTGTACATGCTCGTGGGCATCTATCTGCTCATTCCGCTCCTCTCGCCATGGGCTGAGCGCGTGAGCAAGCGCGAACTTCAGGTGTATCTCGCCATTTGGAGCGTGACCACCTTGCTGCCTTTTGTGAGAGAAATAGCCAGCGGTGGCGCCACGGCTGTGGTTTATGGCCCCACAGGCATTCCACGACAGGCCCTCTTCCCCTTGTGGGGCGAGGCGAGTTGGAACCCCTACGGCACATTCTACTACATATCGGGCTTCATCGGCTACCTGTTCTTGGGTCTCTACTTCCGCCGTTTCGCGCCCAATTTGTCGGCAAAGAAATCGCTGCTCATGGGTGGAACCCTCTGGCTTCTGGGCTTCGCAATCACTGCTGGCGGCATGCTTTACAAAATCTTGGCGCATGGAAGTTTTCCCGCTAAAGGCGGCATCGACACATGCGTGAGTTGGGAATGGACCCTCAACTATGACACCACCGGCGTAGCGCTCATGGCAATAGGTGCGCTCCTGATACTCAAGCAAATCAATGCCGGCGGATGGATTTACGAGAATGTGATACTCCCGGTGTCGAAAGCCAGTTACGGCATGTATTTGTCGCACATGCTGGTGCTCGCCAGTGTGATCACCACGCTCCGCGACGCCTGGGGTGTAGGGGAGGCTGGCGCACTCGGCATCTTCACCACACCCATCCAAATCCTCCTCGGCGCCATCATCACCTATGCCACAGTGGCCGCATGCTGCGTGCTGCTAAGAAAACTGCCCAAGGCAGGCAAGTGGATTGTGGGGTGAGAAAGCGGAGGTTATCGGGGCTGGCGGACCTGTCGGGGCTCAGTGGATTTTTCATGGGGATAGATTCTGCAGTGCAGAGAAATGACAAGTAGAGGCGGCGCAATCCCTTTAGGGATTGGATGTGTGTAGGCAGGTATGCAGGGGAGGCGCTGCGGAATGGAGTGAAGCGGAATGAAGCAGCGCTGGAGCGAAATGCCTGCATCCGATGCACGTAAAAATGCATTCCATGGGAATGCGACAACACCATCAATTCGCACATTTTCAAGTATATATGATGTGAAATTAGATAGCACCCATAGCGTGGTCGCATCCCGCTGGGATGCAAATTTGTACACGACCAGTTGCAGGCATTTCGCCGTGATTCCACTCCGCTTCGCTCCGTTACATCACGGCTGCATACCTGCCTACACACATCCAATCCCTCTGGGATTGCGCCGCCTCTCCCACAAATTCGCCCCCTGTGTTTTTCCTCTGATTCCTTATTGGACATAAGGCCTATTGGTCTATCTCAAGCCTATTCTATCTCCCCTCCAAAAAAATTGCTCCCGCTTTCGTGTGGCCACGAATGCGGGAGCGAATTGTATTTGTTCAGTAAATGAGTGCTTATTACTTGTTGAGTGCTTGAGCCACGTCAACTGCTACAGCCACTGTACAACCTACCATTGGGTTGTTACCAATGCCGAGGAAGCCCATCATTTCCACGTGTGCAGGAACTGAAGAAGAACCAGCGAACTGAGCATCAGAGTGCATACGGCCGAGGGTGTCGGTCATACCGTAAGATGCAGGACCTGCAGCCATGTTATCTGGGTGGAGAGTACGGCCTGTACCACCACCAGAAGCAACGCTGAAGTAAGGCATGCCCTTGAGCACGCGTTCCTTCTTGTAAGTGCCGGCTACTGGGTGCTGGAAGCGAGTTGGGTTGGTTGAGTTACCAGTGATAGAAACGTCAACGCCTTCCTTCCACATGATAGCCACGCCTTCGCGCACGTCGTCGGCACCGTAGCAGTTCACCTTAGCGCGGTCGCCGTCGCTGTAAGGAGTGCGAGCCACTTCCTTAAGTTCGCCAGTGAAGTAGTCGAATTCAGTTTGCACGTAAGTGAAACCGTTGATGCGGCTGATGATCTTAGCAGCGTCCTTGCCGAGACCGTTGAGGATCACGCGGAGAGGTTCCTTGCGCACCTTGTTGGCCTTGCCAGCGATCTTGATAGCGCCTTCAGCGGCAGCGAAAGATTCGTGACCAGCGAGGAAAGCGAAGCACTTGGTTTCTTCGCGCAGCAGACGAGCAGCGAGGTTACCGTGGCCGATACCCACCTGACGGTCGTCGGCTACAGAGCCAGGGATGCAGAAAGCCTGGAGGCCGAGGCCGATGGCTTCAGCAGCGTCGGCAGCCACTTTGCAGCCCTTCTTCAATGCGATAGCGGCGCCCACTACGTAAGCCCACTTTGCATTTTCGAAGCAGATTTGTTGAGTTTCTTCGCAAGTCTTATAAGGATCGATACCATATTGTTCGCAGATGGCGTTAGCCTCTTCAACGTCCTTAATGCCGGCAGCATTCAAAGCAGCGAGAACTTGCTTCATGCGGCGGTCTTGAGATTCAAATTTTACTTCTCTAATCATAATTGTATCCTCCTTATATTATTCTTTACGTGGGTCGATATACTTAGGTGCATTTTCAAAACGTCCGTAGTGGCCTTTTGCTTCTGCGAGGGCTTCTTCAGGAGTTTTGCCTTTCTTCATAGCGTCGGTGAACTTGCCGAGGCTGAGGAATTCATAACCGATAACTTCGTTGTTTTCGTCGAGAGCCATGCGGGTGCAGTAGCCTTCGGTCATTTCCAGGTAGCGAACGCCCTTAGCGCGAGTACCGAACATGGTACCAACTTGGCTGCGGAGGCCCTTACCGAGGTCTTCAAGAGAAGCACCGATTACCAAACCGCCTTCTGAGAACGCGCTTTGAGTGCGGCCGTACACGATTTGGAGGAACAATTCACGCATTGCAGTGTTGATAGCGTCGCACACGAGGTCGGTGTTGAGCGCTTCGAGAATGGTCTTGCCAGGGAGAATTTCTGCTGCCATTGCTGCAGAGTGGGTCATACCTGAGCAACCGATAGTTTCGATCATGCATTCTTCGATCACACCTTCTTTCACGTTGAGCGAAAGTTTGCAGGCACCCTGTTGAGGAGCGCAGTGACCGATACCGTGAGTGAAGCCCGAAACATCTTTGATTTCTTTAGATCTAACCCATTTTCCTTCCTCTGGAATAGGTGCGGATGGGTGGTTAGCACCCTTTGCTACACAGCACATTTCCTGTACTTCATGTGAATAAACCATGTTGTTTACTTTTTAAAATAGTTATATAATAAAATGTAATATTATCTCAGTGGTGAAATAACTGGCTTTTACTTGATTTGTGTTATAGATAGTTGTACATCATATCACACAACAAAATTACGGAAAATATTCCACATATAAAATATGTGTAAGTCTATTTTAAGATAATTTTTCACTCCTATTGTGGCATTTTTCCGTAAAAAAGCGCCTGCTGGCATCAGCGGGCGCTCTATGTGGCGATGTGGTGTGATTATTTGCGAGTGTACTCCTTGGTTTTGCCGTCCTTGTCGGTGAGCGAGAGTTTGCCGTCGGCCAGTTGCATGGCGTAGGTGGCGGTGTCGGCTTCCGAAATCAGGAGCAGGGTGTCGCCGTTTTCGTTGGCTGCCCATTCGAGGTAGGCCTTGTCGGCGTCGTTGATGGCCTTGGCGCTGCAGTCGTCCACCAGTTCAAAACCCTTCTGGTCGGCGTCGACCCAACTGCCGATGATGGTGGCGCTGTCTTCCACTTGCTTGATCACTTCTTCGGCATTCTCCGATGCCTTGCCCGAGCCGCCCGAGCAGCCCACCAGTGCAAGTGACAGTGCCGCACTTGCGATAAACATTGCTTTCTTCATTTTGTGCATATTATGATGTTAGGTGAATAAATTTCGTTCTGCAAAATTACTCACATTATATAATATGCGCAAATCTATGTTTAGAATTGCAGTGCAAATTGTGTGCCTCTAGGTGCCGAAGCGGCGAAAAGGGGCTTTTGCATGCTGGGCGTCTTGGGTGTGCTGATGGCCATGTTCACTGCCCAACCCTGGGTTTTGTTGCGGATGCAAAGTTTGGCAATTCCGAAGCACTTGCCGGCCATGGTGGAGATGAGTTTCACCACGTCGTCGATAGAGGTGAAATCACTTTTTGACACATTGGCCAGTGTTTGGCCGTTCCAACTCAGGTTGGCCATAATCACGTCGGTGCGAGAGATTGAGCGAATGTTGTTCATAATTCCGGGTGTTTTCTTTTTACACCACAAAGTTACCTTTTGACAGTGCAAGCATTTTGCACTATGTGCTTAATGGAAGTTAAAAGTTAAGGTTTGGGCTTAATGAAGCGCATTTTTTCTCGCTCTCTGAAAATCAGCCTCGAAATCCCGGTTTTTGTCCTGGGAATGTGGAAAAATATGTGTTTTCGGGGTGGTAAATGCATATTTTTATAAATAATGCCTATTAAATCACACATTTACGTGCATTTTTTGCTTGTTTTTTCAATTTTTTGTTTATCTTTGTCACGATAATTTTTATTAACTAACCAATAAACACTTATAACAATGAAAGAATTAGTAGAACAAATCGCTGCTGCTTACGAAGCATTTCAAAAGGACGCTGCTGCTCAAGTTGAAAACGGAAACAAGGCTGCTGGTACTCGTGCCCGCAAGGCTTCTCTCGAAATCGAAAAGAAGATGAAGGAATTCCGCAAAGCATCTCTCGAAGCTGCTAAGAAATAAGAAACACTTATCTCTTAATAATACAGAAAAGGAACGGCAAGGTCGTTCCTTTTTTTGTGTCTTCCTTGCGGGGGAGGCTGTCCGAAAACTCGGGTTGCTACCATAACCGACCCTCTCCGAGGCTCTTTCCTTCGTAGTTTCCTGTCTCCAAGCCGCGCTCGCGAATTGCTGCGCAATTCACTCGCTTGCATGGAGTTAACCATAATAAGCCGTCTCCGACGGCGGTGGGTGGTCGCCTGGTGTTTTCGCTATAGTCCTGCCGAATTTTTGAGTTTTCGGACAGACTGGGGCTATATGTAGGAAGAGTAAACATGCTGCGATTGCGGTTCATGGCCTGCCGCCTGGGCTTGCCGGCATGCGTTCGGTGAGGGTGGCGCCCCGGTTTTTGCTAAGTTTTTCGGCTTTTTCGGCGATAAATGGCGGGTAAAGTGTGGAATGGTTTGGTTAAGTGAAAAATTATGTGTATCTTTGCAGTCGATTTCAAGGCAGGGTACTACGACTTCCCGTTAGTCCTGTTCTGTGACATGATCGTTGAAACTTCGATGCACCGTCGTGATGCTTTAGATGGTGTGTAAAGCGTAGGACGATATTTTTATTAGCCCCAATGGCAGCCATAGCCGAGCGTCGCCTTCTCACTTCGCGAAGCGATGGTGGTCCACATTAGGCCATGGATATTGTACTACGAGGTAGAAGTAACCGTCTTGAGTCGAGTAATCAAAAATAATTTTGAACATTTAAATTGTATTAGACAACTATGTCAAAAGTTTGCGAAATTACAGGCAAGAAGGCGATTACCGGTAACAACGTATCGCACTCTAAGAGAAGAACAAAACGTAAATTCAACGTGAACGTTTTCAATCGTAAGTTCTACTGGGTTGAACAACAAACTTGGATTCGTCTGACCGTGTCAGCCGCTGGTTTGCGTATCATCAACCGTATCGGTCTCGATGCAGCACTGAAGAAGGCTGCTGCTGAAGGTAACTTAAAGGAAATCAAAACATTTGTAAAGTAATTAGAGAATTATGGCAAAAAAAGCTAAAGGCGATAGAGTTCAAGTAATTCTTGAATGCACAGAACAGAAGGCAAGCGGTGTGCCAGGTATGTCACGTTACATCACCACTAAGAACCGCAAGAACACAACAGAACGTTTGGAATTGAAGAAGTTCAATCCTTACTTGAAGAAGTACACTATCCACAAGGAAATTAAATAATATTTGAAGCATGGCAAAGAAAGTAGTTGCAACCCTTCAAACTGGTGAAGGACGTACATATAGCAAAGTAATTAAGATGGTACGCTCTGAAAAGACTGGTGCCTATGTATTTGTTGAGCGCATGGTTCCTAACGACAAGGTACAGGATGCTCTTAAATAATTGATATTTCAATCAACACTTCATATTATAAACTCTGGGGCTTCTCGCTCCAGAGTTTTTTAATCAATAAAAAATAATCGCTGGCCTATGTTTAAGGTTTCGATTGACAAAACGGAGATCAACTCGCTGCCCACGGTGCAATATACTGGCGAGGTGGTGGTGATCGACTCGATGCTGAAGGTGAAAGCCGCTGTGAATGTGCTCCGCAACACCCCGCTGGTGGGATTCGACACCGAAACGCGTCCGTCGTTTCGCAAGGGAGAGCACCACAAGATGGCGCTCATACAACTCTCCACACCCGACATCTGTTTCCTTTTCAGAGTGAACAAGATAGGCGTGCCCACCGCCCTGGCCGAATACCTTGCCGACGCTAATTGCGCCAAGGTGGGACTTTCCACCCACGACGATTTTCGCCAACTGGCGAAGGTGTGCGACGTGCAGCCCGCCGGCTTCATCGAGATTCAGAAGATGGTGGGGCAGTACCATATCACCGACATCAGTCTGCAAAAAATCTACGCCATCCTCTTCCAGCAGCGCATCAGCAAGTCGCAGCGCCTCACCAACTGGGAGTGCGCCACACTCACCGAGCCCCAGCAGCGCTATGCCGCCATCGACGCCTGGGCCTGTGTGAACATCTACAACCGCCTGACCAGCGGCGAGTTCAACCCCGAAGCCTCACCTTACAGAAAGGAGATCACCGATGAAGAATAAATTCAAGTCATCAACCCTGGTGCCACTCATGCTCTTCCTCTATCTCTGCCTCATGGCATGGATGGGCCGCGAACGCCTCGCCGACGGCGACTATCTGCACTACTTCGGAGTGCTAGGCGTGGGCATCGTAATCATCGTGGTATTGCACTTCGTGCTCAAAAAGAAAGAATACTACAAGCAAAAACGCAAAGAAGAAGCCGAATACGGCACCTACTCTGACGAAGATAAGAAGGAGAAGTAGGGCTAAGCGGCACAATCCCATAGGGATTGGATGTGCGTAGGCAGGTATGCAGCCGTGATGGAACGGAGCGAAGCGGAGTGGAATCACGGCGAAATGCCTGCAACTGGTCATGTACAAATTTGCATCCCATCGGGATGCGACCACGCTATGGATGCTATTTGTTTTTACATCCTATTTAATTGTAAATGTACGCATTGACGGTGTTGTCGCATTCCCATGGAATGCATTTTAAGGGTGCATCGGGTGCAGGCATTTCGCTCCGGTGCTGCTTCATTCCGCTTCGCTCCATTTCGC
>JAUNCU010000066.1 GCA_030526455.1 Bacteroidales bacterium | reverse complement strand
TAACTTCCTCCCAAAGAAATCTCCTTAACTCCTGAAAAAATCATTCCTTCTCCGAGGGTGCTTCTCCTTCTTTTGGCGAGGCGTCTTCTTCCTCGTTTTGTGCTTTTAGTTTTTGGATGTAGGCTAGTTCGGAGAGGGCGTAGTCGTGGCTTTCGGGGTCGTCGAGCAGGGCTTTGAATGCCTTTTCGGCTTCCTCTATTTCGCCAAACTCGATGAGCGAATAGGCGCGGCGGCGACGCAGGAACGAGAGCAGCGACTGCACGTGTTCGGGGATATCGTCGTCGTCGTTGTATTGCTGGCGAATGTCGTCCACTATGTTTTCAATCTCGCGGAACACGCGTATGTCGCCCGAGTTTGCGAGCACGTTCACGTATTCCATCACGTGATGGATGTTGCCCGTGGTGCGCACGATGTTGAGGTAGAAGAACGCCTTTTCCCACAGGCGGAGTTCGCAGTAGCAGAATCCGAGGAAGAACATCATCTGCAGGAATTGCTTGCTTTCCTCCTTGTTGCTGCTGAAAAAGCCTCGGCGCATGCATCGGTAGGCGTTCTCGAAGTGGGCGATGGCATCGTAGTAGCGGTTGGCGAGCATGTAGCGGCGTCCCCAGTACATGTTGTAGGCAGTGTCGCCGTTGGTCACGTCGAGCAGCAGTTGTTGCTCCTCTGTGAGGTCGTTGGCGTTGCCTTCCTCCAGTTTTATCAAAGCGTCTTTCCACATGTATTCCGCCTCGGCGCGCATTTGCTGCGTGCTGGTGGTGTCGCTGCCGATGAGGAAGGAATAGGAGGTGGGCATCTTGTTGTCGGCCTTGCTGAGGATGGAGTTGCGCAGGCTCACGTCGGCTTGGTCGAACACCATGGTCACGCGGCAGAAGGCGGTGTGTTCGCTCGTGCCCGCAGCGCGCATGGTGACGATGAGCGCATATTCTTCGTCGGGATTAGGGCTCAGCGGCGTTTTGTAGTGGGCCACCGCCACCAGTGTGGGGCAGAGGAAGCCCGGTTCGCCGCCAGCGGGGGTGTCGAATATTTTGGCGCCCAGGTCAATCGCCGTCAGATCGGCGTCCTCGGCCGTCACCTCACTCACCTTCTCGCCCTCGATCACCTGCATGCGGGTGAGCGTGATGTCGGGGCGCTGCATCACTTCGCGAAGCGCGTGGTGCAGGGCAAATTTTCCTTCAGGCATGATATAGGACTTGTCGGGTTCCTGGCTGTGGCTTATTTCCTGGTTGCTGATGAGGAAGCGCTCGCGCTTGTGGTCGTTGAAGTGGCGTTCCACGTCGAGTGTGCCCTCGTCGCGGGCGTTTTCAATGGCGTTCTTCAGGCGCTCGTTAAACACACGCTGAGCGCCGAAGCATGCCTCCAGCGCCTCGTGCAGCGCCTCCACGGTAGTCACCTCGGCGAAGTAGGAGATGTGCACACCCACTTCGGCATCTTGGGAGAGGTGCTCGTAGGAGTATTTGAAGCGCGAGTCCTGCATGTTGCGCTGGTTGCACGTGGCGCGCACGATGTGGAGATAGCGCTCGGGAACATCCACAATGCGCGGATACATCACCTCGATGCCCGCGCCATGGTAGGCGAACACCACAAAGTGGCCGCCCTGGAAGTCGAAATAGTAGCGGTGCGCACTCCGGGGATTCTCCTCGTCGACCTTATCCACGCTGTATTTGCAGTTGTAGTCGTTCAGAAACTGCCTCAGCGTGTCTTCGGCGAGGGCAAACGAAGGTTGGGCATCCTGCTGAGCGGGAGCCTGGGCGGTATCGGCGCCATTAGAGGCCGCCTTCACGCAGTCCGATACCGCATTTATACATTTATTGATAAAAGAATCTAAATTCATGTGTAGTTTTTCCTTAAGGCGAACGGTCGCCACATTAAAAATGCAAATATAATCACAATTACCCACACCCACAACCTCCACACCCACTTTTTCTTTCCGCTACCGCAATTGGGGCAGCCCTCAGTGGGCGAGAGTGGCTCACCGTGAGAAAATAAACCGAAATACAACCCAACCATGCTTAGAACTGAGTTGGCTGAGTGATGTGATTTAACACTGAATTAAACCAATTTTTACCAGTTTAACCATATTATTTTTTTATAAACGAGTCAACAAGTATTGGCCACGTTATCGGCAAAATAAGCACCGGCAAAATAATTCGCTCAATACTTCGTGGGGCGAAGCGATAAGCCGATATTGCTTAATTAATTTCAAGATTTCTCGTCGGTGCATTCTTTACTACTAAAACTTGATTTTCTTTGAAATGTTTGGTTATTTAAAGAAAACCTTTTATCTTTGCAGTGTTAGTTTCTATTGGGGCTCCATTTTATGCTCAAATAGGTATTGGATAATTATATTAGAAGATAGCGGCAGTGCCGTATCGAAGATAACAGAACTCGCTTGCATCCCGTAAGAACTGCAGGCGAGTCATTTTTTATAACATGAGCAACCAGAAACCAAGAACAATAGATGAGCAACTCTCCATACTTGCGCAACGTGGTATGGAGTTTTGCGACAAAACTTTTGCCAAATCGTATTTGTCAAGAGTTAGTTATTTTCGCCTTAAGTATTTTTGGGTTGATATGATAGATGAAGAATCTGGAGATTTTAAGGATGAGTCTTTTTTTGAAGTTGTGGTGGAACGATATGAGTTTGATAAGTCCCTACGGCAAATTCTCTTCAATGCAATTGAAACCCTCGAGGTGGGCTTGCGTACAAAGATCATAACCATTCTTTCTCTTGCAACAGATTCGGGGCTTTGGTATCTTGACGGTTCTCTATTTGAGAAGAAGGAATATCACGAGGATTTTGTACTAGACATGAAATATGAGTTCGCTAGAAGTACAGATCCTTTCGCTCGCGATTTCATCAGGAATCATGATGATTGGGATGAGGACACCACTGAAGGTGCAAATCCTGATGCTTGGATGATTTTTGAAACAGCAACTTTTGGTACTCTGTCAAAGATGTATAAGAACCTTAAGGCTCAGTCTCCTATAAAATCTGCTATTGCCAATGAATTTGGATTGTATTCAGCCAGAGATTTGTCAAGTTGGCTTGAATCTGTATCGGTGTTGAGAAATGCAGTTGCTCATCACTCACGTCTATGGTACCGCATATTTGCAAAAAAGCCTGTAAATGTGAGGCGCCTTAGTAGAGCATGGCTATCGAGAGAGATGACCGAGAATCAACGCAAACGTGCTTTCGGGGTAATCTCGTGCTTGTTGTATCTGTGTAATGCTATTCATCCCCACAATACCTATAAGCAAGAGATTGTACAATTATTCAATGAGCATCCTCACATCCCAATCTATATGCTCGGTTTCTCTTCGGATTGGAAAAACAACCCTATTTGGAGGTGACTTCACACCTTTGTAAGAAGATACCTTTTGCCTGGGGCGGATGCGATGTATCGCGCCCCTACCATATTCTACTTTTGTCATAACCATGTTCTGCTTTTTGATACAACCATATATCACATCTTGACACGCTCCCTTTAGCGCCCTGGCTAGCACTTGTTGCACCCTCAATAAAAATTGGTTGAATTGGTTATGATTGGTTAAATTAGGTGTCAAAAAACTGCACCCACAAAAATAATTCGTTCAATTCGCTAAATTCGTTGACCACCTTTCCCGCATTAGAATTCACCCACATAAATAATTCGCTTAATTCGTTGAACACCTTTCCGCCCGCGTTCGCTAGGCGTGGTTTATTTTCTTATGGGTAGGCGGCTCTGCTGGGCGTTGCATTCTTTGGGGTTTTTCGGGAAAAATTGGGTGTGGGTTGGGATGGTTGGAAAATAATGACTAAATTTGTAGATTAAAGGTGATTGTGCTCGCTGCTTTGGTGCGGGCGGCGCTTTTTTTGTTATTCATTTTTTTTCTAGAAGATATGATGATACGTAGCAAGAAACATATACTTTCCAGCATAGTGGCGGTGTGCCTGATGGCGGTGCCTTGCCATGGTGCGAAAAAGCAGAGTAAGGCCGAAGCCGCCATTCAGAAGAAGGTGGAGGCCACGCTCGCGAAGATGAAACTGGAGGAGAAGATGGACCTGCTGGGCGAATACAAGGGCGGGTTCAGCACTTGCCCCATTCCGCGACTGGGCATCCCCGAAGTGAAGATGGCCGATGCCTCGATGGGTGTGCGCAACTACGGCAAGAGCACCCAGTATCCCGCCTCGGTGGTGGTGGCCTCGACGTGGAACCGCCGCATGATGGCAGCCCTCTCCACCTCGCTCGCCACCGACTGCAAGGCGCGTGGCGTGGGCATCCTGCTCGGGCCGGGTGTGAACATTATGCGTTCGCCCGTGTGTGGCCGCAACTTTGAATACTACAGCGAAGATCCTTACCTCACCGCCCAGATGGCAGTGCCCTTCATCAAGGGCCTTCAGCAGAATGGCGTGGCGGCCGTGGTGAAGCACTTCGCGCTCAACAATATGGAGTGGGGACGCAAACGCATCGACTCGCGTGCCGACGAGCGCACCTGCCACGAAATCTACTTCCCAGCCTTCCGCGCTGCCGTGGTAGACGCCGAGGTGGCGGGCGTGATGGACGCCTACAACCTGGTGAACGGCGTGTATGCCACCGAAAACTCGTGGCTCAACACCAAGGTGCTGCGCGGCATGTGGGGCTTCAATGGCGTGGTGATGAGCGACTGGGGCGCGACCCATAGCACCGGCCGAGCCATGCGCGGCGGCCTCGACCTCGACATGGACGGCAAAGACCGGGCGAAATACTTCAACCGCGACAGCCTCAAGACGGTGATGGCCAACGAAGGATTCACAATGAAGGAACTCGACGACAAGGTGCGCCACATTCTGCACATGATCTACAGTTTTGAATTCGACAAACTCAAAGCCACCACCGACGCCGCTATGCTCGACAACAAAAACAACGGCATGGTGGCGCAGAAGTTGGCCGAAGAAGGCATCGTGCTGCTGAAGAACCAAGGCAGCCTCCTGCCCATCCCCAAAGCGAAATCGGTGATGGTGGTAGGCCCCTTCGCCGATGAGATACCCTGTGGCGGCGGGAGTTCGAAGGTTACGCCTTTCAGCACCACCTCCATCACAGGCGGGCTGAAAGTGCTGATGAAGAGTGTGGACATCAAAGGACACCAAATCTACGACGAAGAGCCCTGCACCCACCTCTACCGCGACCGCGGCGGCCGCACCCCCGGCCTGAAGGCTGAATACTTCAACAATCCCAGCCTGGGCGGCATTCCGCTGATGAGCGACTATGTGGACGGCCTCAACTTCTACTGGGGCGCCGGCACACCGCAGCCCGACTTCCTGGGCACCGACAACTTCTCGATTCGCTACACCGGCTATCTGCGCGTGCCAGCCTCGGGCGAATACACGCTGGTGCTCTCCAGCGACGACGCCAGCCGCATGTGGATCGACGACGCCATGGTGCTCGACAACTGGGGCGACCACTCCTTCAGCGGCAACGAACTCACCATCAATCTGCAAGCCAACCGCGACTATGCCATCCGCATCGACTATACCGAGAGTGAGGGCGAAGCGGGCATCCGTCTGGGCTACCGCATCGCCCAGGTCGACAACCTCGCCACCGAAGCGGCTCTCTGCGATGCCGTGATCGTGACCGCGGGATTTGGCGAGAAGGTGGAAAAAGAAGGCACCGACCGACCATGGCAACTGCCCGCCGAGCAGGTGAAGATGATTAAAGACGCCGCCGCATCGAATGCCAATGTGGTGGTGGTGCTCTTCACTGGCGGCGCGGTGGACGTGAGCACCTGGGCCAACGACGTGCGCTCCATCATATGGGCGGGCTACCCCGGCCAAGGCGGCGGTCAGGCATTGGCCAACATCATCACCGGCAAGGTGACCCCAAGCGGCAAACTCACCGCCACCTGGGCACAGCAGTGGTACGACTACGCCTCGAGCAATAACTTCTACGAGAAAGCGGGCGAAGACTTCATCAACTACGACGAACGCCTCTTCGTGGGCTACCGCTCCTTCGACAAAGACTGCGTGGCACCAGCCTTCCCCTTCGGCTTCGGCATGAGTTACACCCGCTTCGCCTACAGCAACCTCAAAGTGAAGCGCACCGACAAGCAGTGCCAGGTGAAGGTCGACGTGCAGAACACCGGAAAGATGGCCGGCGCCGAAGTGGTGCAGGTGTATGTGGAACCGCTCAACGTGGGTGAAAACGAACCCGTGCAGACCCTGCGCGGCTTCGAGAAAATATTCCTCAAGCCCGGCGAAAAGAAAACCGTGACCATGATGCTCGACGCCAACGCATTTGCCACCTACAAAGTGACCAAGAAGGCATTCACCGTAGACCCTGGCCAATACAAGATAAAGGTGGGCGCATCGTCGCGCGACATCCGCCAGTCGTTCGTGGTAAAGGTAGAAAAAGCCACAAAAGTAGCCACCGATTAACGGCGGCGCAGGCCGTTACCCCACCCGAGCCCGTTACGGGGCTGGGTGGGTGGGGGAATGAGAAAAAACAAAGGCAGCATCCTCGGTGGTGAGGATGCTGCCTTGCTGTTATGGTAACAGGATAGAGTTCTGCTTATTAGCGAACGCGGCCTACGTAACTACCGTCGCGAGTGTCGATTTCGATCTTTTCACCCACGTTGATGAACAGAGGCACACGCACTTCAGCGCCTGATTCCACGGTGGCAGGCTTGAGGGTGTTGGTAGCGGTATCGCCCTTAACACCTGGTTCGGTGTAAGTAACTTCGAGCACGGTCTTGATAGGCATTTCAGCGTAGAGCACCGATTCAGTAGAAGCGTCGGTGACAACTTCCACCACGTCGCCTTCCTTCATGAAAGCAGAACCGCTCACGATTTCCTTGTTGATGGGAATTTGGTCGAAAGTTTCCTGGTTCATGAAAATTGCATCAGCACCGTCCATGTAGAGGAACTGATAAGGGCGGCGTTCTACACGCACGTCTTCGAGTTTTTCACCAATGTTGAAACGGCGTTCAATCACGCGGCCGTCAACAACGTTTTTCAGTTTCGTGCGCATGAAAGTGTTACCCTTGCCTGGCTTTACGTGCAAGAATTCGATGCAGAAATAGAGTTGGTTGTCCAAACGGATGCAAACACCGTTTTTAATGTCTTGAGCGTTAATCATAAATTTTTTAGTCTATATATTTAATGTAAAAATGTAGTTCTTATCAAATTTCACTGCAAAATTACGCTAATTGTGTAAAAAGTGCAAAAAGTTTGCATTAAATTTTCTCACTTATTTGTTTATTTTCAAAAAAGTGACTAATTTTGCAGTCGCAATTTGCTACAACGCTAAAAATATAAAAATTAAATAAAGATGAAAAGAACATTCCAACCATCAAACAGAAAGAAAGCTAACAAGCATGGTTTCCGTCATCGTATGAAAACTGCTGATGGCCGCAAGGTCCTCGCACGTCGTCGTGCAAAGGGTCGTTACAGCCTCACTGTTAGCGACAGCGTTTACAAGTAATTAAATCTTGTAACTCGCTCCAAGCGCAACGTATAGCCGTTATCCTTGATTTTTGGACAACGGCATTTGTTGTATATAGGCGTGGGTAATTTTTTAAGCAGAAATCAAAACTTACACAATATATGAAACGATATCTACAATTCATCATGTGCCTGGCATGCGTGGCGCTGGGCTCATCAAGCATAATGGCGCAAGTTTCGCCCTACACCTCGCCACTGAAGGTGGATCGTGAATACACTGGAGTGCACTATCTGCAAGACGCCGCCTTGGCACAGAGCATAGGTTTGCCAAAGCCACTCACGGGCAAAGGCGTGCTGCTGGTGGTAGGGGATGGCGACATGGAAACCAGCCATGTGGCTTTTCGCGATGCCGAAACCGGTCTTTCGCGCTTTATACGCATGTATTATTACGACGCAACGCTTTCCGACCCCGAAGAAATCATGGAACATAAGGCATTGTTCGACACCCACGGCACCCATGTGATGGGTATAGCCGCAGGTGCCTACGACGATGGCCGCGGCATGCAAGGCATTGCTACAGGTGCCACTTTGGGCTTCTTTGAATTTTCAGCGCTCAATAAGGCTCTGCCAAAAATCTCTGCCCTTGCCGATTCACTGAATGTGCCATGCGTGGTGAGCGTGAGTGCAAGTAATCGCACTGATATGTATCACGATGGCATCACTGCATGGTCGGATGCGATCAATTCTTTCACTGATAATGGTAATGCTCCAGGTCGCCTTTTCTTCCTTTCGGTGGGCAACTATGGCAAGGGTACGGGTAGTCCCTATTTTAGCCACACGTTTACCACTGCAGGTGAGAAACTTCGTGCTTTCACCGATTATGAGTCGTTTCTTTCGTTCTGCGCTATCTTCCCTGAAGGTGCCGGTAAGTTGGCCATCGAAGCCTACGACACGATTCAGCACAAGGTGGTGGACAATGTGATTATGGACGAAATGGGCGAACCATTATCGAATGCCGATGCCACTGAGCAATGGATTACCTACGAAAAGCGTCGCAATAGGACTTGTGCCTCAGTTTCCGAATTGATACAAATCGAAGAGCCCAACGTGGTGGCGAGTTTTGTGATTTCGGGTGAGCCTGGCACCGTGTTTGAATCGCTCGATGGCGACTTGCATCTGCGTAACGGTGAAGGTATAGTCCCTAATGGCATTCGTCCTCGTTATGGCTTGAATTGCACAGCCACGGTAGAATCCTGTATCTCGGTGGGCAATATGACGGCCCGCGACTACGAAAAGTCGGGCGTGATGTTCCATCCGGGTATGATTTATGGCTCATCGAGTTGGGGTATCGACGACCTTGGCCGCAAGCATCCCGATGTGTGTGCTCCTGGCACTTATATGATGTCGTCGGTTACGACAACCTATGGCGAGGGAGCCACTCCATCTCAACTTGAATCGCAAGACGTGTGGTGCAGTAAAAATCCGCTGGGCGAGTATCCTGCAAGAGATTATTACTGGGGATGCTTCTCGGGCACTTCGATGGCTACTCCTTACATGGCGGGCGTGGCTACGCTGCTGCTTGAATACGACCCAACAATCACTGCCAACCGCTTGCGCAATCTTATTCGCCAGACCAACGACTGGACCGAAGCGTGTGAAAACGACAAATATGGTCCATTGCATGCAGGCTGTGGCATTCTTAATGCCAAGCGCCTTGCTGAGGCTTTGATTGCCGAAAAGCCTACCGGCGTGATTGATGTCACCACTACTCGCCCGGCTGTTTCTCACATTCCAGTCGACCTTCTTGGTCGCCCTGTAGATCCTGCCACCTATAAGGGCATCTACATCATGAATGGCAAGAAATACATTGGCCGATAATAGTCAAGTGATATGATACACAAAAAAACGAGGGTTATCGCCCTCGTTTTTTTTGTGCTGATATGGATGTGGATGTTATATGAAATCCACGTCGTGCTGGCCTGTGAGGAGGCGCATGTAGTCGTTGTAGGGGATGTAGGTGCCGCCCATGCTTTTGAGGTGGGGTGTTTCGAATTGGCAGTCGATGAGGGCTACGCCTTCGGCCTCCATTTTTCGGGCGAGGCATATGAGCGCCAGTTTTGAGGCACTTGGCACCAGCGAAAACATGCTTTCGCCACAGAAAGCATTGCCCACGCGCTCGCCGTAGAGACCGCCCACCAGCCTGTCGCCGTCCCACACCTCCACGCTGTGGGCGATGCCCTCGCGGTGCAGACGTGTGTAGGCCTCAATCATGTCGGGGCCCAGCCATGCGCCCAAACCCTTGTTACGCTCCTGGGCAGTGGCACAGCCTTGGATCACGCCCTCGAAATCCTTGTCCCAGGTCACGCGGTAGCGGTGCTTGTTGATGAGCGTGCGCATGGAGTGGGAGATGTGGATGTCCTTAGGGAAAATCACGAATCTCTCAAGCGGGCAATACCACATGATGAGGTCGTTGTCGTCGTAGGGATACCATGGAAAAATGCCGTTGCTGTAGGCCATCCACAGTCGGTCGGTGCTCAAGTCGCCGCCTAGTGCCAGCAGGCCGTCGCCGTCGGCATAGATGGGCGATGGGAACCACAATTCGTCGTCGTCGAGAAAAATCGTATTCACCATTGACTTATTGAATCTTGAGTTTTTCGTTTTCTACATCAACGACAGCGTCGCCGCCTTTCTTGAGTTTGCCAAAGAGCAATTCGCGCATGAGCATGGTCTTGAGGTGCTGCTGAATGGCTCGGTCCATTTCGCGGGCGCCGTATTCCTTCGAGAATCCCTTCAGGAGGAGGAATTCGCGGGCGGCTTCGGTGAGGGTGATGGTAGCCGATTTGGCTGCCAGTTTCGCGTCGAGTTCGCGCAGTTTCTTGGCCAGGATGAGGCTCGCCATCTTCTTGTCCATATCGTTGAACACCACAATCTCGTTGAGGCGGTTGATGAACTCGGGCTTAAACGTCTTCTTCACCTGCTTGAGCATAGCGCCGCCAGCAGTGGCGGTGGATGCGAAGCCCAGTGAGGCTTGAGCGGCATATTGCGCACCGGCGTTGCTCGTCATGATAAGGATCACATTCTTGAAGTGGGCTTTGCGGCCCTTGTTGTCGGTGAGCACGCCATAGTCCATCACCTGGAGAAGAATGTCGAAAATGTCGCTGTGTGCCTTCTCAATTTCATCGAGCAGGAGCACGCAGTCGGGACTCTTACGCACGGCATCGGTGAGCAGGCCGCCATCGTCGTAGCCCACATAGCCCGCAGGCGCACCGATGAGTTTGGCCACGGTGTGCTTCTCCACATATTCGCTCATGTCGAAGCGCACGAGTTTCACGCCCAGTTCCTGAGCCAGCGTCTTTGCCACCTCGGTTTTGCCCACACCTGTGGGACCCACGAAGAGCAGACTCGCCAGCGGCTTGTTTTCGTCGGTGAGGCCCGCCTTGGAGAGTTGCACAGCCTCCACCACGGTCTGCACGGCGCGGTCCTGGCCGTAGATCACGCTCTTGATGTTGCTTTCGAGTTTTGCGAGATTCTTGTTGTCGGATTGCTTGATGGCCAGCGCGTCGATTTTTGTAACCTTCGCCAGCACTTCGGCAATATGCTTTTGGGTGATTTTCTTGTGTTTCTTACCTTCGAGTTCGGCCTGTGCGCCCGCTTCGTCGATCAGGTCGAGCGCCTTGTCGGGGAGGAAGCGGTCGGTGATAAACTTCGCGCTCGCCTTCACTGCATATTCCAGCGCCGAATGGTCGAATTTCACCTTGTGGTATTTTTCGTATACATCTTTCAGTTCGGTGAGGATGTGGACGGTTTCCTCAATGCTAGGCTCCTCTACGTCGATGGTCTGGAAACGGCGAATCATGCCCTTGCTGCGCGTGAGTTGGCGGTTGTATTCCTCGTAGGTGGTGGCACCGATGATGCGCACCTCGCCGCCGTCGAGATAGGGCTTGAGCAGATTCGACACATCGTTGCCGCCTTCAGCGCCTTGGCCCGCGCCCACGATGTTGTGAATCTCGTCGATGTAGAGAATGCAGCGTTCTTCGCTGGTCACACCCTCCATGATGAGTTTGAGTCGCTGCTCCATGTCGCCACGGAAGCGGCTACCCGCCAGCAGCGTGCCCATATCGAGTTGGTAGATGCGGCAGTCCTTCAGGCGCTCAGGCACCTCGCCCGCCTCAATGCGTCGCGCCACGCCATAGACCAGGGCAGTTTTTCCCACGCCCGGTTCGCCCAGGTGTAGCGGGTTGTTCTTTTCCTTTCGGCAGAGCACCTGGATGGTGCGGTCGAGTTCGCGTTCGCGTCCGATGAGCGGATTGCGGTCGGCGATGTGGTCGTTGATGCACGTCACATATTTTTTCCACTTGCTCGACGTGGTGCCGAATGGAGAGTCGTCGCCTTCGTCGCCGAAAGGCATGTTCATATCGTTAGGCCTGATAAAAATGGTGCCTTTATCGCCGAAAGGGAATTCGACCCCACCATCGTCGCTGTCGCCCTCATCATCATCGTCGCCGAAGGGGTTGTCGTCGATGGATTCTGCGGCCACGCCGGTGCAGTCGTTGAATTCCATCGACACTTCAAAGAGGATTTTCCCGTCGGAGGCATTGGTGTGCTTGCGCACGAGGTAGGCCGCCCACGAATCCTTCAGGTCGAGCAGGGCTCTCATCATCATGGTGATGGTGACGCTGTCGCGCTCGGCCATCATGGCGCTGTGCATAGCCGATGAGATGAGTTGCTGCAACTGGATCGAGGGTTCGAAAAATCCGTCGGGTTCCTTCGCTGCAGAGTCGTCTTTGGTTGCATTCTCCACCTGTTCTTCGATTTCGTCGAGAAAATCGTCGAAATCAAGCGCCTCGTTGCACATCCACAGGGCATCCTGCAGTTGCGGCAACTGGAGCATGCCATAGAGCAGATGCTCGGGGGTGAGGAATGCGCTATTGAGCGACAGGGCAAAATTGGTGGCATATTTCATTGCCTGCTCCATGTCGCGATTGAAAGAAATTTCTTTTTTTGCCATAGAATGAGAAGTAGATAGTGTGTGTTATTGTGCTTGTTCGATTGTGATGTTGAGCGGGTAGCCCTCTTTTCTAGCCAAGGCAGAGGCCTTTGACTGGCGTGAAAGGGCTACATCATAACTGTAGGTGCCCACAATGGCGCTGCCATTGCGATGCACCTTGAGCATGATTTCTTGCGCAGCGGGTTCCGACTTGCAAAACACTTGGGTGAGAATCATCACCACAAATTCCATGGTGGTGATATCATCGTTGTGCAGGAGCACGTGATACATTTTTGGCTCGTCGAGCGAGATGCGGGTGATTTCTTTTAGAGACGAGCCGCCTTTAGTTTTGGGTGTTGGCATAGATGAAAGAGTTGTTATGATGTGAGTAGAATCAATTTTCGATGTACCACTTGAAGAGCGCTTTCACGCCGTCTTCAATTTCCATGCTGTGTTTCCAGCCGAGGCTGTGGAGTTTCGACACATCGCAGAGTTTGCGAGGAGTGCCGTCGGGCTTTGTGGCATCGAATTCGATGGTGCCAGTGAAGCCCACGGCGTCGGCCACGAGATAAGCCAGTTGCTTAATGGTGACTTCCTTGCCAGTGCCCACATTGATGTGGCAGTTGCGAATTTCGCCCAGCGATGGCACAGCGCCACCGCGGCCTTCGTTGCTGTCGCGGTCCACCTTGCCGTCGGCCTTGCTGCCGAAGTGCACGCTTGAGTATTTCTCCATGCCTATCACGTCGGAGAAATTCACGTTGAGCAGCACGTGCACGCTGGCGTCGGCCATGTCTTCGCTCCAGAGGAATTCGCGCAGCGGTGTGCCCGTGCCCCAGAGGTTCACCTTGTTGTTCTCGATGCCGTAGCGGCTGAGCACTTCGAGGATATCCTCTTGCGAAGCCTTGCCGTCGATGCCGTTCACAGGGCGCTTGTCCATATCGGCGCGAATGGCGTCCCAGTTGCCTTCGCCAATCATGCGTGCGAGATACACCTTGCGCATCATCGCGGGCATCACGTGGCTGTTTTCGAGGTGGAAATTATCGTTGGGGCCATAGAGATTGGTGGGCATCACCGCCATATAGTTGGTGCCATATTGGAGGTTGTAACTTTCACACATCTTCAAGCCCGAGATTTTTGCGAGGGCATATTCTTCGTTGGTGTATTCCAGTGGCGAAGTGAGCAGCGCGTCTTCGGTGATGGGCTGTGGCGCATTCTTGGGGTAGATGCATGTTGAGCCCAGGAAGAGGAGTTTCTTCACGCCATGTGCATAACTTTCGCTGATCACATTGCACTGCATCATCATGTTTTGCATGATGAAGTCGGCGCGGTAGAGCGAGTTGGCCATGATGCCGCCTACGTAGGCAGCGGCGAGCACGACGGCGTCGGGGCGTTCTTCGTCGAAGAAGCGGCGCACGGCGAGTTGGTCGGTGAGGTCGAGTTCGGCATGAGAGCGTCCCACGAGATTGTGGTAACCGCGTTTCTCAAGATTTTTCCAAATGGCCGAACCCACCAGCCCGCGGTGTCCCGCGATATAGATCTTGCTATTTTTATCCATTGTTGCTGAGTTGC
>JAUNCU010000065.1:7466-13959 GCA_030526455.1 Bacteroidales bacterium | reverse complement strand
CGCAAGCGCCGGGACCAGAGCGGCATCGTCTACTGCGCCACCCGGAAGGCGGTGGAGGAGGTGTGTGAGCTGCTGCGGGACGCGGGCTTTTCCGCCGCCCGCTACCACGCGGGACTGGAGGCGGAGGAGCGGCGCGCCAGTCAGGAGGACTTTCTCTTTGGACGGGTGCAGGTCATGGTGGCCACCAATGCCTTCGGTATGGGTATCGACAAGCCCGACGTGAGGGTGGTGATTCACGTGGATGTGCCTAATTCGCTGGAGGAATACTACCAGGAAGCGGGACGCGCAGGTCGCGACGGCAAGCGCTCCTATGCCGTGCTGCTCACCGGCTCCACCGACCAACGCACACTGCGCAAACACATCACCGACGCCTTTCCCGAACGCGATTTCATCAAGCAGGTATACGAAATGCTGGGCAACAATCTCCACATAGCGGTGGGAGAGGGGTATCAGCGCCAGTGCGAATTCAATTTCAACCTGTTTTGTAAAACTTTCAAGTTTCCCATCTTGCCCGCCCACAGCGCATTGAAACTCCTCACCCAGGCTGGCTATATAGAATATGTGGAGGAAATGGACCATCAGTCGCGCGTGATGATCATGGCCACAAAAGAGGAACTTTACAGCATTCACACCTCTAACGAACAAGTCGACCATGTGCTCCAGGCACTGCTGCGCACCTATTCGGGGCTGTTTTCCGACTATGTGTTCATCAACGAAGCACTCCTTTCGCACCGCTACGGATTCAGCGAGCAGCAGATTTATGAGGCGCTCATCGAGTTGACCCACCAGCACGTGCTGCACTACATTCCACGCAAGCGCACCGCCTACATCATTTTCACCACTTCGCGCGAAGAACCGCGATACGTGCAGATTCCACTCACCATCTACGAGCATCAGCGCGAGCGCATGGAGCAACGCATCGAAGCCGTGATTTCCTATGCTTTCGAGGAAGAGGCCTGCCGTGAGCAGACGCTTCTGGCATATTTCGGCGAGCAGTCGGAGGGCCGATGCGGCAACTGCGACGTGTGCATCACCGCCAAACAGCGGGCGAGATCCACATCGAAGGACGTGCGCGACGGCATCCTCTACATGGCGCAGGTGAAGCCGCGGCGCATCGAGGAATTTGTGAGCACCCTCGCATTTCCGTCGGCCGACATCATGAGCGCGCTATCTTATCTCGTTGACGAAGGTTTCCTCCGCTACAATGCCGACGACGAAACCTACACCAACCCTGTGCCACTAGAATAAAGAACGCTTCCCCAGTGATGGAGAAGCGCTCAATGTTTCACTAATCAATTGGTTATCTTTTATCGGGATTGCCTTCATACCAGTTGATGAACGCCTGGTTCACCATCTTTGTGCCACCCGGTGTGGGGTATTTGCCTGAGAAATACCAGTCGCCTGGATGCTCGGATATCGCATCGTGCAGCCCTTCTATCGACTGATACACAATCTTTACCTCTGCCTCTATGTGGCTCACGGTGAGCATTTCGGCGATTTTGCATGAAATCTCGTCGTCGGTGAAAGGCGCGTAGATTTCGGTCACATAGTTCACCACCTCTTCTTTGGGCAGATGCTCTTGCGCCTTGCACTTGTGGTAGACATTGCTGATCACATCCTCCATGCTTCTCTCCTTCAGCAGCGCGATGGCGGCGCGGAATGCGCAGAACTCAGCCATGCGCGACATGTCGATGCCGTAATAGTCGGGGAAGCGAACTTGTGGCGACGACGACACGATGATGATGCGCTTGGGATGCAGACGGTCGAGAATGCGGATAATCGACTGCTTGAGTGTGGTGCCGCGCACGATGCTGTCGTCGATCACCACCAGATTGTCGATGCCGTTTTCCACTTGGCCGTAGGTCACATCGTAGACGTGGGCGGCAAGTTCATCTCTCGATTTTCCCTCGGCGATGAAGGTGCGCAGTTTAATATCTTTGATAGCAATTTTCTCTTTTCTCACATGCTGCTCCAGAATCGCCTTCACACGCTCCTTGAAATCAGGGCTGCTGCTGTCGAGCGTGGCGATTTGCTCCAGTTGCTGTGCCTTGAGATACTCGTCGATGCCTTCACACATACCGATGTAGGCCACCTCGGCGGTGTTGGGGATAAACGAAAGCACGGTGTGCTCCAGGTCGTAGTCCACGGCTTGAAGGATTTTCTCCGTAAGATTTCGGCCCAGTTGCTTTCTCTCTTTATAGATATCGGCATCGCTGCCACGCGAGAAGTAGATGCGCTCAAATGAGCAGCGCTGGTTGTCGAGTTTTGGCAATATCTGTGTGGTGCTTACTGTTCCGTCCTTTTTCACCACAATGGCTTCGCCTGGCTGCAGTTCCTGGATTTGGCTGCGTTTCACGTTGATGGCCGTTTGAATCACGGGGCGCTCCGATGCTGCCACAAACACCTCCTCGTCGAGGTAGTAGAAGCAGGGACGAATGCCGTGCGGGTCGCGCACGATGAAAATATCGCCGCTGCCTATGATGCCGCAAATCACGAAACCGCCATCCCAAGTGGCCGATGGCGACTTGATGATATTGGTGACGTTGAGTTCGTCCTCAATTTTCTTCGTGAGCATGATGCCGTCGAGTCCGTCGGCCTTGTGCTGGTCGTAGAGTCGCTGGTTTTCCTTGTCGAGGGCGGCCCCTATCTGCTCCAGCAGGAGAATGGTGTCGGCATACATGCGTGGGTGCTGGCCTTCAGCCACAATTTCGGCAAAAACCTCTTCCACATTAGTGATATTGAAATTGCCGCACAGCATCAAGTTGCGCGACTTCCAGTTGTGGCGGCGCAGAAACGGATGCACGTAACTGATGCCGTGTTTACCTGTGGTGCTGTAACGCAGGTGGCCCATATAGATCTGACCGATGAAGGGGCAGTCGGTTTCGCTTTCAGCCGTGGCCTGTGCTTGTGCGATGGCTTGGCGCGCATTGCCGAAAATTTCGCTGATGGCACCCGACCCCAATCCGCGCTCACGGAAAATGTATTCGTTGCCGGGCTGGGCATCGAGATTGATGCAGCCTATGCCGGCGCCTTCTTGGCCACGGTTGTGCTGCTTCTCCATGAGGAGGTAGAGTTTATTGAGGCCATACTGGGCTGTGCCGTATTTTTCTTTGTAGTAATTCACCGGCTTAAGCAATCTCACCATTGCTATGCCGCATTCGTGTTTCAGAATTTCCATGTATTATGAAAGAAAACCACCTTGCAGCCAACGGGGTAGCAGCAAGGTGGTGAAGAGTTGAGTAGAATTATCTGATAAAGAGGAGTTCGCGATACTTAGGCAGTGGCCACATCTCGTCGTCTACCATGAGTTCGAGTTTGTCGATGTGGTAGCGGATGCTGTCGAGGTAGGGCACCACGGTGTCGTGGTAGGCGATGGCCTTTTCGCGTTCGCTTTCGATGCGGTTGGCCACCTTGCGTGCCTCAATCATTTCCTGCACCTTGTCCTTGATGAACTGCATGTGCTCGGCCATGGTTTCGATCATTGCCATATCCTGAGCGGCGATTTGTTCGCCTTTCTCCTTGGGGAAGAGGTTCTTGATCTTGTACACATTGTCGAGGAGCATGCTCTGATATTTGGTAGCCACAGGAATCACGTGGTTGAGCGCCATGTCGCCAAAGCAGCGCGATTCGATTTGCACCTTCTTGGTGTAGGTTTCCCACTTCACCTCGTTGCGGGCTTCGAGTTCCACCTTCGAGAACACGCCCACCTTCTGGAACATGGCCACCGTCTTCTCGTCGAGGTAACGGTCGAAAATCAGAGGCACAGAAGTTTCGCAGTCGAGACCGCGGCGTTCGGCTTCGGCCTTCCACTCGTCGCTGTAGCCGTTGCCATCGAAGTGGATGGCCTGCGACTCTTTAATGAGTTTCTTGTTTTCGTTGAGAATGGCGTCGAAGAGTTTTTCGCCTTTTTCCACGCGGGCGTCGACGGCTTCCTTGAATTCCATGAGTTGCTCGGCCAGGGCGGCGTTGAGTGCAATCATTGCGCTAGCGCAGTTGGCCGACGAACCCACGGCGCGGAATTCGAAACGGTTGCCGGTGAAGGCGAATGGTGAAGTGCGGTTACGGTCGGTGTTGTCGATGAGGATTTGTGGAATCTGATTCATGTTCAGCGAAAGGCCCGACTTGTCGCCAAATTTCAGGCTGTCCTCAGTTTCTGCATTCACGAGATTTTCGAGGATGGCGCTGATTTGCGAACCCATGAACATGGAGATGATGGCTGGTGGCGCTTCGTTGGCACCGAGGCGGTGAGCGTTGGTGGCCGATGAAATCGAAGCCTTCAGCAAGCCATTGTATTTATATACGGTGCTCATCACATTGCTGATGAAAGTGATGAACTGGAGATTTTCTTCAGGGGTTTTGCCGGGCTTGAAGAGCAGCACGCCAGTGTCGGTGCTCAGGCTCCAGTTGTTGTGCTTACCGCTACCGTTGATGCCGGCGAAGGGTTTCTCGTGGAGGAGCACACGGAAGTGGTGACGACGTGCCACCTGAGCCATTACCTTCATCAAGAGGAGGTTGTGGTCGTTGGCAAGGTTGGTTTCTTCGAAGATGGGCGCGAGTTCGAATTGGTTAGGAGCCACCTCGTTGTGACGGGTCTTGGCAGGAATACCAAGTTTGTGGCATTCAATTTCGAGATCGAGCATGAATTCTTCCACGCGCATAGGGATAGCGCCGAAGTAGTGGTCTTCAAGTTGCTGGTTCTTCGCGCTTTCGTGTCCCATGAGGGTGCGACCGGTCATGATCAGGTCGGGGCGGGTGGCGAAGAGGGCTTCATCTACCAGGAAGTATTCCTGTTCCCAGCCGAGGTTGGAAACCACGTGCTTCACATTCTTGTCGAAGTATTGTGCTACGGCTGTAGCGGCCTTGTCGACACTGTTGAGTGCGCGCAGCAGTGGAGTCTTATAGTCGAGCGACTCACCTGAATACGCAATGAAGATGGTGGGGATGCACAGGGTGTTGTCGTGGATGAATGCGGGTGAAGAGATGTCCCATGCCGAGTAGCCGCGGGCTTCGAAAGTGTTGCGGATGCCGCCGTTAGGGAAACTGGAAGCGTCGGGCTCTTGCTGGATGAGGAGTTTGCCACTAAATTCTTCAATCACGCCGTTCTTGCCATCGTGCTCAATGAAGGAGTCGTGCTTTTCTGCAGTGCCTTCGTTCAGTGGGTGAAACCAGTGGGTGTAGTGTGTGCAGCCTTTTTCCATTGCCCACTTCTGCATGCCCGCTGCCACACTGTCGGCCACTGCCAGGTCGAGCGGCATTTTGTTGTCGATAGCGTAGGTGAGTGCGTCGTATGTCTTCTTAGGCAAATACTTGAACATGGCTTTTCTGTTAAACACATACTTACCATAATATTCCGATGGAGCCTCCTTTGGAATATCAACTGTAACTGGCTCCCTATTAAATGCCAGTTCCACTTCTTTAAATCTTAAATGTGACATAACTCTTAATGTTTAACTAACTATTATAAATAACGAAAAAAGGCTCTTATTGTGGATAAGAGTCTTCAGTAGATAATTCTCGTGATGGGTAGCGAGGCCAGATTTTGAGGGAGTCATCTCTACGCTTCATTCCTCCAGTGGTGGAATAAAGCTTTGGGAACTTGGTTCCTGAAATATAACTTTCAAGTATCATAACCCTGCTTAAATTTTGATTTGCAAAATTAGTAATAATTTTTCTATTTCCGCAAGAATTTTTGCAGTTTTTTTATTCTTTAGTTGACTATTTGACATCAATTCTTTGGCCATCAGTGGGCAAAGTGACAGCGGTTGAGTCGATTGTGGTGTCAGAATGCGCGGGGTTGGTGAATTGCAGTTGCTCGTAGAAGTATGGCCAGTCAAATGCCCAGGGGTCGGTTTTGCGGCTAGGGGCAATGTGGCTGTGGCCGTAGATGTAACTGATGGGATGGCGGCCGCGTATGTCGTCCACGAGCCTCAGCAGCGCATCGTATTGCTCTGGAGTGGGGCCTGAGGTTTTGCCGTTGATGATTTCAATGCCTATCGAACAGCGGTTGAGCGAGCGGCGAGCGGTGTCGCAGGGCAAGAAACTCTCGCCCGCATGGAAGGCCACGTCGTTTTCGTTCGCTAGCCGATAGATCTGCCCCTCGCGGCCGATGAGGTAATGTGCGCCCACCCGATAGCGGTTGTAGAGCGCAATCACACCATCCACGCTGAAGGTGTCGGCACCGAGGGCGTGCGAGGAGTGCAGCACTAGCACATCCACAATGCGGAAGGTGTCGACGCTGGCATGGCCGGCGCGCAATTTGTGGGTGTAGTCGATATATGCTGTGGTGTCGGTGCTGTCGTTGGCCAGTTGCTCGATAGTGTCATCGGGCGAAACCGTGTCGATGAGCACGAGGGTGATGGCTGTGTCGATGCTGGCGGGAGCCGTAGCGATGGTGGGCTGTGGCGCGATGCGACTTTTGCTCCCGCAACTGTAGAGCAGCAGGAGCAGCACGTGGAATATGAACAGAAGTTTCTTCATTTGGCGATAGCCTGAA
>JAUNCU010000065.1:0-7456 GCA_030526455.1 Bacteroidales bacterium | reverse complement strand
CTTCGCCGCCGCTCTGCAGACTGATGATGTGCTCGTTGAGATCGCAGCGCAGGTAGAGTCTGCCGCTATGGCCACGATAGAGGGTAAACTGCAAGTTGGCGGCCATGGGGCAGAGGTGGAAGTCCTGCACCTGGTCTTTCAACTTCGCAAGGTCGCTGCCGCTGAACTGAGTGCCTTCGATTTTCAGCAGCGAGAGCAGTGGCATCAAGGTTTCCTGGTGGGCAATATAGGCAGTGATGCGTGGCTGCGTGCCACCCACCGCACCAGCCGTGAGTTGCTCAATGATGTGGCGAAGCAGCGGTTTTGCCTGGTTGGCGGGCGCTGCCGACAGTTGATTGGCACAGTGCATGAAGTATTGCCGCAGGTTGAAGCACGACCAGAGTTGCTCATATTCGTCCTCGCTGAGATAGGGCTGCCAATGGTGGTCCATGCCCATGGCTTTCATGTTGGCAATGTTGTAATACTCGATAATCGACAGTTGCTGCAGTTCCTCCTTTGTGGCGGGATATTTTGCGCCCAGCAGGCGGGTTACCGTATTTGGCGCAGTGGCGGCTAGATAACTGTCGTAGAGTGGTATATAGGGTTTTGCCTGCATGTAGGCCTTGTAGATGGGATCGCAGTCGAATGGGCGCACCAGGGCATCGCATTCCTTGCCCGAAGTGGTGTGGATGCTGATGCCGCCCGCGTGTTTCGCCACTTCGTGGGTGAACGAATACATGCTCATGATGGCGCGGGGCGAATGACTGGCGATGGCCTCGAGCGAGGCGGTCTTGAAGAGTGAACGGCAGCGGCGCATGGTGCGTCGGGCGATGCCGCGCTGCTCGGCCATGCCTATGGAGTCGAGTGCGCCCCAGCGTCCCACCGAGCGGATGATTACATTCTCAATCAGTCGCTTGAATTGCATGCCCAGCGGGGTGAGGGTGCGCAGTGAGTCGGCCTTGTTGAGCGCCTTGAGCATGGTGTTGGCCGAATAAGAGCCCGCTGGGAAACGCGAACCGTGGCGCCCCACGTGCACGAGGCACACTGGCGTGAGGCTGTCGGGGGCGGCTGCCTGGTGTTTCACTGCGGGGTATGGCCCCAGGCTGCCTTGGCACTGTTCGGGCGTGAGTTTTGCGCTAGCGAAAATCGCTATATATATAAATGTGAGTGCAAATAATATTCGTTTCATAGGTGGGTGGTTTCGGGAATTATCCTTAACTTTACATTACAATTACAAAGTTAATGAAAAAAATAGACGATATAAAGCAATTGCTTTTTAATAGCGAGGCCGATGCTGTGATTTCGGCTACCGATGAATATATCCACGAACCTTCGGCTGAGCCCGGCGTGATGGCTGAGGTTTACTGTTTGCGTGGTCATGCCTTCAGGCAGAAGGGAGACTGGCGCCAGGCGATGAATGCCTACTTGGCGTCGATGGAACTCGACCCCGATGGTCCCGCGGCCGAATCGTATCGTGCTGCGCAACAGGTGCTTGGGTTCTACTGCACCGATTACTACAATCCTTAAGGCTACGATTTCTTCGGGTTTTTGATATACTCGAAGCGGTCGAAATTGCGGAAACCCATCTCTTCCAGCAGGCGAATGCTCTCTTGCTGCGAGGCATCGGTGTTGTAGTCGGGGATGAGCGGGATGCGTATTATTACCTTATCTGCTACCTTGTTATCGGCCAGAATACGTAGATTCTCAATCACTTGACTATTGTTTCGCCCTGTGTATTGCTCATAGATGGCGGTGTCCATATCCTTGATGTCGACGTAGTATTTGTCGATCACGGGAATGAGGCTCTTTACGAGTTCTGCTTTCACATTCAGTGCGGTTTCGATGGAGATTTTCCAGTTTTCGGGGCAGATGCTCCTGAATTCCTGGATAAAGGCGGCGCGCAGCATGGGTTCGCCGCCGCCAAATGTCACGCCTCCGCCGGTGGCTTGGAAATAGAGGTCGTCGATTTTTACGCGTTCGAGCAACTCTTGCGGGGTGAATACGGGGAATTTGTCGGCATCGGTAAGTGATTGCGGATTAAGGCAATAGGTACAAGCGAGCGTGCAGGTGTGGAACGCCACGAGCGTGCACACGCCATCGCCATCCACATTGATGGAATGGCGCACGATTCCGATGATGGGCGCTGAGGTGGGCATTACAGTGTGATGTGTTTGGCTTCTATTTGTTCGTTGACGAAAATACTGCCCATTTCGCTGAATTTTTCGGCGTCTTCAGTGGTGAAATACTGACAGGTGCCGCCTTTCGAGCAGCGGGCGTCGATTTCGGGATGGCGTGCCAGGTAGTCCTTGAGGCTGTCGGCCACAATGCCGCCTTGCTCAATGATGTGCACGCCCTCGGGCATGTATTGCTTGATTTTGTTCACCAGCAGCGGATAGTGGGTGCAGCCCAAAATCACTGCGTCGATGTCGGGGCACAGGCCTATGAGGGCGTCGATGTCCTTTTTCACGAAATAGTCGGCGCCTTCGCCTTCACTTTCCTTGTTTTCCACCAGCGGCACCCACATGGGGCAGGCGTGGCCGAACACCTTGAATGTGGGGTGCATTTTCCCTATCTCGATGTTGTAACTCTCGCTCTGGATGGTGGCGGGTGTGCCGAAGATGCCCACGTGGCCGTTCTGGCTGATTTCGCCCACCTTCTCCACGGTGGGGCGAATCACGCCGAGCACGCGCTTCGAAGGGTCGATACCTGGCAGATCCTTCTGCTGGATGGTGCGCAACGCCTTGGCCGAAGCCGTGTTGCACGCCAGAATCACCAGCGAGCAACCTTGGTCGAAAAGATGCTTCACGGCTTGGAGTGTGTATTCATACACCAGGTGGAACGAGCGCGAACCATAGGGCGCACGGGCGTTGTCGCCCAGGAATATGTAGTCGTAGTCGGGCAGCACTTTCCTGATTTCGCGCAGAATGGAAAGTCCGCCGAAACCGGAATCAAAAACTCCGATAGGAGCCTGAGTGCTGATATGCTTATCTTGAGTCATTCTTTCTTTTATCCTTGAAATTTGTTGATCACGTCGGCGATGGCGATGGCGTCGTCGATGCTGATGGGGCTTGCGATGGGCAGACTCACCACTTCGCTGGCCATCTTTTCGGTGATGGGGAATTGGCAGTAGGCCATCTCGGCGTAGCAGGGTTGCTTGTGGGGCGGTGTGGCATAGTGCACATCGGTGTGGATGCCGTTGCTGAGCAGGTAGTCGCGGAATGCGTCGCGGTTCTGCACCCTCACCACATACTGGTGCCACACTTGCACCATGCCCGGGAAAATGCATGGGGTGACGACGAGTGGATTGGTGATATGCTGGCTAAAGGTGGCCGCGATTTTGTTTCGGCGCTCGGTTTCTTCGTCGAGGTGGCGGAGTTTCACGCGCAGCATGGCGGCTTGAATCTCGTCGAGGCGGCAGTTGTAGCCTTGGTAGATGTTGTGGTAACGGCGGTCGGAGCCGTAGTTGGCGAGGGCTTTCACTGCAGCGGCGAGGGTTTCGTCGCTCGTGAGCACCGCGCCGGCATCACCGAGGGCACCCAGATTTTTGGTGGGGTAGAAACTGATGGCCGATGCATGGCCTAGGCCGCAGGTGATGTTGTGCCCGTTGATGCCCACGGCCTCCGCCTTCGCCCCAATCGCCTGCGCATTGTCCTCAATCACAAGCAGATGGTGCTTCTCGGTAATGGCGCGCAATTTCTCGTCCCAGCAGGGAGTGCCGTAGAGGTGCACTACCATGATGGCCTTCACATCGTCGTCGATGAGTGCTTCCACCTTGCTGGAATCGATGTTGAGCGTGGATTCCGATGGTTCGCAAAGCACGGGAATGAGGCCGTTGTCGGTAATCGACAACACGCTGGCAATGTAGGTGTTGGCCTGAACGATCACCTTGTCGCCTTCATGGAGTTTGCCCATGTGGATGTAGGCCTTGAAAATAAGGCGGAGTGCGTCGAGGCCGTTGCTCACGCCTATGCAGTGCTTTGTGCCGCACATTTCGGCCAGTTCCTTTTCCAGCGACTTCGTTTCGGGACCGTGCAGATACCAGCCCGATTCAATCACCCGGCATGCAGCCTGCTTCAGTTCGTCTTCCAAGTGCTTGTTAGCCAGGCCTAGGTCAAGAAATTTATATTCCTTCATCATCTATTTTGCATTGGCGCTTTTGTAGGTCAAAAAATCTTCAAAGTTTCTAATGTAGTCGCTCTCGTCGTACACATCGCTGCAGATGACCGCACACACCGAGCCCGACGAGAAATTGTGGAGCGTGTTCCACACACCAGGCGCCACGAGCAGCCCTTGGAACGGACGGTTGAGCGTGAACGACACGGTGTCGCGCCCGTCGTGAAGGTCGATGGTGAAACTGCCGCTGATGGCCACAATAAACTGATACAGTGCCTTGTGGGCATGGCCGCCTCGGTCTTCACCACCCGGGATGTCGTAGAGGTAAAACACCCGCTTGATTTTGAAAGGAATCTCATTGAAGTCTTCTACCACAGTGAGATTGCCGTTCTCGTGATGATGGCGCGAGAGCGATATGAGCGAACAGTCGTGGATGGTGTTTTCGCGAGATGACGTCATAACTCTTGGTGTTTTAGTACGTTAAGAAATTCGTCGAAGTCTTCGATGTAGTCTGAAGGGTCGTAGGTTTCGCTCGAGAGGACGAACACCACCGAGTTGGTGGAGAAATTGTCGATGCTTCGCCACATCATGGGCGGAACGTAGAGACCGTAGTAGGAGCGCGACATGTGGTAGCGCGTCTCCTTCTCGCCGTCGTGCAGCACCACGTCGAAACTTCCCGACAGCGCCACGATGAATTCCTCCTGCTTGCGGAACGCGTGCCCCAGGCGGTTCATGCCGCCGGGCACGTCGTAGATCCAGTAGGTGCGCTTGATGCCGAAGGGGATGTTGGCCTCGCCTTCTATCACCGAGAGATTGCCCCGCGGGTCGACGATTTTCGGGAGTTGAATTATTTTAGGCTCCTTATAGTCCATTCTCAGCGAGATTGATGAGATACTGGCCGTAGTTGTTTTTCTTCAGCGGCAGGGCGAGTTCGAGCAGTTGGCTGCGCGATATCCATCCCTTGCGGAACGAGATTTCCTCGAGCGATGCCACTTGCACACCTTGCTGTTTCTCAATCGTTTGAATGAAGTTTGAGGCATCGATCATCGATTCGGCTGTGCCGGTATCGAGCCATGCGAAACCACGGCCGAGGGTCTGCACATGCACGCGCTGCTGCTCGAGGAACACCTGGTTGACGGTGGTGATTTCGAGTTCGCCACGTGCCGAGGGTTTGATGCTTTTCGCCACCTTCACCACATCGTTGGGGTAGAAATACAGGCCTGTTACCGCGAACTTTGATTCGGGGTTCGCTGGCTTTTCCACGATTTTTGTGGCATTGCCGCTCTCGTCGAACGACACCACGCCGAAGCGCTCGGGATCGACCACAGGATAGGCGAAGAGGGTGCATTTGTCGTCGCTGTAGGTGCGTTGGGCGGCGTCGGTGAGCATCTTGGTGAAACTCTGGCCGTAGAAGATGTTGTCGCCCAGCACGAGACACACGTTGTCGTCGCCAATGAATTCTTCACCGATGATAAAGGCCTGAGCCAAACCGTCGGGGCTGGGCTGCTCGGCATAACTGAACTGCACGCCTATTTCGCTGCCGTCGCCAAGAAGGCGCTTAAACAAGGGCAAATCGTGGGGAGTGGAGATGATGAGTATCTCACGAATGCCCGCCAGCATCAGCACCGAGATGGGATAGTAGATCATGGGCTTGTCGTAGATGGGGACAAGTTGCTTTGAGATGCCTTTTGTGATGGGGTAGAGGCGTGTGCCTGAACCTCCGGCGAGAACGATACCTTTCATGATGGTTGTGAGGGGATTAAGTTATCGATTATTGTACATTTGCTCGTAATATTTCTGGTAGTCGCCACTGGTCACGCTTTCCACCCACTCCTGGTTATCGAGGTTCCAGCGTATGGTTTTCTCGATGCCCACGGTGAAGGGTGTTTCGGGATACCATCCCAGTTCGATGGCGATTTTTGTGGGGTCGATGGCGTAACGCATGTCGTGGCCGGGGCGGTCGGCAACGTAGGTGATGAGGCCTTCGTTGATTTCGCTCAGGTCCACCTTGAGGAGTTTCTGATACTCAGGCTCTTCGCGCATGATGCGTGCGATGATGTCGATCACCAGTTTCACGATGTTGATGTTGCTTTCCTCGTTGAAGCCGCCTATGTTGTACACTTCGCCCACGCGGCCCTGGCGCAGCACCATGTCGATGCCCTTGCAGTGGTCTTCCACGTAGAGCCAGTCGCGCACGTTCAAGCCCTTGCCGTAGACGGGGAGTTTCTTTCCCTCAAGAATATTCTTGATAATGAGCGGGATAAGTTTTTCGGGGAAGTGATAGGGGCCGTAATTGTTGCTGCATCGGGTGATGGTGATGGGCATGCCGTAGGTTTCGTGGTAGGCCACCACAAGCATGTCGGCACTGGTTTTCGAGGCAGAGTAAGGCGAACGAGGCGAGAGGGGAGTGGTTTCGGTGAAGAATGCCTTGCCGAAGGTCTTGAGATTGTCGCGGCCTTCAATCACCTTCTTCACATCGTCGGCCACGTGGAGTGGCTGTGCTTCGTCGAAGTCCTTCGCCAGCGATCCGTAAACCTCGTCGGTAGAGATTTGCAGATATTTCACGCCTTCCTTATAGCGGTTGTTGCCCTGCTCGTCCTTGCCCAGTAACCATGCCTCACGTGCACACTGCAGCATGTTTTGTGTGCCTATGATGTTGGTTTCGAGGAAGAGTTTTGGATTGGTGATGCTACGGTCGACATGGCTTTCGGCGGCGAAATTCACCACAAAGTCGATGTCGTTCTCGTCGAAGATGCCCTTGATGGTTTCGTAGTCGGCAATGTCGCTTTTCACGAAAGTCACATTATCGAGCATGATTTCATCCTTAATAGATGCGAGGTTGCCAGCATAAGTGAGCGCATCGACAATGATGATCTTAATATCTTCGCCATATTTCTTCAGAAGATACTTCACAAAATTGGAGCCAATAAAACCGGCCGCACCCGTAACAAGATATGTCTTCATATAATATAGTTGTTGCTTTGTTTTAATCTACAAATATAGTGAAATCTTTTCGGATTTCCTACGAAAGCACAAAATAATGCGAAAGCAAGGACTGACACAGTGGCTTTTGTTAGGTTGGTGGTGATTACGCAAAATAATGCGAAAGCCCAGCACCGAATCCCCCGGAAGCATCATGCATCACATGGAATCCCAGGTCAGCACCAATTAGTTAATAATCACAAATCAGAGAGCAGAAGATAGAGAATACTAGAAAAATGAAATCCCAATTTATTTTTATTTTGGGGGTATGTCAAAATTCACAATGTGGTAGGGACGCGATACATCGCGTCCGCGCCAGGCGAAGGCTATTAACGCGAGTTCGGGATAAGAAACTGTCTTTGGGCTTTAATCCGGGAATATG
>JAUNCU010000064.1 GCA_030526455.1 Bacteroidales bacterium | reverse complement strand
GGGACAAGAAAAAGAAACTCGTAATCAACAAACTTGACAGCCTAGAACCGTCCCTTTTCACGAAAATTGTGAGAGAATTGGCATGACTTGTTCATCGATTTTTCATACCAATAAAAAGCCCGAAGATGCCTTGATGGTAACTTCGGGATTTGTATTTTTAGTGAAATAAAATTCTTATTATGCGTAAGGGTTGTTCTCGCGCTCGTAGGCTACTGTGGTTTTTGGGCCGTGGCCGGGGTAAAGGACGGTTTCGGCGGGCAGGGCGAACACTTTGGTGCGTATGCTTTCCACGAGGGTGCGCATGTCGCCACCAGGGAGGTCGGTGCGGCCCACGCTGCCGAGGAAGATGGTATCGCCCACGAAGGCAACACCGTCTTTGGGCGCATAAAACACTAGTCCGCCTTCGGTGTGGCCAGGGGTGGCAATCACCTGAATTTCAACATTGCCCAAGCAGAGCACCTGCCCTTCTTCGAGCGCGTGGTCGATGGTGAGCGCTTGTGGGCGTATCGGCAAATGAAACATCTCAGCCTGCTGTGGCATGGCATTTGCCCACATAGCGTCGAGCATGGAACCATGAACCGCAGCGCCGAATTTCTCTGCCGTCCAGCGTGCCGCACAGGCATGGTCGACGTGGGCATGGGTGAGCAGCACATATTTCACCTTCAACTGGCGATCGGCGATCACAGCCTCCAGTTCTTCATATTCTTCGTTGCGCATCATGCCGGGGTCGATCACGGCGGCTTCGAGCGACGTCTCGTCCCATATCACAAATATGTTTTCCCCAAAGAGTTGGGTGCTGAGCATCTGCATCTTCATATTTCTATAAGCGCGTATTACAAAGGCAGATACACCACCTTTTTGGTTTCGAAAAATGGTTCTTTGAAATAACTCTTCAATTCGTCGATGAGCACTTGGTCTTTGTATTTCTGCACCTCGGCGCTCAAGTCGCCGCCCTTGAGGCAAATGAGTCCGTTGGGTATGGCGTTGAAATTGTCGGTGGAAATCAGGCGGCGCACAAGTGGCACAATATCGGCCAAATCCATCACCGCGCGGCTCACAACGAAATCAAACTTACCCTTCACCTCTTTCACATCGCCATGCTGGATGGTGACATTGGTGAGGCCGGCCTGCTCGGCCACATCCTGTGCCACTTTCAGTTTCTTGCCTATGCGGTCCACAAGGTGAAATTGCACCTCGGGATAGAACACGGCAAGCGGAATAGCGGGGAAACCGCCACCTGTGCCCAAGTCGAGCACCTTAGTGCCAGGCTGAAAGTTCACAAATTTCACAATGCCAAGCGAGTGCAGCAAGTGATTCACTTCCAGGTTTTCGATGTCTTTACGCGAAATCACATTGATTTTGCTGTTCCACTCGGGATACAACTGCTCCAGCAAGCGGAATTGCTCCTGTTGCTTTTCGGTGAGATTGGGGAAATATTTAATTATTGCTTCCATCTTCAGATTGTTACATGAATTTTTCTACCACCGAACCCTCCTTCACAAAGGGCACCAAATCGGCAAACGGCACGAGGATGGTGGGTTCGGTATTGGCGTCGACAGTGAGTTCCTGCGGGCGATAACTCCACACGATGCCATCGGCTGTGAAGTAGAAATTAGAGGTCACGGTGAGGTTATAGATGTCGAAGAAGCCGAGGCTACTCAGTTCCTCGGGCGTCTTCACCTTGTTTTGCTCCATGAGTTTGTTTTGCAGCAGCAGGGCCATGTCGGCGAAGGCATTTTCTTCAAACTGCTCCAAGTCGACCACTGCCATGTTCTCCATCGAGAAATTGTGATAGCGATGCGCTACGGATGGCACACCGTCTTTCGCCACATTCTCTTCCACACACATCGTGAGCACGCCCTGGTGGTTGTAGACGGGATATACCTTGATTTTGATGGACACATTGGAAGTAGCCAAGGCGTCGTCTTCTTCCGTGTCGTCGATGTCTTCGGCCTTGTTGGCGCAGAGTTTGTCTTGCACGAGTTGGGCCACAGCCTCGTCGATGCTCAAACTGTCGGCACCGCTGAGCACCGTGGTAGAGAAAAGTTTCACAAACTTAGCGTCCACCGCCTTACCCGCGTATTTGTCGGGAATTGCCACATCGGCCTCCACCAGCACCTTGCAGAGTTCGCCATTGCTTCGCTTAAACGAGGTGGTGTCGGTCACTTTCTTAGCGACGAACGTAACAGAGTCATTTTCAGCCGCAGTGCCTTCCGATTTTCCACAGCCCACAACGAGCGCAAGCATCAGCATGCACCCCATCAATAAAGGTATTGTTTTGCGTATCATATTGGTCTCATGAATTTCAATCATAAAATTACACAAAAAAAACGAATTACCCACCATATTCCACAAGAATAAGCCGTTTTTTCTGAAAAGGGAGGCAGCATCGGCTCCATATCGACCCCCCGAAAATAGCACTATCGCACCAAAAAATGAGAATAAATCGCACCTGCAACATTCTATATATGCGAAACGCGAGATTTTAAATATATTTGTATAAAATAATTTTTTCGGCGCATTATGAAAACAATCCATCGCAAATCAATTCTCACCTCGGTGGTGATGCTTACTGCCGCCATCTCGGCCGCGGCACAGGAAATGACCATCAACGAGGTGATGCAATCGAATATCGACGGCGTGTACGTCGACAACGAGTTTCCCGACTCTTGGGTAGAACTCTACTATAGTGGCGACCGCACCTTCCGCATGGGTGGATACCGCATTGGGCAAACCACGAACTACGATGAGGCGGTGGCCATCAACGGCAGCGTGGTGGCTCGCCCAGAGACGTTCATCATGCTCTATTGCGACAAGACCGTGAGAACCAACCACATCAACTACCGTGTGGACAGCGGCAAAGGCACACTCTACCTCTTTAATCCGCAAAAGGAGATTATCGACCAAGTGACGCTCAAGAAACAGCCCGCACCCAATGTGGCCTACGGACGAGAAACGGAAAACAGCACCAAGTGGGGCTACGAAGTGAATCCCACGCCGGGGGCACCTAACGCCAGCCCACTGGCGAGCGGTGTACTCCCCGACCCCGTATTCTCGGCAGAAAGCCAAATCCTGTTTCGCAACTCGCGTTACCGCACCATCACGGTAACCATTCCCGAAGGCGCGCCCGAAGACGCAGTGCTGTGCGTGACCACCAACGGTGCAGAACCCACCATCGCCAACGCTGTGACAGGAGGAAAGTTCAGCAAATACAGCAACGCGTCGGAAGTGATTCGGGCAAAACTCATTTCACCCACCATGCCCTCGCCCATGGCAGTGACACGGTCTTATCTCGTGCACGGCCGCGGCTACTCGCTGCCAGTGTTTTCTATCATCACCGACCCAAAATACATCTCCGACCCCGAGATGGGCATTTTCGTGGGCGAGAATTTCCTACAAGACTGGCGTCGACCTGTGTATGTGGAGTATTTCCCCACCGAAGAAGGCACTGCCACCATCAGCCAACTGGGGGAATTCCGCATTCATGGCGGATGGACGAGAAATCTGGCGCAGAAGTCGATGGCTTTCTATGCCAACAAACGATTCGGCACGAAACGCTACAAATACAACTTCTGGACCGACCGCCCTGGCATCGACGAATACAAGTCGTTCGTGCTGCGCAATGGGGGCAACAACTTCGCCGGCGCACGCATCAACGACGCGCTCACCCAGACGCTCTTCGCCCGCCACATCAGCAACCTCGACTGGCAAGCCTATCAGCCCACCATTTGCTACATCAATGGCAAATACGCGGGCATCTACTCGCTGCGCGAACGAAGTAACGAGGACAACATCGAGTCGAACTACGACGGACTCGAAGACATCGACATGGTGGAAAACTGGAACGAACTGAAAGCCGGAACTTGGAACAACTACAACCAACTGGTGCAACTCTACAACAGCGGCCCCACATACGAGCAAATGTGCGACGCCATCGATGTGGAAAACTTCGCCAACACCTTCATCCTCAATTCATGGGCCGCCAATACCGACTACCCCGGCAACAATATGGTGATGTGGCGGCGCAGGGCTGAAGGCGGGAAATGGCGCATGCTGGTGAAAGACGAGGACTTCATGGCGATGAATCCTACCCATAAGGTGTACTTCAGCACGATTCTGCGCACGGGATCACATGCCTCCGACACCGACGAAGGCAACCGACCCGAGGCAGTGAAACTCTTTCAAGTGATGTGCGGTTTCCCTGAGTTTGTTGACTATATGACCGACAAATTCACGGTGTATCTGGGCGACTTCCTGCGTGAAAGCGTGACGAAAAACCTGATTGAGGAAATGCGTAGCCAACTCAACGCTGAATATCCCCACCACATCGCACACTACAACATACCCATCTCGCACGACGATTTCAACGGCAAACTCGACGACCTGGCCAAGTGGTGCGCCGATCGCACCGCTCGCCTGTACGGCATCATGAGCGACTATTTCTCACTTGGAGCGCCAGTGCCCGTTTCTATCAACCCCAACGAAACCACCGTGGCATTCAACGGTACCACACTCACACAGCCCGACTACATCGGCTACTATTATTTGGGCCGCACAATAAAACTTGACGCGCAGCCTGGCATGACATGGAAAGCAACCATCACCTACGGCAACGGCAGCAAACGTACGAAAGTATATAACACGCCGAATATTGAACTGGAAGTGGCTGCCAACATGGCGAGCATCGCATTTGAAGCAGTGGAGTCGTCGGCCATCAACGAAATCACCTCTAGCGAAGAAGCGACTGTACGCATTTTTTCTATCGGCAACAGCGTGCAAGCCGAATCAGTTCACGGCATTAGGCAACTGACCATAAACGATTGCACGGGCCGTATCGTAAAGAATATTGTTTGCAATGATTTCAAGGCATCAGCCACGCTGCCACATGGCATCTACATCGTAACATCCACATCACTTTCGGGCCAAAAAACTACAGCCAAGGTGAAAATCTAAAAGTATCTTGGGGAGAATGAGGGATTAGTGTGCCTGGTGGTTGTCGTCTACGCCGTTCACGATGTCGATTACGTGCTGGGCTACTTTGTTCACCTTCTCAAACTGGGCACACACTTTCTTTCTCTGGTGGAAGGAATAGAGGTAGATACATGCGCCTACAGGCAGGGCATAGAAACATGCCTTGCTCATTTTTTCATTCTCCAGCAAGCGATACACCCAGGGGTTGGAGATGTAGGGGAAGTCCATCGCCTTGTTGATGATGAGTTGGTTCATGGAGTTGCCGAGGTAGAGAATCGACTCCTCGAGCACATCGCTGGTGTGCTGCAGTGTGGCGTGGTAAGGCATATTCTTGAAGAATTGCACATACGACGGGCGACGGCGGAACACGGCGAGTGCCTCGGTCGACACTTCCTTCACATGCTCCATCTTGGCGATGGCCACATCGTCTTCCACGGCATCCACCACCATCTCCTTCTTCTCAAGATGACGGGTGTGGTCGCCGCCGAAGAAGCGACGGAAGAGTATCAAGTAAGAGTCGAGGTCGAATACGGCTGAATCGTTCACCGCCTTATAAGTGAGGAACACACCCAGCGGCAGCAGCACCGCCGAACTCAGCCAAATACCTTGCCACACGGGCCAGTAGCCATCGCGCGCCATCTTGTAGCCTGAGTTGTCGATGATGTAGTAGATCACGAAGAGGATAATCGAAATCACGATAGGAAGTCCGAGGCCACCTTTACGGATGATGGCGCCCAGTGGCGCGCCAATGAAGAAGAAGATGAGACACGCCAGCGAGAGCGTGAATTTCTTCTGCAATTCGATGCCATGGCGGCGGAGTTGGGCATTATCCTCGTTGATGGAATAAGAGCGGAATTCTGCATTCTGGATGGTGGAAGTGGCGGTGTTGAGCGCCGAATTCACCACCTGCTGCCTTTCGAGGGTGGACATGGCGTCGTAGATGGAGTCGAAATCGATGGGTCGGTCCATCTTCACGTCGGGCATGGCCTGGAGTTTAGGCACCGAGTCGGAATACGAAAGTTGGTAGGCCTGCACGCCACACATGGGCGACGCCTTTAGTTCGTTGGCGATGGTCACGCCTATGGAGTCCACCTTGCGCTGCACCGAGTCGATGGTGTGCACGAGTTCCTTGATGTTTTTACCGATGTATTGCGAACGCATGTTGTTGTCGTCCATGCGCTTGAAGGTGGCATCGTAAGGAATCATGATTTCCTTGTCGTGGAAAGATTCACGCCTGTACATCTCCTTGCCAAAACTGCCGTTGCCTTGCTTCACGTCTTCATACCAGTTGCCGCGATAGAGTTTCAGCAAAATGTGTTTCTCATCCTTGGTGGTGCTGAGCATACCCGAGTCGGCGGTGACGATGCGAGGATAGGCCGAAGGCTGGTCCACACCGTAGATAATCACGTCGTAGAGCATGCCAGTCTTAGGGTTCTTGTCTTTCACGTACACGTTGTAGCCGGGTATCTGGCTGTTGATGGTGCCCTTGGTGATTTCGAGCGAGAGCGAAGTTTGGCGCGCCGAAAAAAGCAGCGTGTACATCTTCACCTGCGTCTGCGGCAGCACATCGTTTTGGAAGAAGAAGGCGCCCACAGCCACCGTCACAATAAATATAATGAGACTCTGCATCACCCTCACCAGCGAGATGCCCGCCGACTTGAGTGCCGTGAGTTCCACGTGTTCGCCCAGGTTGCCGAAGGTCATGAGCGATGCCAGCAGAATCGCCAGCGGCAACGCCATGGGAATAAACGAGAGCGCGGCGTAGAAAAACAGTTCGGCTAGAACATGCATTTCGAGGCCACGACCCACCAAGTCGTTGATGTAGCGAAACAGGAATTGCATCAGCAGAATAAAGAGTACGATAAAAAAAGTCATGCAGAACTGAGGAAGAAAAGTCTGCAGCATAAACGTATTTAGTCTCTTTATTCCAAGCATAAGATTGAGTGTAGAATGAAATTGACTGCAAATTTAATAATAATTTTGCTCAATCACGAATAATTACAGAAATAAACTACCCCACACCCCCACTCAAGGCATCTATTCATGGCGCCAATGCCCCAGAGAAAATATAAGCAAAGTAAGAGTTTTTTAAGTCTGAGAAGTCTGAGAAGTCTGAGAGGTCCGATAGCCCCACAGCACACCCTCTCGGCAAGATGCGTCACCTCGCCGAAGGGCTGAGCCACTGCGTCAGATGCCGAGATTTTTCTTCAGTTGGTCGACGGAGTTGTTCCACAACTCGGTGAAGTCTTTCACTTCTTCTTCGTCGGAGGCGAAGTCGGTGATCTTGAGTGTGCGTCCCTGGGTGAGTTCCGACACAAGGATGCGCATCTCGAAGAAAGTGGGTTCGTCGCCGTCGGCTTTCCAGTGAAAACGGATGTGCGACCCTTGGCGCATGGTGAGCAGCGAAGCCTCGTGAGCATCTCCGTCCCACACGATGGTGTAGTCCTTGTCGACGTTGGTCACCTCGTCGGCATACCATGTTTCGAGGCCCTGATTCGTATATAAAAATTGCCAGAGGAGCGACAATGGCACGTTTTCAAAGTCGTATTCGACCACAAATTTTATTTTAGCCATAGCAGGTCTTCATGTTAGTTTTCCAAAAATAGAAAAAATCGGCGACATATGCAAATCAAACTGCATTTTTTTGAAAAATAACCGCGAAAACTGCATAATTAAAGCCAGGCATAGAGGAAAATCGGCACAGATTTTTGGCATTGTGCAGAATCACCAAAATCACTTAGAGAAAAATTTCAAGATATGCCATTTTTTTATTAAATTTGCACTAATAAATACCATAATAACTAATGGAACCATTATTTGAAAAATTAAAGAAAGAAGGCATAGCCAACCCTCAGCGCCTCGTGCTGCCAGAAAGCACCGAAGAGCGCAACATGATAGCAGCCGACAGAATGCTGGCTGAAGGCACCGGCAAAATCATTCTCATCGGCAACAAGGAAGAAATCCTGAAAAAGGCCGAAGAACTCAACTTGGCCAACATCGACAAGGCAACGTTCGTCGACAACACCAACGGTGAAGAAATCGAGAAATACGCCCAACTCTTCTACGAACTCAGAAAGAGCAAGGGCGTGACCATTGAGCAGGCGAGAGCAAAAGCCGCCGACCCGCTCTACCTCGGTTGCTTGCTCGTGAAGGCCGACGAGGCCGACGGCATGGTGTCGGGCGCCATCCACGCCACCAGCGACGTGCTGCGTCCCGCTTTCCAGATTCTGAAGACCGCACCCGGCGTGAACAGTGTGTCGGGCGCGTTCATCATCGTGCTCCCCGAAGAGAGCGCTAAGAAATATGGCGAAAAGGGCATGCTCGTGTTTGCCGACTGCGCCGTGATGCCCGACCCCAACGAGGACGAACTGGCACAGACCGCCGTGCTCACCGCTCGCACCGCCGAAAAACTCGCCGGCATCACCCCTCGCGTGGCGATGCTGAGTTTCTCCACCAAGGGTAGCGCTAAGCATGAGAAGGTGACCAAGATGGTGAATGCCACCGCTAAGGCAAAGGAAATCGACCCCACCATCGTGATTGACGGCGAACTCCAGGCCGACGCCGCCATTGTGGAATCGGTGGCTCAACTCAAGGCGCCAGGCAGCCCCGTTGCCGGCAACGCCACCGTGATGGTGTTCCCCAACCTTGAAGTGGGCAACATCGCCTACAAACTGGTGCAGCGACTGGGCGGCGCCACCGCTGTGGGCCCAATTCTGCAAGGTCTGGCCGCACCGGTTAACGACCTCTCGCGCGGATGCAACGCCGACGAGATCTACAAAACGCTCCTCATCACAAGTAACCAAGCAATAAACAGAGTAAAATAATTTTTCAAAATCCCGACTATGAATATTTTAGTATTGAATTGCGGCAGTAGTTCTGTTAAATACAAACTCATCGAGATTAAAGCCAACAAGGTTCTCGCCGAAGGTGGCATTGAAAAAATCGGTCTGCCCGACGCTTTTATCAAATTCAAGTTTGAAGGCAAGAAAATTCAGCAAGACCTCGATATCACCGACCACGTGGGCGCCATCAAGTCGATTCTCGACAACCTCACCAGCAAGCAATATGGCTGCATCGCGTCGTTCAGCGAAATCGACGCTGTGGGCCATCGCGTGGTGCACGGCGGCGAGAAGTTCAACAAGAGCGTGCTCATCGACGAGGAGGTGATTGCAAAAATCAAAGAATGCTACAGCATCGCTCCACTGCACAACCCCGTGAACATGGCCGGTATCGACGCCATCAACGAGGTGCTGCCAGAGATTCCACAGGTGGCTGTGTTCGACACCGCTTTCCACCAGACCATGCCACCAAAGGCCTACATGTACGCCCTTCCTTATAAATACTACATCATCGACCACGTGCGTCGCTACGGTTTCCACGGCACCAGCCACCGCTACGTTACGCAGCGCGTGTGCGAATTCCTGGGCGTTGAGCCACAGGGCAAGAAGATCATCACCTGCCACATTGGCAACGGCGGCAGTATCACTGCTGTGAAGGATGGCAAGAGCATCGACACCACCATGGGCCTCACCCCTACCGAGGGCTTGATGATGGGTACCCGCTGCGGCGACGTCGACCCAGGCGCGCTCCTCTTCCTCATGGAGAAGCACAACCTCAACTACCGTGGCATGCTCGACGTGGTGAATAAGTTGAGCGGTGTTTCGGGCGTGACTGGCATCTCTCCCGACATGCGCGAAATCAACGCTGCTGCCGACGAAGGCGACGAAAGAGCAAAACTCGCGCTCGACATGTATGAGAACCGCGTGACAAAATACGTGGGTGCATTCGCTGCCGAAATGAATGGTGTCGACATCATCGTGTTTACCGGCGGTGTGGGCGAACACCAGGCCAGCATCCGTGCCAACGTGTGCCGCTCGCTCGGCTTCATGGGCGCTGAGGTGGACGAAGCGGTGAACAATGCCAACAACGGTGAAGAACAAATCATCAGCACTCCAAAGAGTACCGTCACCGTGGTGGTAATTCCTACCGACGAGGAATACATGATTGCCAAAGACACCGAAGCCATTGTGGAAGGTCGCGAACCATAACACCGGTTTAGCATATAATTTACACATTATATAATATAGGGCTACCGCGCGTAGCCCTTAATTCTTATTTAGCATGCGCAATTTCTTAATTTCACTCATCGCTTTCTGCATCGCCACAGCGGCACAGGCAGGCGGTCTCGACCGCAACTACTGGGGATGCGAACTGGGCAAGGCCACGCCACAATTTGCCGCCGACACCATCAAGGCCCAGTTTAAGCAGCAATTCATCGAGCCAAAAATCGATGGCGACGATGTGATCGTGAACAAAATATGGCTCAAGGGCTACCAGTGGGATGTGGCTACACTGCATTTCGCCGACGGCAAACTGCAGTCGATCACGCTCGAAAACGACAGGTTCACCCTCACCGACACCAACCAGATGCTGCGTGAAATGGCACCCATCTTCCTGGGCGACGACTACGAAAACCGCAGCGGAATACTGCGCGCTACCGACGCCTCCACCCACATAAGAATGGCACAGAGCGAGGACGAAAACGGCGCTGCAAAACTCCAAATCATCATCCAAAACCTAGAAAAATGAAGTAAAACTGCTAAATTGTAGTTAAACTTTGTTAAATCACACAATTCATCGGGATTTATGAAGAAAATCAGCCACTTGCGAATGGCTGATTTTTGTTTTTATCGCCAAAAATGCGTACCTTTGCAGTCCGATTATGTCCGAATTTATTTATTCAAAGGAAAAGGCAGAGCATTTGGCCGTGTTCAACCGAGTACCTAAGGATTTTTAATTAACAAATTAATCAGGATTTTTAAAAGTGAACACTTTAAGTTACAAAACAAATTCAGTTAAGGCTGAAGAGGTTAACAAAGAATGGGTAGTAATCGACGCTACCGACCAAGTGCTGGGTCGCTTGTGCGCTAAAGTTGCTAAAATTTTGCGTGGCAAGTACAAACCATGCTATACTCCACACGTTGATTGTGGCGATAACGTAATTATCATCAATGCCGACAAGGTGAAAATGACCGGCAAGAAGTGGAACGAACGTATCTACGTTTCTTACACCGGTTACCCAGGTGGTCAGCGCTATGCAACTCCTGAAATTCTCCAAAAGAAATCAGAACGCAAAGGCATGACTCCAGGTATGCACCCTCTGTTCTTGCACGTGATTAAGGGTATGCTCCCAAAGAACCGTCTCGGAGCACAAATCCTCAAGAATGTGCACATTTATAACGGCTCTGAGCATCCACACGAAGCACAGCAGCCAAAGGTAATCGATATCAACAAACTCAAATAATCAATTGGAAGTATGGAACAAATTAATGCAGTAGGTCGTCGTAAAGCAGCCGTGGCTCGCGTTTTCGTAGCCGAAGGTACTGGCGCAATTACAATCAACAAGATCGCACTTGAAGAATATTTCCCATCTCCAATTCTTCAATTCATCGTTAAGCAACCCCTCAACACTCTTGACGCTGTAGAAAAGTACGACATCAAGGTTAACCTCAATGGTGGTGGCTACAAGGGACAAGCAGAAGCGCTGCGTCTGGCAATTGCTCGCGCACTTGTTAAGATCAACGCTGAAGACAAGCCTGCTCTCCGCAAGGAAGGCTTCATGACCCGCGACCCACGTTCTGTAGAACGCAAGAAACCAGGTCAGCCAAAGGCTCGCAAGAGATTCCAGTTCAGCAAGCGTTAATCGATTTTTGTATATACATTATATATATATTTCGGTTACCGGTTCTCACTGGCTATCTCTCTCACAAAAAATCAAAAGAGAGTTTAGTATCCAAATCTCATAGACTCTCGCCCTTTGCAATCCACAAAGGGAGGCTACTATGGGATTGATTTAAGTAGAACGTAAACAAATTTTTAACAAAACAATGCAAACACCTAGTTTTGACCAATTACTTGAGGCTACCTGCCACTTCGGCCACCTCAAGCGCAAATGGAACCCCGCTATGGCTCCTTACATCTTCATGGAGCGCAATGGCATTCACATCATCGACCTCTATAAGACTCAGGCTAAACTCGAAGAAGCAGCCGCTGCTCTTAAGAATATCGCAAAGTCGGGCAAGAAGGTTCTCTTCGTAGCCACCAAGAAGCAAGCAAAGCAAGTAGTTGCTGACCGTGCTGCTTCTGTAGGCATGCCTTACGTGATCGAACGCTGGCCAGGTGGTATGCTCACCAACTTCCCCACCATCCGCAAGGCTGTGAAGAAGATGGCTTCGATCGACAAGATGATGAAGGACGGCACTTTCGACAACCTCTCTAAGCGCGAAAAACTCCAGGTTACTCGCCAGCGTGCAAAACTCGAAAAGAACCTCGGTTCTATCGCCGACCTCAACCGTCTGCCATCTGCAGTATTCGTGGTTGACGTAATGAAGGAACACATCGCAGTTGCTGAAGCAAACCGTCTCGGTATTCCTGTATTCGGTATCGTTGATACCAACAGCAACCCTGCCGACATCGACTTCATGATTCCTGCCAACGACGACGCTTCTAAGTCAATCGACCTCATCCTCGCTACCCTCTGCGACGCCATCAACGAAGGTCTCGAAGAACGCAAGGTTGAAAAGGTTGACAACAAGGACGCTGACGAAGATGGCGAAGGCGAAGCAAAGCCACGCCGTCAACGCGTGCGCCGCAAAGCCGTAGCAGAAGACGCTCCTAAGGCAGAAGAGGCTCCAGCAGCGGAATAATTTAATTGATCATAACAATCACACTATTTTAAATAATTGACAATTATGGCAGTTAGTATCGAAGATATTAAGAAGTTGCGCAAAATCACCAGCGCTGGTATGGTTGACTGCAAGAAGGCTCTCGCTGAAGCAGAAGGCGACTTGAACAAGGCTATCGAAATCGTTCGCAAGCGTGGTCAAGCAATCGCAGCAAAGCGCGCCGACCGCGACGCAGCCGAAGGCCGCTCTCTGGCTAAGGCTAACGGCAAGGTGGCTGCAGTGATCTCTATCAAGTGCGAAACCGAACCAGTTGCTAACAACGAAAAGTTCGTTAACCTCGTTAACGACACTCTCGACGCAGCAATGGCAGCAGGCGTTAAGACTGCAGCCGAAGTACTCGCTCTCCCTCTCTACGACTCTACAGTAGAAGAGCAAATCAAGGCTCTCTCTGGTGTGACCGGCGAAAAGATGGAACTCGGCGAATACGCTGTAGTAGAAGGTGAAGCAACCGTTGCTTACAACCACTTCAACAAGAAACTCTCTACCGTTGTTGCTTTCAACAACGCACTCGATGAAGAAGTGGCTAAGACCATCGCTATGCAAGTTGCGTCTATGAACCCAATCGTTGCTACTCGCGATCAAATCGCTCAAGAAAAGATCGACGAAGAGTTCAACATCGCTATCGAAAAGACTAAGGCTGAACAGGTGAAGAAGGCTGTTGACAACGCTCTGAAGAAGGCTGGTTTCAACGCTTACTACTGCGAAACCGAAGAACACATGGACGAAGCGCTCCGCAAGGGTTACATGACAGAAGAACAACTCGCTGAAGCAAAGAAGATCAAAGAAGAAACTGCTGAAGCCAAGAAGGCTAACATGCCTGAGCAGATGATCCAAAACATCGCTAATGGCCGTCTCAACAAATTCTTCGCTGAAAACGTGCTCATGGAACAAGAAATCGACGCTGACGGTGTTGACAAGATGACTGTGGCTAACTACTTGAAGACTTTCAACAAGGAACTCGCCGCAATCGACATGAAGCGTGTTAACCTCAACGCTGACTAATTTTATCATAAATTAGCATAATCGCAAGAAGGCAGCCCCACACAGGGCTGCCTCTCTGCGTTTAGCGAGTGGCAAAGTGCTGGGGAAATGTCAGGATTCGGCACATGAAAGTGTGTCACGAAAAAACAAGAAAAACAAAGAAAAACAAAAACAAACAATTAAATGAGCACATCCAGTGACAAAATTGGGGGTGTGTCAAAAATCAAAAACAAGCAAAAAAATAGGAAATTCATGGTAGGGACGCGATACATCGCGTCCGCATTAGGCGTTGGTAAACAAAATAATAACGCGAGTTCGGGATAAGCAATACTGCGCTTTTTTAGAAAAAAATAACGA
>JAUNCU010000274.1 GCA_030526455.1 Bacteroidales bacterium | reverse complement strand
TGTTAGTAGAAATTGCAAAAGGGTAATTGGCGTGTCCCATTGCGGAAAACAGGAATCGTTATTTCCCTATGTATCAACATAGAAGCAAAAAAGTTGTTATCAGAATCAGACCCTAATAACAACTTTTCGGTGTTTTTTCACTGTTTTGAACAGAGGAATTGCACCAGTTTTTTTACGGCTCGGCCTCGGTGGCTGATGGCGTTTTTCTCTTCGGCTGCCATTTGTGCGAAGGTGCGTCCGTCGCCTTCCAGTGGCTGGAAGATGGGATCGTAGCCAAATCCGCAGTCGCCATGTTTTTCGGTGAGGATGATGCCTTCCACGCGTCCGTCGAAGATGTGGAGCGAGCCGTCGAGCAGCAGTGCCACGGCGGTGCGGAATCGGGCTGTGCGCTCAGGCATGGGCACGCCATCCATCTTCTGAAGCACCTTTCGCATGTTTGCTTCGCTGTCGTGTCCGTCGCCGCCGGCATAGCGAGCGCTGTACACGCCTGGCTCGCCGCCGAGGGCATCTATTTCGAGGCAGGTGTCGTCGCTGAAGCAGTCGTAGCCGTAATGGTCTTTGATGTAGCGCGCCTTCTGCTCGGCATTGCCTTCTATGGTGGGACAAGTTTCGGGAATATCGTCGTGGCAATCGATGTCGTTCAGGCTCAAAATCTTGAACTTATCGCCCACAATCTCACGCAATTCCTGCAACTTATGTGCATTATTAGTAGCAAATACAATCTCTTTCATCGTCGATATTATTATAAAAAAAATCACACAATTTTATCAATCACACTGATTCCGTAGAGTGGAAGGTCGGTCACTTGTTCGCCTTGCTTAAAGTCGGTCATCGAGGTGCGAATCACCGTTTCGGGATTATTCTGGGCAATGTAGACTCCTATCGACTTTGCCCTCAAATTTTTCTCGGCTTTCACTTCCACCGGTATCACCTTGCCTTTGAATTGAATCACAAAATCCATTTCAGCCACACTCTGCTCGGGCGACCAGTAGTGGATTTCTTTGCCCACTTTCAACAGCAATTCCTGCATCACGAATTGCTCGGTGAGGGCACCTTTGTATTGTAAAAACAAGTCGTTGCCCTTGACCAATGTGCTTGAATCAAGCCCCGACATGGCACCATGAAGTCCTATATCGAGAACGTAGAGTTTAAACACGTCGGGCGTTTCGTAGCCCCTCAAAGGGAGTTCGCCTCGATTTATGCGCGTCACCTTATACACAAGCCCCGCATCACACAGCCACTGAATGGCAGTTTCGAAATCTCGTGCCCTTGCGCCGCTCTTTATGGCCGAATACACGAATTTTCTGTTTTCTTTCGCCAATTGTGCGGGAATGCTATTCCACAGCAGCATCATGCGCTTCACAATTTCTCTGGGGGGATGCTTGGAGAAGTCGTGTTCGTAGGATTTCAATATTGCATTCTGCACCTTGCGCACGAGGGTGTAGTCGCGCTCGTCGACAAAGCATTTCACCACTTCGGGCATGCCACCCACGTAATAATACTGGCGAAGCAAGTCGATATACTGATTCTTAAAGGCTGTGATGGTGGCGAAATCGGCCGAATGAAGGAGTTCTACCAGGCCATCTTTTTCCATAGCCAAGAGAAATTCCTCAAAACAAAGCGGTTTCACCTCCAAGAAGTCGACCTTCCCTACGGGGAATGAATCATTTTTATGATCGATAACGCCCAATAGTGAACCAGCCGCAATCACATGATACTGAGGCATTTTTTCTTTGAAATACTTCAACGCCAGCAAACCGCGGCGAGCATATTGAATTTCATCAAAAAATATGAGCGTTTCGCCTGGCACTATCTTTACGCCCGAATACGACTGCAAGGCGAGCAAAATTCTATTGATGTCGAAATCTATTTCAAAAACATTGACCAGTTCTTCGGCGTCTTCAAAATTGATTTCAACACACGACTTGAATTCTCGCTTGCCAAATTCTTGAGCCAACCAAGTTTTTCCCACCTGACGAGCCCCCTCTAAAATAAGAGGTTTGCGCTTGGAATCAGGAGTATTTTTCCATGATTTCAATTGGGTGTAGATAGTCCTTTTCATACAACTTTTTTATAGTTTTTGCAAAAGTATTAAAAATCAGTGATATAACAAAGAAAAAACACATTTTTGTGACGAACTTTTTGGGAAAGTTGCACATTTTTGTGACGAACTTTTTGG
>JAUNCU010000273.1 GCA_030526455.1 Bacteroidales bacterium | reverse complement strand
TTATTATGGTTAACTCCATGCAAGCGAGCGAAAATTGCGCAGCAATTCGCGAGCGTGGCTTGGAGATAAGGTGAGGCAAGGCCGTGAGCCTCGGAGAGGGTCGGTTATGGTAGCAGCCTGAGTTTTTGGGCAGCCATCTCCCCCGGCCTTCGCCACCACAAAAAAACAAAGAATAAAAGCAGAATATTACTAATATACATTAACGCTACTCTATGACTCAATTCAAGAAAATCGCTTTTGCGATGATGGCAGCGGGCATGGCGCTCTCGGCCAATGCTCAAAACATCACAGGACGCATCACCTGCGACGGCGTGGGCGTGCCTAACGTGCCCGTGAGCGACGGCTATGTGGTCACTCACACCGACGCCGACGGCAACTACAGTTTCTCCAGCCTCAAGAAGAACGGCTACGTGTTCTACACGCTCCCACGCGGCTACGAGCCCTCCATCACCAATGGCTTCAACCCCGGATTCTGGCAGAAACTCACCTCCACTTCCACCTCCACGGCCGAAACCCACAACTTCACCCTCACCAAGGTGGACAACGACAACCACTACATGATAGTGGGTGCCGACTCCCACCTCGCCAAGCGCAACAGCGACCGAGCCATGTATCTCGCTGGCTACATCACAGCCCTCAACCGCGAGAAGGCCGAGGCTGAGGCTGCCGGAAAGCGTGTCTACTCCATCATTCTGGGCGACCTCTCGTGGGACAACTACTGGTATGCCAACTCCTATCAACTCACCAACTTCATCTCCGACCAAATCACCTATAAATATCCCATTCCGCTCTTCCCCGTGATTGGCAACCACGACAACGACCCCGCCGTGGCCTACACCTCGGCCGACCAGGGCGTCACCACCGACTTTAAGTCGTCGGCTCCATGGCGATCGCTCATTTGCCCCAACTACTACTCCTTCAACCTCGGCAAGGTGCACTACGTGGTGCTCGACAACATCTTCTACAAAAATGAAGACACCGGTGGCACCTACAGCAAGGGCGTAGTGGGCTCGCGCAACTACGACGCCCGCGTCACCCAGGAGCAACTCGACTGGCTCGCTAAAGACCTCGCCGACGTCGACCCCAGCACTCCCATCATCGTGTGCCAGCACATCCCCACTTTCCGCCTCAATTCGTCGAACGTGGCCTACGGCGGCAGCAAAAACTACGCCGAACTCGCCTCCGTGCTCAAGAATTACAGCAATGTGCACTTCCTCAGCGGACACACCCACTACAACTTCACCGCGCGCCCCAGCGCTTACCCCAACATCGTGGAGCACAACATCGCATCCATCTGCGCCACATGGTGGTGGACCGGCGTCACCAATGGCACCAACGTGAAATACCAGGTGTGCCAAGACGGCTCGCCCGCAGGCTATAGTTTCTGGGAAGCCAACGGCACCGACCTCCACTGGGAATACCGCGCCATCGCAGGCAACCGCGACCAGCAAATTCGCGGCTACGACATGAACACCGTGAAGAAGTTTATGACCACCGACGCCAACGCCACCGCCTGCGTTGCAAAATACGGCGCCACCGTAGTGCCCAACTACTCGTCGTACTACGCCAACGCCATCCTCGCCAACGTGTACAACTACGACACCGACTGGAAGGTGGAAATCTACGAAGGCACCAGCAAAAAACTCCTCCCCACACGCATCAACGAATTCGACCCCTACCACGTGCTCGCGTTCGACGTGATGCGCTTCAAGGCTGCCGGCAGCATGAACACCTCATTTGCCACCGACAAGCACAGCCACATCTTCCGCGCCTTCGCCACCACATCCACGCTGCCCATCACCATCAAGGTCACCGACCACTTCGGCCGCGTGCACTACACCACATTCCAGCGCCCATTGGCATTCGCCATCAACATGGCCGACGCACAAGTGCCTAACGACCTCGGCGACGTGAACCTCGACGGTGCAGTCAACGTGAGCGACGTAACCGACATGATCAACTACGTGCTCGGCACCAAATCGGCCAAATTCAGCACCATCACAGCCGACCTCAACGGCGACGGCCAAGTAAACGTGAGCGACGTAACCGACCTCATCAACAAAATCCTCGCCGCCAACTACCACCCCCCCAGCCCGCCGCGGCCAGGAAAGCACCCCCATAAAAAAACAAATCCCCTCGAGCCACCCAAAGCCCAAGGGGATTTGTTTTACGTCGATCCACGC
>JAUNCU010000063.1 GCA_030526455.1 Bacteroidales bacterium | reverse complement strand
AAAAAGACATCTATGTTCAAAGGAAAGAAAACCTGTAAGATACTCAAGGATATCAGGCGTGAGATTGCTCGTGCCAATGATATCGACTTGGTGATAAGTGAATGCGCCCATAAGGGCGACTGTGCCGGTACCTGCCCTCGATGCGAGGATGAGGTGCGCTATCTCGAAGAAGAACTCGCGCGCCGCCGCTCTATGGGCAAGAAGGTGGCCGTGGCGGGCGTGATGACGGCGTCGCTGATGACCGTGATGCAGAGTTGCGGCATCAGGGAGGCGTTTCAGCCTGTGGGCGACGTGAGAGTGGTGGAACGACAGGAGGCACAAAAAAAGGCCATCACCGTGGATTCTACCGAGGTGAAGAGCACCAACTGTAATACGAAATAAAAATACTACGCATAAAACTGATGAAACTGAAATTTATGATTTTGACCCTTGCGACCGCTATCTGCAGCACCGCATGGGCAGGAAAAGTGGTGACCGACAGTGTGGAAAGCAAAATACTGGGCGCCACGGTGAAATACAATGTGTATTTGCCTACCGGCTTCGATGAGTGCAACAAAGTCTACCCCGTGGTGTATCTGCTCCACGGCCTCTATGGCTCCTATGCCGACTGGGCTAAGCAGGGCGGCATGCAGACCGTGGCCGACGAACTCATCGCCAGCGGTGAGGCCACCGAGATGATCGTGATTATGCCCAATGCGGGCCACCACGACATCCACAACGTGTGGAACGGCTACTTCAACATGCCTGGATGGAACTACGAAGATTTCTTCTTCCAGGAATTGATTCCCGAGGCCGAGTCGAAGTATCGCGGCATTGGCGACAAGATGCACCGTGCCATCATGGGACTCTCGATGGGTGGCGGCGGCAGCACCGTCTATGCCCAGCATCACCCCGACATGTTCTCCTCGTGCTACGCCATGAGCGCATGGCTCGACCAGCCCGTGATCGACAAGGACATGAAGCATACCAAGTTCTACCACACCTGCGTGAGTGTGCAGAAGAATTCCACCATCGCCTTCGTGCAGAATGCCGACGCCGAGCGCGTGAAGCAACTGCAGTCGGTGAAGTGGTTCTTCGACTGCGGCGACGACGATTCGCTCATGGAACTCTCGGTGAGAATCCACAAAGCCATGCAGGAAAAGAAGGTGAAGAGCGAATTGCGCATCAAAAACGGTGTGCACAACTGGGAATACTGGCACCTCGCCCTGCGCGCTGCCCTCCCCTTCGCCTCACGCAACTTCGCCAAGTAGAAAAAAAGGCATAAATAAGCACCCAAAAACGGCGCATCAGTCACCGCTTTTTGAACAGTTTTTGAGCTATAACGCGAAAAAAAATCGAGTTATAGCTCAAAAAGTATACAAAAATGCGATAAGATTAGATTTAAAATCACTAACTTTACACCCATAAACAATTGCACACCACTATGGGACATAAGATTATAGGCAGAAGCAAGGAAGTGGCACAATTGCAGTCGGTTATCGAATCAGATAGAGCCGAACTCGTGGCTGTTTATGGCCGCCGACGCATAGGCAAAACTTTCCTGGTGAAGGAGTTTTTCAATGGAAATTTCGATTTCTATGCCACGGGCATCTTCGAAGGCAAGAAGAAAGACGAACTGCTGGCCTTCTGCGACATGCTGCACCAGAAGAGCAAATCACCGCTTCCAAAGATAAAAACCTGGATGGACGCCTTCACTGCGCTGCGCGACTATCTTCAGGGTATCGACAAGAAGCGTATTGTGGTTTTCTTGGACGAACTGCCTTGGTTTGATGCGCCCTCTGGCCAGTTTCTCAAGGCTTTTGAGTGGTTCTGGAACAGTTGGGGCTCCACGAAAGATAATCTGAAGATGATAGTGTGTGGCAGTGCTACCACCTGGATGACCGATAAATTCATATCGGGCAAGGGTGGCTTGTATAATCGCACCACCGAGCGCATCTACCTCGCTCCTTTCAATCTGCAGGAATCGGAAGCGTTGCTCAAGCACAATGGCATAGATTGGGACCGCTCGATGGTGACCGATGCCTACATGGTGTTTGGCGGGGTTCCGCTTTACCTCTCGATGCTGAAGAAGCACTTGAGCCTCGATGCGAACATCGACGAGATGTTTTTCCGCGAGGGTGCTCCGCTTCGCGACGAATACGCATTCCTGTTCCGCTCGCTGTTTAAAGACTCCGATTTCTACATGCGCATTGTGGATGCCATCAGCAGCAAAAACATGGGTTTGTCGCGCAGCGATATCGTGGCGGCTGCCAAGATAAGCAACAACGGTACCCTCACAAAGGCGCTGAACAATCTCATTCACTGCGATTTCATTCGCAAATATAGCGGCTACAACAAGAAAGAACGCGACTCTTTGTATCAGTTAACCGACCTCTCAATTCTCTTCTATAAGCGATTTGTGGAGAAGTATAACGGTAAAGATGCCCATCACTGGTCGAATGCTATCGATAGTCCGGCGCGCAGGGCGTGGACGGGTATTGCTTTTGAGCAGGTGTGCCTGCTGCATGTGCCGCAAATTAAGCAGGCCTTGGGTATTGCGGGGGTGCAAACCGAGGTGAGTTCGTGGCGATATGCCGGCGACGAATACACCGATGGCGCCCAAATTGATATGCTCATAGCCCGCCGCGACAAGACCATCAACCTGTGTGAAATGAAATATTCCGATTTCGAATACGAAATCACACCCAAGTACAACCGAGAGTTGCGTGCCCGAAAGGAAACTTTCCGGCGGGTGACCAAAACGCGTCATGCTATCCACCTCACTTTTATTACGCCATGGGGTGTGAAGCGTAATGCAAATTCTGCTATTGCCGACCAAAATCTCACCCTTGAGCATCTGTTTTTGAACAGTTTTTGAGCTATAACGCGAAAAAAAATCGAGTTATAGCTCAAAAAGTGAACGATTTTGGGTGGTGTTTTTATTACTTTTTTATTGATTTTGATGATATAATACGATATGAATCAGCGTGTTTCGCCTATTTTGATGTTGCAGAAGCAGCGTGCGCTGCTGCAGGCCGAGTATGAAGCCGAGAAGGAGGACTTCAAAAGGCTTACCGAAACGGTGGGCATTCGCCGCAAAGTGAAGCGTGGCGACTGCTGGCTGCCGCTGCGCATAGGCCGCTCTTACTACAACTCGCTCAACCAACTGGTGGTGGAGGTGTTTCGCACCGAGGACACCGAGGTGGAGCACAATTTTGAGTTTGGGCGGCAGGTGATGTTTTTCCGCATCGATGCCAACGACGAAATCCAGTATTTCCCATTTTCGGCCACGGTGAGTTATGCCGAGGCCGAGCGCATGGTGGTGGCGATTCCCGATGCCGGGTGTCTCTCGCAATTGCAGGGTGGCCACAGCAGCGTGGGCGTGCAACTGTCGTTCGACGAAACCACCTACCGCTTGATGATGGAGGCGCTGGAGCGCGTGATGCGGGCTAAAGGCAACCGCCTGGCGCAGTTGCGCGACATTTTCTACAATCGCTCCGAAACGGAGAAGTTCACGTTTGCACCCATGCGTTTCCCGTGGCTCAATCCCACCCAGGAACACGCCGTGAACGAGGTGCTCCTGGCGAAGGATGTGGCCATCGTGCACGGCCCTCCAGGCACGGGCAAGACCACAACGCTCGTGGAGGCCATCTTCGAGACGCTCCGCCGCGAAAATCAGGTGCTGGTGTGTGCCCAAAGCAATATGGCTGTGGACTGGATCAGCGAGCGCCTGGTGGACCGTGGCGTGGAGGTGCTGCGCATAGGAAACCCCACGAAGGTGAACGACAAGATGCTATCCTTCACCTATGAGCGCCGATTTGAGTCGCACCCCGACTATCCCTCACTGTGGGCGCTGCGTAAAGCCATACGCGAGATGCAGGGCCGCAAAAAGCGTGGCGACCATGGCTATCACGACAAACTCGACCGCCTCAAGAGCCGCGCTACCGAACTCGAGGTGCGCATCAATGCCTCGCTCTTCGGCAGTGCCCGCGTGATAGCCTGCACACTCGCCGGCAGCGCCAGCCGTGTGCTCAGCGGCATGAAGTTTGGCACGCTCTTTATCGACGAAGCCGCTCAGGCGCTGGAGGCGGCGTGCTGGATAGCCATTCGCAAGGCTCACCGCGTGATTCTGGCCGGCGACCACTGCCAACTCCCGCCCACGGTGAAGAGCATCGAGGCGCTGAAGGGCGGCCTCGGCACCACGCTCATGGAGCGCATCGTGAAGAGTAACCCGCAAGTGGTGACGCTGCTGAAGATGCAGTATCGCATGAATGAAGAGATTATGCGCTTCTCCAGCGACTGGTTCTATGGCGGCCAGGTGCAGAGCGCCCCCGATGTGAAATACCGCAGCATCCTCGACTTCGACACGCCCATGATGTGGATCGACACCAGCGACATGGGCTTCAAGGAGCAATTCGTGGGCGAGAGTTTCGGACGCATCAACCGCGACGAGGCGATTCTCACGCTGCAGACGCTGCAGGACTACTTCACCAAAATCGGGCGCCAGCATGTGCTTGAAGAGCGCATCGACGTGGGCATCATTTCGCCCTACCGCGCCCAGGTGCAATTCCTGCGCAAGATGATACGTGCCACCGAATTTTTTAAGCCCTACCGCCACCTCATCTCGGTGAACACGGTCGACGGCTTCCAGGGCCAGGAGCGCGATGTGATTCTCATCAGCCTCGTGCGCGCCAACGACGACGGCGAGATTGGCTTCCTGCGCGACCTTCGCCGCATGAATGTGGCCATCACCCGCGCCCGCATGAAACTCATCATCCTGGGCGAGGCGGCCACCCTCACCCGCCATCCCTTCTATGCGCGCCTCCACGAGCACATAAGGGCGCTTAGTGAAGAATAACAAAACATTAAAACTACAGGAAATTGCAACAGAAACGCGAACCGATATCACCCATTTATGGCCTGCGCTTTATCTTGGCGCTGGGGGTGGTGCTGTACCATATGGGCATGACCGACGCCACCGTCATGAAAATGATGATGGCGGCGTTCTTCGTGATGAGCGGTTTCTTTATGGAGATGCATCACGGCTGCTCGCAGTTGAGCCTCAGGCAATGGGGGCGCATTGAAATGGGCGTGGTGAGCAAAATCTATCCGCTGCAATGGCTGTGCCTGCTGGTGTGGGTGGCGTTTTCTTCGCTCGAAGTGACGTGGGCCATCGTGCCGAGCATGCTGTTGGTGCAGAGTTGGATCCCCGACCCTACGATATATTTCTATGCCAATGTGGTGTCGTGGTTCGTTTCCACGCTGGCCTTTTCCTATGTGCTGTTCCCGCTGCTCTCGTGGGGCTCAAGGAAGGTGGGCTTCCGCCTCCGGTGGGCCGTGATGCTTGCCTTGGTGGGCCTGATGGCCTACTTGAATGTGGCAGTTGAGGAGCATTACTACCGCCACATATTCCCGCCCGCCCGCGTGGTCGACTTCCTGCTGGGCGTGCTGCTCTGTCAACTCGTGCCGCAGTTGAAGGATTCGTCTGTGGTGCGCCGCCTGGTGTGCTCGGCAGCGCCGGTGCTTGAGGTGATTATTGTGGTGGTGAGTGTGGCCGCCTGCGTGTGGCTCGACCACCACTGCGCAGTGATGGTAGCCTGGATCATTATCTCCGCCATGCTGCTGCTGGCCACGCTGGAGCAATACCACGGTGTGAAAGGCCTTGTGTTTCGCCTGCTTTCGCTGCGCTGGCTTGTGAGGCTGGGGCAAGTGAGTTTCGAAATCTATATGATCCACATGATCGTGTTTCTCATGATGAACCGCGTGCTACCTTTGCCCAGTGGCAGCCCGCTGTGCTTGTGCCTCAAATTCGTGGCGCTCTTTGCAGTGGCTTTTGCCACCCACTACTGCTTTGTGAAGCCCGTGGGCCGATTTTTGGTGAGCCGGCTGTGCAAGGAATAATAAATTGAAAACTATAAAATTACAGATATAAGATATGAAGAAGAAAACGATGCTCGACCTGGGGCGCATCACCGCCGAGGAATTTAAGAGCGTAGAGAAAATACCCGTGGCTGTGGTGCTCGACGATGTGCGCAGCGAGATGAATATCGGTAGCGTGTTTCGCACGGCCGACGCCTTTGTGATTTCACACATCGCCCTCTGTGGCATTACCGCCACGCCGCCCTCGGCCGAAATCCACAAGACTGCCCTCGGGGCGGAAGACAGTGTGGACTGGGCGCACTACAACTCGGTGCTCGACGCCGTGGCCTTTCTGCGCAGCCAGGGCTACACGATTTGCACCATTGAGCAGGTGCACGGCAGCATCTCGCTGCAGCAATTCGAGGCGAAGCCGGGCGAGAAGTATGCCATCATCTTCGGCAATGAGGTGAAGGGCGTGAGCCAGGCGGCTGTGGACGCGAGCGACTGCTGCATCGAGATTCCGCAGTGTGGCACCAAGCACAGTCTCAACATCGCCAACACCGCCGCCATCGTGATGTGGCATTTCTTCCAGCAGTTGAAACTGTAAGTGGAGAGAGAGGCTTGACGATTGCGCCCCGCATCGCAAGTGAAGCGGTGGATGATATAGTCAAAACACAGATATTTTTCTTACAAAATAATGGAGATACAGAAAAAGAAATTATCCATAGTGCCCATCGATGGACTGCGGTTTATTTTGGCGTTGAACATCGTGCTGTGCCACATGGAGTTTTCCAATTACACATCGGGCAAAATGACGCTGGTGGCATTCTTCGTGATGAGCGGCTTCTTCATGGAGATGCATCACGCCTGCTCGAAAATCAATCTCAAGCAGTGGTTGAGGCTGGAAGTGGGCACCTTTAGCAAAATCTACCCGCTGCACTGGCTGTGCCTGCTGGCATGGATGGCGTTTCCCGCCTTTAAGGTCACTGCCCACATCATTCCCAGCATCTTCTTGCTGCAGTGCTGGATCCCCGACAACAGCATCGTGTTCTATGGCAATGGCATGTCGTGGTTCATTTCCACCCTGGCCTTTTCCTATGTGGTGTTTCCGCTGCTCTCGTGCGGCTCGAGGAAGTTGGGCCGTGCGCTCAAGTGGGGGCTGATGCTGGCGCTGCTGGCCTTGATGGCTTGTTTGAACGTGTGGATGGAAGACAATTATTTCCGCCAGATATTCCCGCCCGCCCGCGTGGTGGATTTCCTGCTGGGCGTGCTGCTCTACCAGTTGGTGACCGATGTTTCGGAAAAGCCAGAGGTGCGCCGCTTTGTGAGCGCTTATGCACCCGCGATGGAAGCCGTGGTGGTGGTGGCGTGTGCTGCGGCCTACGTGTGGCTGGGCATCAATTATGCCGTGCCGGTGGGCTGGGTCATCATTTCGGCTGTGCTGCTGCTGGCCACGCTTGGTGAAATCTACGGCGTGAGAGGCCCCGTGTTTCGCCTGCTCTCGCAGCGCTGGCTGGTGTGGCTAGGCGGCATCAGTTTTGAAATCTACCTGATTCAGCAACTCGTGTTCGCCGTGATGAAGAGCGTGAAGAATGTGCTTCATCTCGAGTTCCGCAGCCCGCTGTATCTGTGCATGGAGTTCGGCATGCTTATCGTGGGCGCTATCGTGCTTCACTATTGCTTTGTGAAGCCCGTGAGCCGCTTCATCACCAGGAGTGTAAACAAGAAATTAACCGATTAAAAAATAGATACGACTATGAATTATCAAAAGATTTATGTGGCCAATCCCTCTCGCTATGCCGAGGGGATGATGAAATATCGCCGCTGCGGTGCCTCGGGCATCGTGCTGCCTGAGATGTCGCTGGGCTTCTGGTGGAACTTTGGCGGCGTGAACGTGAATGAGGAGAGCCTGGCGAAGATGACCTACGCCTTCGACCACGGCATCACCTGCTTCGACCTTGCCAACAACTACGGCCCACCTTACGGCAGCGCCGAGGAAACTTTCGGACGCATGTATGCCCAGAATTTCCAGGCCCATCGCCACGAGATGATCATCACCACCAAGGCGGGCTACGAGATGTGGGAAGGCCCTTACGGCAACGGCAGTTCGCGCAAAATGCTCATCACGAGCCTCGACGAGTCGCTGCGCCGCATGAGCCTCGACTATGTGGATATCTTCTACTCCCATCGCTACGACGGCATCACGCCCATCGAGGAAACCATGCAGGCGCTGGTGGACATCGTGCGCAGCGGAAAGGCGCTCTACGTGGGCTTGTCGAATTATCCCGTGGAGGTGCTCCGCCCCGCCATTGAGTATCTGGAAGCGCGCGATGTGAAGCCGCTCATCTATCAGGGCAAATACAATATGCTCACCCGCCTGCCCGAAGAAGGCCACTTCGATCTTATGCAGGAGAAGAAGATGGGCTTCACGGCATTCTCGCCCGTCAACCAAGGCTTGCTCACCGGTAAATACCTCAACGGCATCCCAGCCGACTCGCGTGCCGGCAGCGCCAGCGACTTGCTCAAGAGCCTCATCACGCCCGAGTTGGTGGAAAAACTCCGCCGCCTCAACGACTTGGCATCCCAGCGTGGCGAAAGTCTGGCACAGATGGCCACCGCCTGGGTGCTCCGCCGCCCCGAGGTGACCTCGGTAATCATAGGCCCACGCACAGTAGCCCAAATGGCCGACTCCCTCAAAGCCCTCACCAGCGCCCCCTTTACCCAAGAAGAACAAGCCCTCATCAACCAAATCCTCGGCTAAAGAAAAGGCGCAGAGATAAAAAAAAGAATTGCCTAGAGATCTAGTGATCTAGAAATCTAGGCAATTGTTATTTCAAAACCCTATTTTTTCTCGCCTCTACTGATTGTCCTTTTGGCGGATTTCTACTCGGCGGATTTTGCCGCTGATGGTTTTGGGGAGTTCTTTTACGATTTGGATTACGCGGGGGTATTTGTAGGGGGCTGTGGTGCGCTTCACGAAGTCCTGGATGTCTTTCACCAGGGCTGGCACTTCTTTGCCCTTGTATTCCACGTCGAATTCGATGCCTGGGGTGGCTTCATACTCCTTGCTGAGCACGATGGTGGCCTTCACGGCCATGCCGCGCACTTCGTCGGGCACGCCGGTGACGGCGCATTCCACCACGGCGTCGTGCTTCATGAGGGCGTTTTCCACCTCGAAGGGGCCAATGCGGTAGCCCGACGACTTGATCACGTCGTCCTTGCGGCCCACAAACCAGTAGTAGCCGTCTTCGTCGCGCCATGCGATGTCGCCGGTGTGGTAGATGCCGTCGTGGTAGTTCTGCTCGGTGAGTTCGGGGTCGCGGTAATAGCCCAGGAAGAGGCCTTCGGGGCGGCGGCCATGGGTGCGCACGATGATTTCGCCCTGCTGTCCTTCTTCGGCGGGGAGTCCGTCGGCGGTGATGAGGTCGATGTCGTAGCCGGGGTTGGCCTTGCCCATCGATCCGGGGCGTGGTTCCACCCAGGGATAGGTGCCCACGGTGGCAGTGGTTTCGGTTTGGCCAAATGCCTCGTGGAGTTTGATGCCGGTGAGTTGATACCAGCGGTCAAACACGTTGGGGTTGAGTGCCTCGCCGGCGTTGGTGCAATATTCCAGCGACGAGATGTCGTATTTCTCCACATCTTCGCGAATGAGGAAGCGATACACCGTGGGAGGTGCGCAGAATGAGGTGATGTGGAATTTCTCTATCATCTTCAGCACGTCCACTGGCTGGAATTTCTCAAAGTCGTAAACGAATACGTTGGCGCCCACAATCCACTGGCCGTAGTATTTGCCCCACACGGCCTTGCCCCAGCCGGTGTCGGCGAGGGTGAAGTGGAGGCTGTTTTCGTGCACGTTGTGCCAGTATTTTGCGGTGATGATGTGGCCCAGCGGATAGCGGAAGTCGTGAGCCACCATCTTGGGCTCGCCGCTGGTGCCGCTGGTGAAATACATGAGCGAGATGTCGTCGGGGGTGTTCACCACCTCGGGGCGCACAAAGGCGGGCGCGCTCTCTATGCCGGCGTTGAAGTCGCTCCAGCCTTCGGGCACGTCGGGGCCTATGGAGATGTAGTTTTTCACCGATGGGCAGCGTGGGGCCGCCTTCTGGATGTGCTCCAGCACCTCGGCATCGCCCGCAGCCACGATGGCGCGAATCGAGGCCGACTCGCAGCGGTAGATGATGTCTTCGTCGGTGAGCAGGTGGGTGGCGGGAATCACCACGGCACCCAGTTTGTGAAGGGCGGTGATGGCAAACCAGAACTGGTAGCGGCGCTTCATGATGAGCATCACCATGTCGCCACGGCCTATGCCCAACTGCTGAAAATAGGCTGCCGTCTTGTCGCTCTCGCGCTTGATGTCGGCAAATGTGAACTGACGCACTTCGCCCGCCTCGTTGGTCCAGAGCAGCGCCTTGCGCTCGGGCTCAATGCGTGCCCACTCGTCGACCACGTCGTAGGCGAAGTTGAAGTCGGGGAGTTCCTTGATGTGGAAATTGGCCATGAAATCGTCGTACGACTCAAATTCCACCTTATCTAAAAAGCGTTCTAACATAATTACAAATCAAAAAAAATACGTCGTTAGTCTAAATTTTGGTGTTGGCGCCCAGCAGGCTTATCACTTGCTGGCGATGATAGAGATGAACTGCAGGGGCTGCTCGTCGAGTGCCTGCATGTAGTGAGGAAGGCTGGCGTTGAAGATGATGCTGTCGCCAGGATTGAGCACGATGGTCTTGGCGCCAATGTGCAATTCCTCACGGCCCGAAATCACGTAGTTGTATTCCTGGCCTGGGTGGGAGTTGGGCTTGGCGGTGGCGTTGTTAGCGGGCTCTAGCGTCACCATGAATGGGTGAATGATGCGGTCGGCGAAGCCTTCGGCGAGGCTCTCGTAACTGTAGGCCTTCGAACGCTCCACTCGTGCGCCCTTGCCGGCACGGGTCACGTAATAGGCGCTCATGCGGGGCGATGTGCCGAAGAGCAACTCAGGCACCTGCACGCCATAGATCTGTGCCAGGTTCTGGATGAAACTGATGGGGATATCTTGGTTGCCGCTTTCGTAGCCCAGGTAGGTGTCCACGTCGATGCCGCAAGCCTCTGCCACCTGTTCGGGTGCGAGTTCGAGCGCATCGCGCAGCCCCACGAGTCGGCTGGCCACTTGCTGTATGTTTTCTCTGTCGCTCATAACGATGGTAAAAAAATGAATTGTTAAAAATAGTCTAAATATTCCCTACGCCGAAGCGTGTCGTTGCAAATATAAAGAAAAAACCAAATCGCAACGCCAAATATTTAAAAAAAATGCATTTTCTGCCACAATGTGCCGTAAAATGTGCAAGGCGTTGCACACTCATGGGGTGAAGTGCGCAACGCCAAATGTAATTTTTTGTTTAATTTTTCTTTTGGGGATTGGGAGGGCTCGGAGCACTCGGAGTTCTCGGGTGGGCTCGCTGACGCTCGCCTTTGTGCCTCGCCTTACCTTACTCTCCTGCTTCGTAGGTGGTGATGGCTTGGCGCCAGAGTGTGGGGAGGGGCTCGGTGAGGCCTGTCTTGCGGTTGATGTACACGAGCACTTGGCTGCACTGGCATTTCACCTCCTGCGTGTCGCTGTTGATGATGCGGTGGGCAAGGGTGAGGCTCTTGTTGCCTATGTGGGTGCACTGCGTGAGCACCACGATGTTTTCGTAGTAGTTGATGGGCACGAAGAAGTCGGTCTTCGCGCTCGCCATCACCACGCTCAGTTCCTCCCAGTTGAATTTTCGGTCACGCACCTTGCGGAAGTAGTCCATCTTGGCGAGGTCGAAGTAGTTGTAGTAGGTGCCATTGTTCACGCGTCCCTGCATGTCGTAGTCGTTGTAGCGCAGTTGCAGCGCGGTGGTGCAGCGAAAGGGGTGATCGATGGGCGTGGTGTATTTCTGTAGTTTGTCGGAGTCCATGTTTTCGGGGAAATTTGTTTTGCTTATTCGTTGAGGAGTCGGCTCAGCAGCGGGAGGAGTTGGCCCGCCATGATTTCGTGCTGGCGTGCCGATGGGTGCCAACTGCCGCCGTAGCCGAAGGTGCCGTCTTGCGTGCTCATGTCGAAGCGGTAGGTGGCGATGCCTTGCGCGCTGAATTCGTCCTGCAGTTCGTCGAGCGCCTTGATTTGCTCCTTCAGGAATGCGCCGAAGAGCATCGAGCCCGTGAGCATCACAATCTTAGCCTGTGGCTGCACCTCGTGCAGATGGAGGATAAACTTGCGGTAGGCCTTCTTGTAGAGGGCGATGTCGTGGTTTTTGGTGCTCAGGTCGTTGGTGCCCAGGTTCACGCATATCACCTCGGGGCGGAAGCGGCTGTGGTCCCATCGCTGGGTGGAATCGTAGAGGCAGGTGTAGTCATACCAGTCGCTCATGGTGTCGGCGTCGCCCTCGCGCTTACCGTTGTAGTTGCGATACACGCCTATGCCCGAGCGCGCCGTGCAGTGCTCTTCGGCATCGAGCATGCGGCACAGCAGCGAAGCATAGGTGAGATAGTGGTTTTCGGTGGAGTCGGCAAATGGGCAGCGCTTGTTGAGGCTCTCGTTGCCGTAGCCGCAGGTGATGCTGTTGCCTATGAACTCGATGCGGTGCTTAGGGCGCTTGGGTGGCGCCACGAGGCGGGTGTCGCCCTCGAGCAGGAAGCCGCGGAATTCGGGTTTCTTGGCATAGCCCTCGTAGCAGAGATACACGCGGGCGGTGTGAGCCTCCTCGGTGGGCAGTCCACTGGCGAGGGTAATCACCGAGTCGGAAGGCGAGAAATAGATTTTGCGCACGGGCAGGTTGTCGACCGCCACCACAAAGTAGCCGCTGCCCGGCTTCGCCTCCATCGCCAGCCCCGTGCCTTCAAAATTCACGGCAATCTGCACGCCAGGATACACAAAATAGGGTCGCTCAGGGTTGCTGAAATTCACGCGGCCGCTGTATTGAATATTCTCATTAGCAGGGCTCACATGCACCGCCGCAGCGGCCACAAAGCCCACACAAGCCATCAAGGCAAAAAACATCTTTTTCATCGTCATTGAGTAGTTATAGTTTTTAAGTGTTGTCATTAAAGAATACAATTCACTGCGTAAAGCGGGAAATTAGTCATCCATTCCTGCTCGCGATAAGGCGACATCGACAGTCTCACGCCGTGAAGATTCTGGTTGGCATCGACGAAGGCGCGCAGACTCTTTGCCCGCAGGTTTTCCTCGGCTTTCACTTCCACGGGAATGATTTTGTCGCCCGTCTGGAGGAGGAAATCAATTTCGCCCGAGGAATTCTCGGCCGACCAATAATAGATGTCCATTTCCTGTGGGCAAGCCTTCAGTTGCTGCAGCACATATTGCTCGGCGAAAGCACCCTTGGCATCCAGAAACAGGGCGTTGCCTTCTATCAGAATTTGTGGCGACAATTTGCTCATGGCCACCATGAGGCCAACGTCGAGCATAAAGAGTTTGAATGCCGCGAAATCTTCGTAGGCCGATAGCGGCATCAGTCCTTTTTTGGTGCGATTCACCTTGTGCACAAGCCCCGCATCACGCAGCCATTCTATGGCGAGTTCAAATTCGCGTGATCGTGCGCCTTGCTTGAGCGTGCCGAAGATGAATTTCTTGTTTTCGCGTGCCAGTTGTCCGCGTATGGAGTTCCACACCATGCGTATGCGAGGCACCTCGGCGCTGGGGGCGTGCTTAGAGAAGTCGTTGTCGTAGGTGTCGAGAATGGCATTTTGCACGCGTCGCACTTCGGCAAAGTCGCGCGTGTCGAGATAGGTTTGCAGCGGTTCGGGCATGCCGCCCACGTAGTAGTATTTCAGCAGGTAGTCGCGCAGGCGAGCCGAAAGTGGCGCGAGCAGTTCCCATTGGCGCTGCTCGATGCTTTCCACCAGTGCCGTCTGGCCCTCGGCCATGAGAAACTCGAAGAACGACAGCGGCCCCACGTCCACAAAATCCACTTTGCCCACAGGGAAAGAATCGTTTCTATTGTTGGCAATACCGAGCAGCGACCCAGCCGCAATCACATGCAGGTGGCGTCGCTTTTCGCAAAAATACTTCAGGGCAGTGACACCGCGCTCGGCTTCTTGAATCTCGTCGAGCAGCAGCAGGGTGGATGGAGCGAGTCGCTTGTTGGTGTAGATTTCTATTGTTTGGCAAATGCGATCCATGTCAAAGTCGGTGGCGAAAAGCGATTTCATAGGCTCATCGTCTTCGAAATTGAGGTAAATGAAGTCGTCGTAATAGCGTTTGCCAAACTCCTTCATCAGCCAAGTTTTTCCCACTTGGCGTGCACCGCGTAATATCAGAGGCTTCCGATTTTCACGGTTCTTCCACGCTATCAGTTGGTTGATTTGAATTCTTTCCATAATATCACCATTGATTATGTGGGCAAAATTATGAAATTATGCCGAGTAAAACAAAAAGTTCCGCCTGAAAAGTGTGAGATTTTACAAAAGTTCCGCCTTAAAAGTGTGGAAATTCAC
>JAUNCU010000272.1 GCA_030526455.1 Bacteroidales bacterium | reverse complement strand
AATACCTGACAATGTGTAGTTTAATTTTTTAATGCAAAAAAGTGACGAAAACAGGGCAATATACTTTGTTTTGTCGACATAAATATAATTGCCCTCTATCACATTTGAGAAGGTCTGTATACCAATCGGATATCTTCTTATTTCTCCCATAAGCACCAAGCGTTCACTTAGTTGTTTATTGGTCAACTACGATGGGGATATCTTAGTTTACCTGTCAATAATCACAAAGTTACATTATTTTTCCCGTTTTGAAGCCATCTTTATCGAAGTTTTTATTCAGCAGGGTAAAAGGATGGCTTGTCGAGCAGTGTGGGGTTATTTGGAGGGTTTGCTATTATAGTGGAGGGTTTTGGTCGCGGGGTCGCGGGAGAATTGGCTGAAGTAGTTCCACATCACTTGGGCGGTGGGTTTGAAGTTCCAGTGGCCGTAGCCGTCGACTGCCACGAGTTTGATGATGGGCACTTCGCCTTTGTAGATCACGCCCGTTTCCATGCCTATGCCTTGCGGCGTGCTCAAGCGCTCGCGGTCGCTCAAGTTCATGCCGAAGAATGCATCCACGGCGAAGTCGAGTTTGTCGGCAACTGGCAAATCATTCATTGTTTGATACACTTTCCAGGCGTGAAAGAAACTGGTTTCTTCCCAATCGTCGGGCTGGGGATATTTCACTACCTTGTCGGCAGTGCCGCACACCGAGCAATAGGGCATCTCCACCGCGCCACGTTTCTGCGTGGCCTCAGCCATGAGCGATTCGCCGTCGTAGTAAGCCACCAAGCCGGGATAGATGCCGCCCGAATGGCCACCCACGGCGGCAAAGAGGTGCGACTTCTGCACGCCCAGCGCGCTAGCGGTCATTGAGCCAGCCGAGAGCCCTTCGGCATAGATGCGCGAGGGGTCGAGTTGTGGATATTTTTTCAGCAGCAGGCGTATGGTGTGCTCAATGCCGTCGAGCCCCATGGCCATGTAGCCTTTGGTGGTTCCTTGCCATTCGAGTTCGGCCACGAAGAATTGTTCTTTTTGCGCAATTTCGACAAATCCGCTAGTCTCTGCTTGCGTTCGGGGGTCGTTGGTGTTGCCATGCAGGAGCACCATCAGCGGAACCGACGCCTTGGGCGCAGAGGCGAAAAACTCAGGAATGTATTCATACCACAGATACTTGCCGGCAGCCTTGCCAAACACCGTCACCTCATGCTCCACCATGTGGCGCTCCACGCCGTAGTGAGCGGGTATCATGTAGGGGATGAGTTCGCTATTGCCGTATTTCTCCACATCGGCTCCGGGCACGGTGTACTGCGTGTGGTGCATGTTGTTGTAGCGATAGTTGCGGCTCATCAGTCTGTCCCACGCCTGGGTAATCACCTCGCCGTAAGAAGCATTGCCACGGGCGCCGAAAAACACCTGGCGCAATGGTTCATCGGGGCAAAAGCGGTGACTTAGGCCTTCTCCGCCATCAGCCAGGCGGGCATCGTTGGCGAGGATGTAAGGTTTGGCAACGGCTTTGGCTTTCTTACCCACCACAAAGGCGGGCACCGGAGCCGCCACGCGTGAGCCTGGAGCACCGTCGATCGACACCACACTGGCCACGGCGCCGATGATGGGATCGGCAGCCAGGCGCTGGTTGACGAAAGTGGCGCCCTCGCCTATCGCTATCACCTTGGCATTGGTGGCGGGGCCGAATGCCTTCAGCACCTCGCGGAATTCGGCCACATCGGCATCGCCATAGCGCTCCCCTATCGGGTTCACAAAGCAGTACTGGCCCGCAAATTCGCTGGCAATCGTCTCAAGCCCAAGCGTTTCGGCCCACACTGCCGCGGCGGCGCTATCCACGCGCTCGGACAAAAACACATACATCACAGGCCCGAAAACGCCATTGCCACTGAGCACACGCTCGGTGCTGCGATCGGCTTTCCACACCTCAGCCTTAAGGCCATTACTCACACGAGAAAAACTGGCGCCATGGGCCAGCAATGCCATCAACGACAGCAGCAAGGATATTGTAGTTTTTGCACACATAACTGCAAGATTTAGAGTATTGATATGTAAAATTACAAATAAAATGCAACAAGTGGACAAAATTTCAACAAAAACCTTTTTTCAGCCAAAGTTTTAGTTGTAACTTTGTGGTCGAATTTAGACTACTTTAAATTTACAAAACTATTTATCCTAAAATCCGCAACTATCATCCAATACACGATTAAGGGTAGATTTATGAGT
>JAUNCU010000062.1 GCA_030526455.1 Bacteroidales bacterium | reverse complement strand
GTTTCTTCAGCGATGTCTAATTCCCCCCCCCTACCCTCCCCTACTATGAACTCTCATCTCATACGCTTTTCCGTGGGCACCTATACGACGCTCGGCGGTGATGGTGTGCTCTCTTTTGTGCTCGATGCCAGCACGCTCGAGGCTGAGTGCACCGGTAAATACATGATGGAAAATCCCAGTTTCTTCACCACCGACCCTACGGGAGAGCACTATTATGCCGTGGGCGAAAATGGTGAATGGTCGATGGTGCACCACCTCGCGCTGGGTGGAATGTATAGCGGAACGCTGGAAAGCGTGTTCACTGGCGGCGACCCTTGCCACATCATGTGGCTCAGCAAGCAAACGCTCTGCACGGCCAACTACACCAGCGGCACGGTGCAACTGCACGACGTGGACCCCGTGTGTAATTATTTGGGACAGGTGGCCCAGACGGTCGATTTCCACGAGTGCGGCCCGTCGCCCCGCCAGCAGAGCAGCCACATCCACTTTTGCGCCCTCACGCCCGACGGGGAGTATCTCGCCGCTGTAGACCTGGGCGGCGACTGCATCCACATGCTCAAAATCGTGCATAATGAAGACGGCACCGCTCGCCTGCTGCGCTACGGCAAAACATCGGTGCCTCCCGAAACCGGGCCGCGACACCTGTGCTTCAGCCACTGCGGCCGCTATGCCTACCTCATCACCGAATTGAGCGACGAAGTGCTGGCATTCGCCTACGAAAACGGAAACTTCACCTTCCTGCAGGCCCTCAAGGCCGCTCCTGAACCCGCTCATGCCTCGGCCCACATCATGGTGCACCCCAATGGGAAATGGCTCTACGCCAGCGTGCGCCGCCAGCGCGACGGCATTGCCGTGTATCACATAGGCGACGATGGCCGCCTCACCCAAGTGGCCTACACGCCCACAGGCCTGCATCCTCGCCACTTCAACATCACGCCCGACGGCACGCTGCTGCTGTGCGCCTGCCGCGACAGCGACAGCATTGAGATATTTCGCATCAACGCCACCGACGGCACACTCAAAAACGCCCACCACCCTATCGCTGTGGCGAAGCCTGTGTGCATTCAATTTTTACCCTAACCAATGGAATCGAGAGAAAAGAAAATCTACCGCGTAACGCTCACGGGCAGCATCGTGAACATGGTGCTGCTGGTGGGGAAGTTTGTGGCCGGCATTCTGGGCAATTCTGCCGCCATGATTGCCGACGCCGTGCATTCGCTCAGCGACTTTATCACCGATGTGGTGGTGATTGCCTTCGTGAAACTCAGCAGTAAGCCCGCCGATGCCGACCACGATTACGGCCACGGCAAATATGAAACCATTGCCACCTCAATCATAGGCATCGCCCTGGGCGTGGTGGCGGTGATGCTGGGCTGGAACGGCGTGGAGAAAATCATCCAGTTTGCCCAAGGCGAGCCGCTGGAGTCTCCCGGCGTGATCGCCCTGGTGGCGGCATTGCTGAGCATCGCGCTCAAGGAATGGGTGTTTCGCATCACCAAAAAGGTGGCGAAAGCGGTGGATTCCCCAGCCCTGGAGGCCAACGCGTGGCACCATCGCAGCGACGCCTTCTCATCGATAGGCACAGCCGTGGGCATTGGCGGCGCTGTGGCGCTGGGAGCCGACTGGGCGGTGCTCGACCCTATCGCATCGGTAGTGGTGAGCGTGATGATTTTCATCGCCGCACTGCAACTGCTGCGCCAGGCATCGGGCGAACTGCTAGAAGAGAGTCTGCCTAAGGAAACGGAAGATAAGATAGAATCTATCGTGTATGCCGACCCGCTGGTGACCGATATCCACCACCTGCGCACCCGCCGCATAGGCAGCATCATCGCCATAGAGATGCACCTGCGCCTCCCCGGACACATCACCCTCGAAGAGTCGCACCACCACGCCACCGCCATCGAGCAGGCACTGCGAGCTGAATTCGGCGCCGGCACCCACATCATGCTCCACCTCGAGCCAGTGAAGAAGTGAGGTGAAGCGCTCCCACCGAGAAGGCAAGAGGTGCGAAGAAAGATGAAAACACCGTGGTGGGCAATCAGAGCGCTCCGAGGGCTCAGAAGTCGCTCGGGCTGGCTCGCTGACGCTCGCCTGCTGGTGTGGGCTAGGAATTAGCAGAACACTGCTTTTTCAACTTCGTTTTTCAAGAATGAGGCTACGTAGCCAAGGCTTTGGTAATAGAAGCCTGTATCAGTGTTTTGTAGTCTATCGAACGTTGTAGAAGTGTAGAGGACGTCCATTGCTTCAGAGGGCGAATAACTGTAGTTGTCAATAAGCCATCCCACTAATTCAACCGTCAGTTCATCTTTCATCAGTTGGATTTGTTCTTGAGAGAGTCTTGTCATAACGCCTTTAGTTTTTGAAGGGCACGTTCGGTGCCAAAGAAATACTGGAATGTAATGCCTTTTGAGTATTTTAATTCTTCCACAAGTCGAGATAGAGAAATCACGCCTCCCAGATAACGACGTAACTGATAGTTGACCCCGTCGTCGGCAATGGGACCGTACACGATGTCGTATTCGTGTGAAGGCTGGCTGATATTATTGTTTCTGTTCATCAGCACAAATTCGGCCCATTCTTCGCTATAGTCGTTGAAGATTTTCACCGCCAACTCTTCGGATTGCAGCAACGACTCGTCGAATTCAAACTCATTGACGGTGCTAATCCCGTCCTGCATTTGTGTCACCTTTACGTCGGCTAGTTTTTTTGCCTGGTCGTAATTATCCGACAGATAGAAGCCTTGCCCGAAGTCTTTATAGGGCTTAGAGCGTTTTAAGTCGGGGACTGTGACTCGCATATTTGATCCGTGATACAGTATCATATCAATTGTCCTCCATTGTTTTTGCATACCTGCGAGAGTGTGTCGACAGCGCTTTCAAATGGTTGCGTGTGAAGCACTTCGTAGTGGGTGTAATAGTATTCAAGTCCTTTGAATCGCTTTAAGTAGTTGTAGGCTTGGCGATGCATGATGCCAAACCTTGTAGCGAATTCGCTGATGAGCGAAACGGTGTAACCAACGATGTTGTTATCTTCGCGTGACATATTGCTTGCAAAATAAAGGTTTCTTATTGTGTTCTACAAAATTACGAAAAATAATTCTTTTGTTGCAAACTGCCGTTTGGAAATAAATGCCTGGGGGTGTGCCCCTCGTGATTTTTCCTGCTCAATGCACTCGGGCGGGCTCGCTGACGATTGCCTGCTGGTGTGGTGTGGGCTGCTTATGGCGTTATGACGCCGTCGTTGAGGAAGAGTTCGAAGAAGCGGTCGTTCACTTGGTAAATACCTTCGTCGAGGGTGATGAAGTCGCGTTCGAGAAGCACTTTCACTGCGCCCTGCACGGTGCTTGCGGTGAGGGCGTGCTTTCTTAGGAATGCTTGCGATGTGATTTTGTTGGCCTTCCCTTCTTTTGCGATGGCATAGAGCACCTGCTTTTGCTTGGGAGGAAGTTGGAAAAGCAATGCTTTGTAAGCAAATGTGTTGCGCTGCAAGATGTTGCTTATTTCCTGCAGCACATCGCTTTGCGTGAAGTCTCTCTCGGTGTCTTTTCTTGCGTATAATCCGTTAAGTATCACTTGAATATGCCAAGTGACACCTTCGGTCCATTGGTAAAGGAAATGGAAGGCGTCGGCTGATATGCGCTGCTGGTTTTTCGACAGGTGACGGTTGGCGAATTCAAGATATTTCGCTTCGTCGATAGCGCCAAGGCCCATCAGTGCCGAACTGTTGTAGAACGGGCGAGCGTGTGAGGCAAACATCTCGGCCATCATGTGGCGTTTTGAGCCGGCGTAGATGAAATGCACATTTTTGCAGTTTTGTATGCGTTTTCGCAAGGTGGCTTCAACCGTCTTCTCGGGGTAGCCAGCAATCACCTGAAATTCATCGAAAGCCACAATGCAGGGTTTCTCGGCGTGCTCAAGGTAACTGAAAATCTCGTCGAGCAGCACGTCGGGCGAATGGATGTCGCCCACCGATATGCCCCACTCTGGCATGCCGTTGATGTCAAATGTAACGCCCAATTTCAGTGATTTCAACACGTTGACAAAAGTTTCCCATGCTTGCCGGCCTGTGGATTTGAGCATTTCAAACACGCATTTCCCAAAGGCGTAGGTGAATTCTGTGAGGTTTTTAGTGTCGTAGATGTCGATGTAGAAGGTGTGGTAGTGCTTTCTCACCTCGTCTTGGAAGAAGAAATTATGAATCAGCCCCGACTTTCCCAAGCGTCGCGGAGATATCAATGCCACATTTCGCTGGTTGCTGATGTGCTCGTGTAGCAATTGGGTGTCGTCTACCCTATCGCAAAAATATTCTGCCGACCGGTAGCCTTCTATGAGGAATGGATTAAATTGAGCCATAGGTGATTATATAAATTATGGATTTATAATAATTATGATTCCATAATGCAAAGGTGCACACTTTTTTCCAACCCGCCAAATCTTTTTCGGGGAAATGTTGCTTTTGCCTTGAAAAATCTTCGTCAGGTGGTGATGGGTGCCGACGGCGGGTGTGCGGGATGGGTTATCCGAAGTAGCCGCTTCGGTCGAGGGTGCGGTAGCCTATGGCTTCCATGATGTGGGTGGAGCGTACGGATACGCTGCCGTCGAGGTCGGCGATGGTGCGTGCCACTTTCAGGATGCGGTCGTAGGCGCGTGCGCTCATGTTCATGCGCTCGATGGCGTCGCGCAGCAGGTTGAGGCCGTCGTCGTCGGGCTCGGCATACTGGTGCACCATGCTGGTGGTCATCTGGGCGTTGCAGTGTATGCCGGGGGCGTCTTTGAAGCGGAGGCTCTGTATGGCGCGCGCCTGCACCACGCGTCGGCGTATGGCTTCCGACGATTCGCCGGGCGTCTTGTTGGCCAGTTCGTCGAAATTCACGGGCTGCACTTCTATCTGGAGGTCGATGCGGTCGAGCAGCGGGCCTGAGATTTTGCCCAGATAATGCTGGCGCTGGAAGGCGGTGCAGATGCACTGCTTGCTGGGGTGGCCGTAGTAGCCGCATGGACAGGGATTCATACTGGCCACGAGCATGAACGATGCGGGGTAATTGGTGGTGTATTTAGCGCGGCTGATGGTGATTTGGCGGTCTTCCAGCGGCTGGCGCATCACCTCGAGCACGGTGCGGTTGAATTCGGGCAACTCGTCGAGGAAGAGCACGCCGTTGTGGGCGAGGCTTATTTCGCCCGGACAGGGGTAGGTGCCGCCGCCCACGAGCGCCACGGGGCTGATGGTGTGGTGCGGCGAGCGATAGGGGCGCGTTGTGAGCAGCGTTGTGCCACTCTTGAGGCTACCCGCCACCGAATGGATTTTCGTCGTTTCTAGCGCCTCTGAGAGGCTGAGAGGAGGAAGAATGGACGGCAGGCGCTTTGCCATCATCGATTTTCCGCTACCGGGGCTGCCGATGAGGAGGATATTGTGTCCGCCGGCGCAAGCCACTTCGAAGGCGCGCTTCACATTGTCCTGCCCTTTCACTTCGCTGAAATCGTAGGGGAAACTGCCTTGTGCCTGTGCAAATTCGGCGCGGGTGTCGACTTCGGTGGCTTCGAGTGTTTCCTCGCCGTTGAGGAAGCGTGCCACTTGCGAGATGTGGTCCACGCCGTACACCTTCAGATTGTTGACGATGGCGGCTTCCGAGGCGTTGGCCCGTGGCAGGATGAAACCCTCGAGTTTCAGTTCGCGTGCCAGGATGGCCATAGGTAGCGCTCCTTTGATGCTGCGCACGGTCCCGTCGAGCCCCAGTTCGCCCATAATCATGTATCGGCTCAGCAAGTCGGGTTTCACTGCTTCATCGCTAGCGAGCGTACCGATGGCGATGGGGAGGTCGTAGGCCGCGCCCTCCTTCTTGATGTCGGCGGGCGACATGTTCACCACCACCGTCTTGTTGGGGTACTGAAACCCGGCCTCGTTGATGGCGCAACGCACACGCTCGGCGCTCTCCTTCACGGCCGCGTCGGGCAGCCCCACGATCACCACCTGGTTGCCCCAGTCGAGCGTGGTTTCGATAGTCACCTGGATGGCATTGATGCCTTGCACAGCGGCAGCGATAGTCTTACAGAGCATAGCGTAATAAAAATTTTTTTGAGCAGTTTATATATAGGCAAAAGTAGCAATTCTCCCCCACTCTGGCAAGCGGCTTGGTGGGTTTTTTTATATATTCAGGTCGTTGGTTACCAGTGTGGAGATTACTTGGTTTATTTTTTGCGCAATAGACGTTTCTATGCCATAGGCTTTGCACAGCGGCAAAAATTCATCTACAGCGTTTAGAACTTTCCTTATTTTGTCTTCAGGATCAGCGACAAAATCTTCGGCGAAATTCATGAAATCGCTAGTGGTGAGTGCCGACCTCTTTCCCGTTACGCCCATGGAATGGATGTGGGCTGAAAGGTCCTCCCATGTGTTGGCGGTGAAAGTGACGTCGTAGGCTGGGGAGAGTCGCCAAGTGCCATTTTTGTCCATCAAAAACGATATGTTTTTATGATGGTCGTCGGTTACACCGGCCACAAAATTGAAAACCATTCTTATGAAAATTTGGTCTTTGTCTTCTTGCGGGAGATGCAGGGTGTCGGCAATCCAGCACAATTTCATGTAGTCGTCGGCACCAGGCATAATGGCGGCGAGAGTTTGGCTGAAAATTTTCTCTCCGTTTTTTCGGTCGAATCTTTCGGTGATGAAATGGTTCTTGCCGTCGATGTTCACCAAAGATGATGGCATCATGCATATTCCGGCTTTTTTCGCCATTTCATAATATACCATTTCTATTTCGGTGGTTGGGGCGTCGTCGGATTCCTTAAATTTGATGATATACTGCTTGAATCCTTCGGGCGTGGCTGTTTGCCCCGAGCGGAATTCGCCAGTTTCATGATTGTAGGCAATCACGGCTTTTGGTCGCATTCCGCCGGCAGATGTGCCTAGGTAAATGAGTTTCTTCATCGTGAGGCTCTCTTCAGGAGAAATGGCTGCTGCGAGTCGGTTGGTGTAGATTTTTGACGACAAAGCGGCTAATGACGCCATGTTTACACTATCTTCGATGTCGCCCTGCTCCATTTCGGGGAAAAATTCCAAGGCGCCCATGGCTCGTTTTCCGATGTAAGTGAGTTTCAGCAGAGGTAATGCCTCGCTGATTTGGATATTGTGGTCGGTAATCCATTGGTTGAACAGTGAAGAGCCCCATTTGTCGGGGAGCGCATCGGCCAAGAATTCAGGAAGCCCTTGATATGGGTCGGCTCTGTTGCCGTAAAAAGCGGCCGTCAAAGGCCTGCTTTTGGGATGGGTTGACGGGCATATGTCATACGCCTGATGCTTATATTCCTCTGAGAATTGGAATACAGCGCAATGTTTATCGAAACTCCAACTGAGGGTGCCGATGCATGTGCCCCATAGGTGCACTTTTACTGTTATGTTTTTTGTGGTCATGCCATTTTACGTTTGCTGCTTACTCTTTTTATGGTTTTTCCTGTTTTTTCGTTGATGAGGAATGGTGATTCGGGGAGTTCGGGGACCAGGTCGGTGACGCCGTCGAGGGCTCCGCTGATGCGCAGAATTTTTAGCAGCGTGCTCAGGGTGATGTCGGCTGCCTTCCCCGTCTCTATTCGCTTGATGGTGATGACCGATACGCCAGCCTGCTGTGCGAACTCTTGCTGTGAAAAGCAGCAACTGAGTCGCATTTTCTTGATGCGCCGGCATATTTCGGCAATAATCTCCTCGTTGGAGAAATCGTAGATCATGTATTTGTCGAATATTTTGTTCATCACAAATTCAGGTAAAGTATCATTTGTGATACAAAGTTATTTACATTTTCTGTGATTTGCAAGCAGCGAGGAGATTATGTGGGTGTAAACGATCACATTTTTCTGGGTGATTGCTTACTTGTTGAGGATGAAGTTGATGAGATAGGTGACGTCGCTTACGTTGAATTTTCCGTCTTGGTTGATGTCGTCGTAGTCGTCGAAACCGTAGTCGTAATTTGATTCGTTGTAGATAAGTGCTTTTATGAGTGAGGTGATATCGCTCACGTTCACAAGGAAGTCTTTATTGTTGTCGCAGCCGCATTTACTGCCTATTCGGCTCATGGCGTAGAACATTTTTCCATTGGAATTCCACTTGCTGAAGTAGAGGCTGTAGGAGTTTTCGTTCACGTAGAGGTGGCAGCGGGTGTTGAGGCCCTCGAGCGACCATGAGTTGGCGAGGCTGGCGGGTGTTGCGCCTGGGGCGATAAGCGACTGGATTTTAGATTCTTTAAACACTTCGGTGCCTATTTCCCTGAGGTTTTCGGGGAGGAACACGGCCTTCACGTTCTGCTGCTCGTAGAAGCAGTGGTCGGCCAGGGTGGTGACGCGTGATGGCACGTAGTAGTAACTCTCCACCGGCATTCCTGATGGCACGCGAATCAGCGTCGTGCCGTCTTTGCTGTAGAGCACGCCTTCGTCGCTGGAGTAGGTCGAGTGGTTGTCGCTCACGGTGAACGATTTCAGATTGATGAAACCCTTGCATGGGATGCCCACGTTGCCGGGGGCCAAGGTGCACTTGTCGCCCAGGTAGAGGTTTTCGAGTTTTGTGCTGCCATTGAACACGAAGCCCATGCCTTTGGTGCTGAAGATGGGGCACGACTCGCCAAAGGCGAAGGTGGTGAGATTGGGCATTTTGCTGAAGGCTTCGTTCTGGATATCGGTGGCCGATTTGGGCAGAATCACCTCTTTCAGGGCAGTTCCGCTGAAGCCGTAGTCGCCGATGTAGGTGAGGCCGTCGAAGAGTTTCACCTCAGCCAGGCGGGTGCAGTTGTAGAAAGCCCAGTCGCCGATGCGTGTCACGGGGTAGGTCCACGAGGTGATGGCGCAGCCTGAGAACGCCTTGTTGCCCACCTCAGTGAACGAAGTGCGCTTGGTGGTGAAAGTGCTCAGGCAGGGTGAGTTGCTGAACAGGCCGTTGGGAATCGAGGTCACTGCTTCGGGGATGTTGACGGTGGTGAGTTTTGGGCAGCCCGAGAAGGCGTAGGGTTCGAGAAACTCGAGATCGTCGGGCACCGTGATTTTCACCACATTCTTCTTACTGAAGGCATTCTCCCCTACCCCAATCACGCGGAATTTCTCGTTCAGCGCCTTCACATAGATTTCGGCCGGAACGGTCACGCCGGCAGGGTCGTCGGCACCGGCGTCGCCCCACTGTGTGAGCACGGCGGTGTTGTTGCTGTAGATGAGGCCGTAGACGTTGCCGTCGACGGAGATATCGTTGTCGTATTCAATGGCAAAAGCGCTCAGAGGCATCATGGCCAGCGCAATGAGGAGAGAGAGGATTGAGGTTTTCATAATCGTAAGTTGTTTTTTCAAATGAAGAGCGCTCTGGCGATACAAAACGCATTGATTCACAAAGGTACGCAATATTTTTTGTGAAACAAATTTTTTTAGAAGTTAAGAAGTTGAGACGATAGCCTCGCCTCCGGGATGGTGAGGTGAAAGTGGAAGTGAGAAAACTAGGGTTGCTACCATAACCGACCCTCTCCGAGGCTCATTCCTTAGTGGCTTCCTATCTCCAAGCCGCGCTCGCGAATTGCTTCGCAATTCACTCGCTTGCATGGAGTTAACCATAATAAGCCGTCTCCGACGGCGGCTGGTGGCTGGCTAGCGTTTTTGCTATAGACTTGCCCTATTTGAGAATTTTCGAACAGGTTGGTGCGGGGATTTCTCTGCAAATGGGCGATGGCGAGGTGAAAGTGGCAGGCGTTTAGGCCGAAATTTGCTGAGTGGGCGAGGGGAGAGGCGGGCGTTTCGTTCAGAGGCACTGCCTCTGCAAACCCCGGCCATTTTTGTGCTCAAACCAGCGGAAAGTGGCAAAAAAATGCAGTTTCCGCTGGTTTAAGCACAAAAATGGGGTTTTTGTGGGTGAATTTTGTTTTTGTGGTGGGGGCGGATTTTTCAAGCAAATAAATCGTCGAGCACCACCTCGTTTTGTATGCATCCCCAGTACTGGTTGTGCAGCACGCCCTCGGTGGTGACCATCACTATGTGGATGGCTTTTTTTGTGGAAGTCACGTCGCGGAGTGCTTCGGCTTTGTTGATGAGTTCTTTGCTGTAGTCGTGGGTGATGGCATATTCTTTGTTGGAATATTTCATTTCGCAAATGTCGATAATGCCGTCGCTTCGGTCGATGAGCAAATCGATTTGTGCGCCACGTCGGCCGGTGGTGTCGCATGCCGAGCATCGCCATGCGCTTTCGCTGGAGAGGATGCCGCTTATGCCTAATTTCTTTTTTATTTGCTCGGAGTGCCATAGACACACGCGCTCAAAGGCCAGCCCACACCAGGTGTTGTGTCTAGGTGTTCCAAGTATTGCTTTCCAGAAGTTTGCCGCCTTTCGTTGAGCCTGGGCAAACTCGAGATGGAAAATGGTGTAGTGGTCAACCACCTGAAACACATCGCATTTACTTTTGTATCCCATCATGTTGTATCGTCTTATGAATCCGCACCATTCCAGGTCGCGCAGCACATTGGTGAGCGTTCCGTTGTCGTCGAACCCTCCCTCGCTAATCAGTTCCTTGCGTGTCATGCCCCTGTTTTTCTTGGCTAGATGCTCAATTACGCTGATGTAGGGTTCGGGTTTCTTGAAGAGGGATGCGTAGAGCATGTCAAATTCGTGGTGCATCTCACCCTCGGGCGAGAAAATCAGGCGGTCCACTTCTTGGGCCACACTTGCGCCTTTTTCAAGCAGCGTCCAGTAGTAGGGCACACCTCCGAAAATCATGTAGGCTTCAAGAATCTGCTGACGGCTCATCGCAAGGCCTCTGCTTTGCGCCAGCAGTTCGCATTGTGCAAGGGTGAACGGCTGCAGTAGAATTTTGTGGTTCAGCCGGTTGTGCAATCCACCCTTGTTTTTGATGATTTTGTTCACAATCCATGAGGTGCTGCTTCCGCACACGATAAACACGATATCTTTGCGTGCCGATGCCCATCCGTTCCAGAACGATTCCAGTTCGGAAAGGAAACTCGACCGAGGTGCATCCATCCAGGGCAACTCGTCAAAGAAGATCACCTTTTTCCCCTCGGGCAATTGGTTGAGGTATCTTTTCATTTCATCGAAAGCATCGCCCCAGTTCTTGAGTTCGGGCGTGTCGGTTTGCCCGTGTTCTTTTAGTGCGCGTCGGAATCGGCTCAGTTGTTTACGGGCGGTGAGGTTGGCCGCGCCTGTGAATTGGAAGTGAAACGTGTAGTTGAAGGTTTCGCGAATGAGGAAGGTTTTCCCCACGCGACGTCGGCCGTATACAGCAATAAACTGCGAGTATTCCTCGTTCACGCTGTCTAGGAGCACTTGTCTTTCTTTCTCTCTACCTATGAGCATGGATGGATGGTTTTTGGATAGGGTGATGTTCTTAATATTTGATGTGCAAATATAGCAATTTTTGTGCTCAAACCAGCGGAAAGTGGCAAAAAAATGCAGTTTCCGCTGGTTTAAGCACAAAAACGGGGTTTTTGGGGGGTGAATTTTGCTTTGTGGTGGTTGCGGGTGAGGGTGGTTACATGTCGTCCATGCTGAACGTCTTTATGGCCAATTTGTATTCTTTAAATCCTTTTTGTGAGAGGGGTTTGATTTTTTCTTCCAATTTTTGAAGATTGATTTTCTTTGGATTGCGCTTTACCTCTGCCACAATTCCCGTCTTGTCGAATTCGTTGATGGCAATGAGGTCGATTTCGTTTTGTCCTTTTCTGTCCCACCAGTTTCCTACTTGGGTGAATTGCTCGGTTTCCATAATCATGTCTTGGAAATATCGTTCGAGCGTGCGACCAGAAAACTCCTCGTAGTTTTTCATGATGCCGCTATAAAGTAGGTTGAACAGTTGGCGCTCAATCAGTGATTGGTATGGGCAGATGAACCGAAACCAGAACTTCAGGAAATTGTCTCGGATCTCGTATGCGCTCACTTTGCTGTTGTGCTTTGCAAGCAGCGGGGTGTTTCGCTGTATCAATTCGTATTTGCAATCCAGGTTCTGAAGAAATGTGCCGGTGTCTTTCTGCAGTGTGCTGTCGATTTCGCTACGTTTTGTTTTTCCGCTAGCAATCACCTGCAGAATAGAGAAATAAGTGTTGGCTTCGATGCTGAATTCTTGATTGAGCAGGTCTTTGCCTTCGCTTAGGAAATATGAATCGGGATTGCAAACATATTTGAGCATTTTCTCCTTTGTGACGCATTTTGCATCGATGAAAAGTTCGATATATTTGGGCACGCCGCCCGTGATCATGTAGAGGCACAGTAAGTCTTCGGCTGTGTACTTGTGGTTGGCCTCCTGGAGTATTTCTTTTATTGTCGATGTTTTGAATGGGCGCAGCGTGAGTTTTGAAGTGGGGCGTCCGTAAAGCGGCTCTGCCTTGTCTTCAAAGATGCGTTTCATCAGTGTCTGGATGCTTCCGGTGGCGATGAAGTTGATTTTTGCGTTGTCCTTGTATCGGTCCCAAACGTCTTGGATGTCGCTAAAAACTGATGGGTTTATTTTGTATAGCGACTGGAATTCGTCGATCACGATGTTGAGATGGCGATTCTGCGCCTCTTTCATAATGATTTCAAACAGGTCTTTGAATCGCGTGACGTTGCCATACACGTTGATGCCGATTTGCTGCTCAAGTTCTCTTTGGAAATTTTGGCAAAGAACGGTTTCTGAAACTTTTGAAACGAAGAGGTAAGCATATTCTTTTCCTTCCAGCGCCTTCGTGACGAGTGCAGTTTTTCCCACGCGGCGTCGCCCAGTAAGCACCATAAACACAGCGCTTTCGTGTGATTGCTTCTCGTTGTTGTGAAGGATCTTGAGTTCGTTTACGCGGTCGTAGAATTTAATAATATTAATGGAGATTTTTATAAATGATGGTTTATATAATGCAAAGGTACACAATGTTTCCTTATTGCCAAATCTTTTTATGCCTTATTCTACAGTTGAAACGCTTTTTTGGGGAAGAGGTTCACTTTGCCAGGTGGCGGGCTGTGTTGGTGGCGGCGTTGGCGTCGGGGCCGTTGTATTTCACGTTGCCGAGCGAGTCGGTGACCACGTAGAGTGGGGTGGAGGCGATGCTGAGGCTGCGCAACTGTGGGTTGAGTGGGCCTTCAGGTGCCCAGAAGTGGCGCCAGGTGGAGCCGTCGTTGCGTGTGTAGCCGCGCCATGATGCGGTGTCGGCGTCGATGTAGATGTCGCAGATTTGCAGGCGGTCGGTGTCGCCGATTTCTTCGCTCAACTGCTTGAGCGTGGCCATTTCGCCGTTGTGGGCGGTGCTGTTCACCCACAGGTAGAGTAGGGTGGAGCGCGATGTGGTGGTGTTGATGGAGGCGAAGTCGCCGGTGTCTTCCATCAGCAGCATCGACCCTATTTTGCTCGAACTCTTAGGGCGGCGTTCCACCAGTCGCTGGTAGGCTTTCAGGAGCCATTCGGGCTTGGCGTCGGCTTCGATGCCGCCGAGCAATTGCTTCATTTTCTGCTGGTTGTTGAGTTGGCTGAAGTCGGCCACGAGCAGTAGGGTAGAGAGGAGGTCGGAGGGATTCTCTTTCACGTATTTCTCGATGGCGGCGTCGAGGCTGCTGCGGCTGGCGTCCTGGTATTCGCTGCGGTGCTGCTGTATGAACTGGTACCAACGCTCGTTCACGTCTTCGCCCTTCACCTCTATGCCGAGCAAGTCGGTGGCGTCGCCGCGCAGTTGCATATGGTCGCCGTCCTCCATCACGAAGTGGGCGAGCATGCGGTTTTGCGCGTCGTATATTAGCACCAGCGCGGGTGCGGGGCTCATGCCCTCAAACTCGAAATAATTGTTGCTCGCCACCGAGCGCACTTCCTTCACGCCCTCGGCTGTGGCCCACACCATGTGCACATTCTGGCTGCCCAGGTTCTCGACGCGTCCTTCAATCTTGAAACTGCGGCTGCAACTCGTGGCCACAAAGCCCACCAGGGCTAGGAGAATTATGATGTAAAAAATGCTTTTTTTCATATTGTGAATGTTGTTTCTTGCAGTGCAAAAGTAGCCATTTTCGGCGATAGCGGCAAAAATATCGCCTCTTTAGGCACGAAAATGTAGATATTTTCACAAAAAAGTTGCGCATGTGAAAAATAATGCTTAACTTTGCATCGCTTTAATAAGCAAGGGTAGGTAGGTAAGTGGTTAAAACGGGCAGACTGTAAATCTGTTGCCTCACGGCTTCGGCAGTTCGAATCTGTCCCTGCCCACAGAAAAGGCTCCAAGAAATTGGAGCCTTTTTCTTTTTTGGGTGTATGGGGGGGGAGCCTCACCCCGGCCCTCCCCTAAAGGGAAGGGGGAATGTGTGGAAAAAAGCAGGGGGGTGAACTAGGTTCAGTGGAAAATCCTGGGAGGATAAACATTATAGACGTTGCAAAAAATGCTGTATTGAGAAGCGAAACGAAGAGGCGGCGCAATCCCAGAGGGATTGGATGTGCGTAGGCAGGTATGCAGCCGTGATGTAACGGAGCGAAGCGGAGTGGAATCACGGCG
>JAUNCU010000061.1:5686-14512 GCA_030526455.1 Bacteroidales bacterium | reverse complement strand
TTTCCCTTAGCCTGGGGCTAATGGAAGATTTCGCTTTTGATGCGGTCGGAGTGTGAGGCTCGCTCTTTGTCGTGAGCGATTTTGCACGCCATTACCTAAACAAATCTTCAAGCGATATTTTCCCTTGAAGAGAAGAGGAATACATATTCTGTTTGACCCCAGACGAAGCAATCATAGTAAGGCGAAGCGTCTTCCTAGTTCCTGTTACCACACGGAACAGATCACGGCGTTCTCTAATCCATTCCAAATAGCTCTTTTTCAATTCATAAGGATGGTCGGAATACTTCATCTCGCAAAGATCGATGGCTTTATCGCTTCGATCGATGACAAGGTCGATCTGCGCACTTTGATCCTTGCCGCGATAACACCAAGAGCACACATCACTGGCAATTCCAGAAATCCCAAGAGCCTGACGTATCTGGTTGATATGTAGGATGCACACTTGCTCAAAGGCATAACCAGCCCACGCATTGCGTCGTCCCTCCTCCATATTGCTCCAGGCATGGTCGTTCATACCATGATAGTTCTTCACAAATCTCAAATAAAATAAAGTGTACATATCGGACAACTGATAGAGCATCTCTCTCTCCTTCTTGCCAAAGGCCTGATATCTTCGCAAGAAATCACATTTCACGAGATTGTCAAGTACTTCTGTAAACTTACCGCTATCTGAAATTTTCAGTTGGTCAATCAGTTCGGTTCGTGTCATTCCTCTCAACTTGGTGGCTAGAACCTCTACAACCCTACGATACATAGTTGCCTCATTGAAAAGGGAACTAAACAGAAATCCATATTCAGCCTTAAGCACGGCATCTTGGCTATAAAATAACTCATCGATATTTTGCCACAGAGTGAGTTCCTGGCGCAATAAAGACAAGTAAAACGGGGTTCCACCAAGAATCATGTAGGCGTCAAGTACATCTTTTTGCTCCCAAGCGATATTGATGCTTTGCAGATACTCCTCAGTTTCCTTCAGAGTGAATGGAGCAAGTCGTATTGGGCGTGTCACACGGTTATGCAGCCCGCCTTTGTCACCCAATAACTTATTTGTCATCCATGTTGTAGCACTTCCGCACACTATCAGTTTTAGCCCCTTGCGGTCGGCTGCCCAACTATTCCAAAAGAGTTCAAGAGCGCGAATGAAACCTGATTTGGGGGTGTCAAGCCAGGGTAATTCATCAATAAAAAGAACGATTTTCTCTTTCTCGCCAAGTCCTTCTAGGTATGCTTGTAATTGCCCGAAAGCCTCAAACCAATCTTTTGGTCTGATTCGTTTCTCTCCACTATATTTCCGCAACTGTTCCTGCCAGAGTTTCAGTTGTTCTGAACGTGAAATTTTATATACACCTGTTGCATAAAAGTCGAACGAATCAGAAAAGTACTGCTTGACTAGGTAGGTTTTACCTATTCGTCTTCTGCCATAAACGGCTACGAACTCAGCCTTTTCTGAATCCATACACTTTGCGAGAATGTCTTGCTCGTGCTTTCGTCCAATGATAGAATGCTTATATTTCATTTGTTTTTTCTTTTGTCTACGTGCAAAGGTAATAATAATCTCATAAAAAAACGTCGATATCAGTGCGGTAACTACCAAAAAAAACGAGTTACCGCACTATTATCACGCATTTTTACAAAAAAATAAGAGAATAGGGCCTCCCCCCTTTTAGTCGCGTCAGTGGCTAATCCCTCGTTACTAAGGTTACTATCGGTGAAGTCGTTACGACTGTTAATCCCCACACAAAAAATAAAAATCGTATAATTCGTTGACCACCACTCCCCCACGCCACTCGAAAAAAAAGCCTGCGCCACTTTTTTTTGGTGACGCAGGGCTCTCTCTCTTATGCTTTTTCCCTTAGCCTGGGGCTAATGGAAGATTTCGCTTTTGATGCGGTCGGAGTGTGTGGCTCGCTCTTGATCGGTGTAAGGCAGCACGGGGCGGATGGCGAGGCCGTAGCATATCTCGGCTTCGAGAAACTTGAAATTGTCGCGGGTGAAGGTGAGGCAAATTGCGCGGTTCTCATCCACTCGGCGGCCCACATTCGAGGTCCAATAGTTGCCACTCACGATGGCGCCAAGGTGCTTCGCGCGGTAACGCACACCCGTACCCGCCATCACGATGCTCTTGCCATTGGGGCCGGTGACCACGAAGCAAGGCTGGTGGCCGTTTTCAATAATCACACGCCACTGGCATTTATTTAGCAGTTCCCGGAATTCTTCATAGGTGGGCATGCGCCAATTGCCGCCCCACACCTTGCGCACGATGTCGTTCTCGGGCTTGATGTTGGTGTGCTGATAGAGTTCGGCGTCGGGCACAATCTGGTGGCCGGTGGTGTCGCCATAGCCCACGAGCGCGCCCAGCATGATGAGGCTCTCATGGTCGCAACCGAAGTTGAACGGCGCCCACTTCACACTCAGCCCCAGGTCCACGGCCTTTCCTTCGGAGATATTGCCCGGAATTTCGGCGTCGTGGTGCAGATAATAGATGTCGCAATTATACTTCGGCATAAAGAACGACACGCAGCGCTCATCGTTGGCATATTTGTCGTCGCGTTCGTAGTAGGCGTCGGGGATACCCTTGTAGGCCTGCTTCTTGCCGCCGAATCCCAGCACGTAGCCACCCATCGCGCCATATCCCAGCACGAATGCCGCAATCACCATCACCGGAATCACGATGAGCGAGATTATGGTGTGGCGCTGCAGGCGGTAGCGGTTGAGCGTGCGCAGCAGGTCGTCGATAAGCGCGAAATACGACGGGTAGCGCTTTTCGGGATCGGGGTCGGTGCAGCGGTCGAAGATGCGGTTGAAGCGCTTGGGCACATTAAATTCACGCATAATCTTGCCCAGGGCGTACATGTCGGCACGGAAATCCACCCTCGCCCCCTTAACGCCCTGCTCAGGCGCCATGTATTTTCGGTTGCCCGCCGGAATCTTGAGGAAGGAGATGTCGTCGCGGTCGCTCAAGCCGAAGTCGATCAACTTCACGTTGTGGCCGTTGCGGGTGATCATGATGTTGGACGGCTTCAAGTCGCGGTGCACCACCTGCTGGCCGAGGCAGCACATGAGCGCCACGATGATTTCGCGCGAAATCTTGTGGCCGAGGCGCAAATCCACGCGCTGCTCCTTCATGAATTCCTCCAGCGTCACGCCGTCGACATATTCCATCACTATGCAGCAACTGCCCAATTCAGGCACCCATTCCCACGACACATAGCGCACGATGGAAAACACGTCGAGTTGCGAACCTATCTTGTATTCTTTGTAGAGCGCGTTCTTGCAGGTGGCGTCGTGGGCATATTCGGGTTTCACGGTTTTCAGCGCCCACCACTGGTTGTAGCGTTGCGCCTTAAACACCTGGCAAAACGCGTTGCCGTCGTGAATAAGTTCTATATTGGTAAATGGATGATGCTCTTTATTTTTGCTCATAACTTAAAAAGTGATGATTTTTTCTTCTGGTAAACGTCACATGCAGGGCATTTTCTATTCCCTCACGGGGCGCACATTGAAGCCACTCGATGCCACTTCACCCTGGAGCATCACGGCCTGGTCGTCGAGGAACATGAAGTAGCCAGCAGGATAGCGGGGGGTTTCGTAAGGGGTGCCCGTCCAGTAATAGCCGTAAATGCCCTCCTTGACGTGCACCACGCCCTGACGCGAACCGCCAAATGGCAGGAAGATGCTCTTGCCCGAAGGGCCGGTGACGAGATAGCCCTGCACCGAGCCGCGCTTGTTCACCAGCGTCCAGCGGCATTTGTCGATGAGTTCCTGGAATTCGTCCTTCGTGGGCATACGCCAGCCATTGCTCCACTTCACCGAGGCAATGTCGGCCTTCGTGCCGGCGATGGGGGTCTTGTATTTAGGCACATCATAAGTATCGATTTCGCCCTCGGTCGACTCGCCCGTGGGGTCGGCCCAGTTGTAGTAGCCGCCCACATAGTTGCTCGACATTTCTTCGCAACCCACATTGAAAGGCGCCCACTTCACGCTAAGCCCCAGGTCGACGGCAATCGTGGGACTGATGTCGCCCGGAATTTCCTTGTCGTTGCCTTTATAGTAAAGTGTGGTGGCATTGGGCACCACATAACTCTCGTCGTGCCCATAGTGAATCTCCATCTTGTCGCCGAAGAATTTGGCAGGCATCTCGCCGTCGATAATCTTGTCGCGCGAGGTGGAGAGGTCCTTCACCACATTTTGCGACACCCAGTTACCAATCACGAAGGCGCCAATGGTGACAATCGCACCCATCACCACGGTGAAGAGCACCCACTTCGAGAAGTGCATCTCCTTCGTGTTCTGGAAGGCGATTTGCAGTTCCATCACGTTCTGGTAGCGGTCGTCGGGGTTAGGCTTGAGGCAGCGGCGAATGATGTGGTTGAAACGGCGAGGCAGTTTCAGCAACTTCAGGATATGGCCCAGCGCATAGAAGTCGCTGCGGCAGTCCACCACGCCATCGGAGCGCATCTGCTCGGGTGCGGCATAGATATCGGTGCCAGCGTGGCCCTTAAACACGTTGTAACTGTCGAGGTCGCTCAAGCCGAAGTCGATGATTTTCACATTGCTACCGTTGTGGGTGATTAGGATGTTGGCAGGCTTCAAGTCGCAGTGCACCACCTGCTTTCCCATATAATACTGCATTGCCGAGATAATTTGCTCAGCGATGCGAATGCGGTATTCCAGCGGCGGCTTGCGCTCAAGATAATCGTAGAGCGTGCGGCCATCCACATATTCCATCACAATGCCAGGAGAGCCGTCCACCAAATCGTGCTGCATCGAAATCATGCGCACGATGTTGGGGTGCCAAAGGCTCACACCTATGGCAAACTCCTTGCGCAGAATCTCCACCACGCGAGCCTTCACAGCCACATCGGCGCCCACACACTTGAGCATCCACCACTGGCCAAAACGGCGTGCGCGGTAAAGTTGGCACAAACTGCGCTCCGGATCCACTATATCACGGTTAAACGGTGTGATATCGGTAAATTCCGAACCCACATCCTCCAAATCCTCCGATTCGAAGAATTCACTGGTATCTAAAAATTCGTTTTGTATCGGTTCCATTGATCAACATTAATATCCTTACTTATGCAAATTTACGCATTTTTTGGGTGCGCTCTGCTCACTATGCCACTTTTTTTAAGAAAAAACGCAAAAATGCCACCGTAAAGCCAAAAGATGTCCAGTTTTTAATTGGATTAAAATGGATATTGCCATCTCAAAATAAATTAGTTACTTTGCATTACCAAAATCTCATCCACGAAAAGTACACTTCAAAATTGTAAATTTAGAGTAGTAGTATAAAAGTCAAAAAAAAAACAAGACAAACGCTTAAATCTAATCACCCATCAAAAAACACTATCTGCAAAAAGATGTAAAAAAAAGGTTGCCAGCCCCTCCCCCACAAAGCCAGCAACCTTTTTTTCTTTTTTTGCCCCCGCCCCACCACATCACACAAAGCAAAACGCACACACCGAAAGCCAGCGGTTTTTTTAGCCCGCAGGGCGTGTTTATTGCCCTTTTGGGGAGGGTGGTGAGCCCACGAAGTGGGTGACGAGGTGCTTTGTGGCGCGATTTTGGCGCAAACTTGTTTGCGAGCCAAAAACCACCACAAAGCGCATCGGCAGGTGCGAAGCACCCACCCTCCCCAAAAGGGTGTTTATTTAGGTTTATTTTCTTGCGGCGAGGCGCCCCCGCACACCGTAAAACTCACCTCCGAAAAGCGAAAAAAATCAAGAAAATTCGCCCCAAAGTGAACAACTTGAAAGATTTTGCAGTATCTTTGCACCGTAAAATCAAAACTTATCAACGTAAATGGACGACTCAGTACCGTTAAATAGTAATTATTTCAACCCTATATTGCTGATGTAGAGGCGATACAGAGTGCCAGTATCTAATACTCGGACCTGCCTCGCCCTTTCTCACGGCAATATCCTAACACATAAGGAGGCAGTGTCGACGACATGAAAGAATTTTTGCTTTTTGGAAAAGGTTTCAAGAAGGTGGACCAGTGGCAAGATGGCTGCTGGATCAACATCTGCGACCCTAATCAAGACGATTTCAACTACCTGGAAGGATTGGGCGTGCCCGATTCTTTCATCTCCGATATTCGAGACCCTAACGAACGCCCTCGTGTGGAGCGCGACGACGAATGGATGCTCACCATCATGCGCATTCCGCGCGAAACCGGTGATGCCGACATCCCTTTCTCTACCGTGCCACTGGGTGTGATCACCAACGGAAATCTCGTGATCGTGCTTTGCTATTTCAAGAATATCATCATCCACGACTTTATTCAGTACAACACCGCCAAGGGCAACGTTATCAACAACAAGTTTGCCCTGATTCTGCGCCTGATTATGTCGTCGGCCGTGTGGTTCCTGAAATACCTGAAGCAAATCAATATCAGCATCAATAACACCGAAGACGGCCTTGAGCGACGACTGCGCAACGACGACCTCTTGAAACTGCGCAACTTGCAGAAGAGCCTCGTGTACTTCAACACCGGCATTCGTGGCAACGAGGCGCTCCTTACACGCCTGCGCACCATCTACACCAATTCGGAACTCCTCGACCCCGAAATGGTGGAAGACGTGCACATCGAACTCCAGCAGGCGCAAAACATGGTGAGCATCTACAGCAACATTCTCACCGGCACCATGGACGCATTCGGCACCATCATCTCCAACAACCTCAACCTCATCATGAAGCGGATGACCAGTATCACCATCATCCTGCAGGTGCCTACCCTCATCGCGAGTTTATACGGCATGAACGTGGGCCTTCCCGTCGACGACAAGCCCTGGGCATTCCTCGCCATCCTGCTGCTGTCGGTGTCGCTGGCATGCGCCGCATTCTTCGTGTTCAAGAAGATTAAGTGGTTCTAATCATTTTTCAGGAGTTAAGACGATTGTCTTGGCTGCTGGCGCTTTCTCTGGAACTACCGGAACATCCGGAGGCTCCGGTGCTCGTCGCTACACGCCCACGCTGTAGTCGTGCTTGATTTCTTCCATCACGAAGGTGCTTTCTAGCGAGGCGATATTGTCGTGGCGCCCTATCACGTCGAGCAAAAATCGCTGGTAATATTTCATGTCGGGCGACTGGATGCGCAGCATGTAGTCGAAACTGCCCGATATGTTGTAGCACTCGGTCACCTCGTCGATTGAGAGCACCATGCGCGTAAACGCCTGCGCCTTCTCGCTGTTGAGGTGGCGCAATTTCACACTGCAATACACCACAAATCCCTTGTTCAACTTATCGGCGTCGAGTATGGTGGCATATTTCTTGATAAATCCCAGGCGCTCCAGTCGCTTCACGCGCTCATAGGTGGGCGTGGTGGAGAGGTGCACCGCCGCGGCCAGTTCTTTATTGGTGAGGCGGGCGTTGTGCTGAAGCGCGCGCAGTATCTCTTTGTCTTTCTCGTCGAGTCGGTACGATTCTTTTTCAGTAGCCATTTTTTGTCGTTTTTAGTAGATTCTTCTATATTTTACCACAAAAATAGCACACTTTTTCTATATTTTCAAATTTTATTGGTAGGAATTTCTACCCATACTAACTTTGCGGTAAGAAACTCAAAAACATTTTTACGACTATGGCAACAAATTCTTATCACATCAATACCCTCGCCCTTCACGTGGGCCAGGAAACTCCCGATCCCGCAACCGACGCTCGCGCAGTGCCCATCTATCAAACCACCTCCTACGTGTTCCGCAACTCGCAGCATGCTGCCGACCGATTCGGCCTGCGCGACGCGGGCAACATCTACGGACGCCTCACCAATTCCACACAAGCCGTGCTTGAAGAGCGCATCGCCGCGCTTGAGGGCGGTGTGGCAGCGCTGGCAGTGGCATCGGGCGCAGCGGCTGTGACCTACGCCCTGCAAAATGTGCTCCAGCAAGGCGACCACGTGGTGGCGGCCGACAATCTCTACGGTGGCTCCTACAATCTCATCAGCCACACCCTCGCCACACAAGGCATCAGCAGCACATTCGTGAACGTGAACGACCTCGAAGCCCTCGAGAAAGCCATCCAGCCCAACACCAAGGTGATCTACGCCGAAACCTTTGGCAATCCTAATAGCGACGTGACCAACCTCGACGCCGTGGCCGAAGTGGCTCACCGCCACAATGCGCTCTTCATCGTCGACAACACCTTTGGCACTCCCATCCTCATCCGCCCTATCGAGCACGGTGCCGACGTGGTGATTCACTCTGCCACCAAGTTTATTGGCGGCCACGGTTCGTCGCTTGGCGGCATCATCGTGGATGCGGGACGCTTCGATTTCAAGGCTCACGCCGATAAATTCCCCACCCTGGCGCAGCCCGACCCATCCTACCACGGCGCCATCTTTGCCGACGTGGCTGGCGCGGCCGCATTCGTGACCCGCATTCGTGCCGTGATTCTGCGCGACACCGGCGCCGCCATCTCGCCATTCAACGCCTGGATTCTCCTGCAGGGCGTGGAATCGCTGCCACTGCGCATCGAGCGCCACGTGGAGAATGCCCTGAAGGTGGTAGATTTCCTCAGCCATCACCCAAAGGTGAAGCACGTGAGCCACCCAGCGCTGCAGTCGCACCCCGACCATGCCCTCTACGAGGCATATTTCCCCAACGGCGCCGCCAGCATCTTCACCTTTGAAATCGACGGCGACCAAGACGCCGCATGGCGATTCATCGACTCGCTGCAGATCTTCTCCCTGCTCGCCAACGTGGCCGACGTGAAATCACTCGTCATCCACCCCTACACCACCACCCACTCCCAAATGTCGCCCGAAGAACTCGCCGCCCAGCACATCACCCCATCCACCGTGCGCCTCAGCATAGGCATTGAGCACAT
>JAUNCU010000061.1:0-5676 GCA_030526455.1 Bacteroidales bacterium | reverse complement strand
GAAGAAAGGGAGAAAAGAAGCAAAGAAGAAAAGGCAAGCGAAGCGAGCCTAAGGCAAAGTCGCTCGGCGGTACGCTATAGCGTCCCACCGCCGCAAAGCCCCTGTCAAAAAAGAGGCGCCCCCGCCCCAGGTAGCCCGCAAGAAATAAAACAAGCATCGCAAAATGCTATCTACTAGCGATTTGCGATGCTTTATCTGTGCGCCTGAAAGGACTCGAACCTTCACGCCTTGCGACACTAGATCCTAAGTCTAGCGCGTCTACCAATTCCGCCACAAGCGCAGGCTTTGAGAATGCAAAGATACACATTTTTCTGCGCTTCACCACCATATCGGCCCATTTTTTTCCAAAAAACCACAGCCTCTCCCACAAAATTTTCCACAAAAAAATCGGCCCAAGACTCACGCCCTGGACCGACCCATTGAAAAAGTAGAGGTTTATGATTACAGATATTATAGGTTTTCTATCTTAAAACCTTTTTCACTACTTTTGAAGTTCCGTCGCTATAGTGGAAGGTGATGATGTTCATGCCGCTGAATGGGCGTGCGCTCATGCGTCCTGCCACGTCGGTGTAGGTCACGCTTTCCACCTGCTTTTCGCCCGCCATGGTGTCGATCACATCGGTTGGGATGCTTTCCAGGTCGGGATAAGCGATGTCGAGATAGAAGGTGCCCACATATTTTTCTGCATTTGCGATATTCACCTTGCGCTTAGCGCCCTGTGCTTCGCCCTGCTGTGCTTCACGCAAGGCCTCGCCACGCATGTCGTAGTCGTAGCACACTGCTGCTGGCACGTCGGTGGGTGCGCCTGAGAGTGGGCTGGTGCTCACGATGGCTTTCAGCACCACAATCTCACCCATTGCCGAAGCGGGGGCAAAGCCCTTGTCGTTGCTGTTCCAGTCGCTCAGGTAGGTGAAGTTAGGAATATCTTCCTTGCTAGCCATGCTGCTGTTCACCACTGGCAGCACGGTGGCGTCGGTGGCCACGCTGTGCAGGAGCACGCCCTTGGTGGCGAGGTCGGCTTCGTTCACGGGATTGGCGATGCGCCAGTTGCTCACGCGACTTGGGTCGAAACCGTCGGTCTGCAGCGATTCGTCGAGGCTGATGCTCATTTCGTGAGTTTCGTTGGCTTCGCTATGGTCGCCCTCGTAGTGGTCGTAGTGGTGAATCTGGTAGTTGCCCTGCTTGTCGATCAGCATTGGTTCGTTTTCACTCATGCTACTGAGGCGCTGGGTGCGCAGGTAGTACACGTAGAAGTACTTACCGTTTTGTTCATATTTTGCGAGGTCGGCCGAGATGCGGCGATAGTTGTTCTGCACTTCCACACCGGGGGTATTGGCGCCCACGATTTCCACTTCAGGCTCATAGCCGTAGTCTTCGCCCAGGTAAGGCGAATTGATGTTGAGCGAAGCGAGGTGCATGTTCTGCACGTGGAGGTCGCGCAATTCGAGGTTCTGGCTCAGGTCGAGGGTGTGGAGCCAGTTGCCCTTAGGATACTGGCGGTTACCCCACTGGCTCTTGTGGAGCCACAGCGAGCGCAGGTTCTTCAAGCCGCTTACGTCGAGTTTGTCGATATACATCGAGAAGGCGTGAAGCACTTCCAGATTAGGCATCTGGTCGATCACTTCAGTCTGGAACGCGTTGTTGGGCATGCCACCTGTCTGCTGGTTGTAGCCGTACATGGTGTCGAATATCTGCAGATATTTCATGTTGCGGTTGTTGGTAGCATCGGCCTTGAGGTGCATGAATTCCCAGTCGTGCTCCAGACGCAGGTCGGCGAGGCTGGTGTTCTGGCTGATGTCGAGGCTAGCCAACTTGGCGTTGGTGCTCACGTTGAGCACGCGCAGCAGTCCCAGTTTGGTCACATCGAGGCTGGTGAGGCTATTGTAGTCCAAATACACTTCTTCGAGCAGTGTATTGCGCGAGAGGTCGGCGCTGGAGAGCATCGAGTGCTGGGTGTACTGGCGACCGTCGGCAGTCACGTAGTTGGTGGCGCCGGTGTTGTAGCCATAGCGCTGGTGGCTGACGTTGAGTTTTGTCAAGGCTGTGAAGTAGCCCAAGCCTGTGAGGTCCTCAACACCGGTGAAGTAATACAGGGGCACTTCCACACCGTTCACAGTGTGGGTGGCGCCGGTGGCGATTTCTGTGCCATAGGTGCTGAAGTCGAGGGTGGTGAATTCAGCGAGGCCCTTAGGAGCAAACTCTTCGTCTTTTTCCACGGGCAGCATCACGAGTTTGTAGTCGTGAGCAGTGGGGTTCACGAAGCCGCCGCCCACGGTGAAGTGCTCGGCATAGGTGTAGTTATCGCTGTCCATCATCGCGCCGTTCTTGATCGATGGCCAGTAAGGAAGGCTGATCGAACCTTCGGGGGTAGATTTGCGCACATACCACGCGCGGCATCCACTCTCTTCCAGAATCCACTTCAGGAAGTAGTTGTCCTTGAAACCTTCATATTTCTTGTAGTTGTCGTCGAATGAGTGCAGCACCACGAAGTCTTTGCCCACCGCATTGGTGAGGTCGCGGAAGTACCACAGGCCGTTTTCGCCCTTCTTGTGGAAGTAGCCAAGGCCGGCGAGGTCGCCCACGGGGTCTTCGCGATATTCCACTTCTTCGGGATCGGGAGCGCCGAGGGTGGCGGCGTCATATTCGTTGTGAGCGGCATCGATAGCGGTCACGGCATACCAGAAGCCCGATTGCTTGTCGGCTGGCAACTCAAATGAGGTGCCATAGGTCACGCCCAGCAGATATGCGCTGTGAATGCCACCTTCTGTACCCTGCGCACCTTCCAGCGTGGTGTTGGCTGGCACGGCATACACGGCGTAGCGGCACAATGCATCTTGGCTCACTGCGCTCCATGAGAGGCCGGCTTCGTTTTTGCCCAAGTTTTCGGGCTTAGCGTAGTTGGCCTTTTCCTTCCAGGTGAGCACTGGTGGCAGTGCCACGCGGGTGAACACGTTCTGGGCCAGGTAGGCGTTGAAACTTTCGCTCGAGGCCATATCTTTCAAGTATTTCGCCGAGAAGAGCACGCTACCCACCGAGGCGTCGGTGTTGCAGGCGCGGTTGGCGCTCACTTGATTGAGGATTTCTTCATAAGTGCTGGCATCGCCAGGATCGATTCCTTTGTTGATACTGCCGGTGATATCTTGGCTTGCGTAGTGGTGACGGCCAAATTGCTTAGCCACCTTGGTCCACCACTCGGTGAGGGCACCAAAGGCGTTGGTGGGATGCGTCATGCTCCAGTAGAGTTGGGGCGAGATGTAGTCGATGCTCGCGTCTTCGAGCCATTGCACGGGATCGCTGAAGATGCCGTTGTATTGCCAGTCGTAGGCACCGGTTGCCAGAGGCTCTACGCCGTGCTTTGCGGCTACCGAGGCATCGGTGCAAGCAGCGCCAGCGGGCGAAACACCGAAGGTGCAATCAGCGCGGTTGGCCTGCACCATCTGGTACACAGCCTTCACCATGCGGTTCACGTTGTCGCGACGCCAGTCGGCCATGGTCATGCTGGTGCCCGAGTTCTGCCATTCCACATAGTCGCCGGCGGCGCTGGTAGTGGGAATGCCTTCGGGATAGAAGTAGTCATCGAATACGAGACCGTCTACATTATAATTGGTAATGATTTCCTTGCACACGTTGGTGATGCGGTTGATGGTCCAGTCCTGAGCGGGGTCGAGGATGGAGATGGTGTTGTCGCCATTGGTGTAGGAAAGGAGGTGAAGTTTGGCTTCAGCATCTTCGGGAGCGTTCCATTCAGCACCCTTAGAGAAGCGGTAAGGATTCACCCACGCCTCTACGCGCAAACCGCGCTTATGGCCTTCTTCCACCACAAATGCCAGAGGATCCCAACTTGGGGCAGTGCCACGGGCGCCGGTGAGGTAACTCGACCAAGGCTCGTAACTCGACTGATACATCGCGTCGCACATCGAGCGCACCTGGAAGTGCACGGTATTGAGATTCGCAGCCTTGAAGGCATCGAGATAGGCAATCATGTCGGCCTTCATAGCGGCTTCGCTCTCAGCCGAAGTACCACGGTCGGTATCCTTTGGCCAGTCCATGCAGAACACGGTAGCCAGCCAAGCCGAACGCATCTCACGCTTGCGATCGGCCACAGGATCGGGAGTGGGTGGAGTTGGTGGGTCAGGAGTAGGCTTGGTGAGGTCGCCACAGTGGTAATATGCAAGACCTTGCAAATAGTGCAGATACCAAATCTCCACACCACGGGTCTCGCCATTCACATTATTAAGGCTTACTTCCACTGCAGAGCCATAGCCCATGGTGCTAGTAGAGCCAAGTGTGGCAAACTGGAAAAGTCGTGACCAGCCGTTTGAGCCATTATGCTTCATCAGCGAAACAGTACCGTTTTATAAGTGGAATATTCGGGAAAGTCGGCCACGATAGCATATTCCTCTCCATTCGACATGGTGAAGGGTTTCACGTCCGTACCCTTGTAAGATACGGTAGAGCCGATTTCATCCACTTTGGTAGCAGCGCCGCCGCTCACCCAAGCATATTTAATTGGGTCCGACGCAGCATCATCCACCCAAAAATAGGTGGCGTCTATAGGCACCACGCGAGGTGACACACCTCCGGCTTTTGCCACTGTGGTATATTCTGGCACAGGGTCGCATACGCCGCCTGTGACTTTGTATCGCAAAACCTTTTGGGTGCTGGCACCATAAAAGTAAATATAGGCATCACCCTTAGGATCGCCGATAATGCCAAAGTTGTCATTCACGCGCGCAACTCCCTCTTTCGAGGTGGTGTTGAGCAACTCAACAGGCGCTGCCTCATCGTTTTCCCAATAATAAACCTTGATGGCTTGCTCCAAGCCAGTAGTGAGGTTAGAGGCCACCACGTAGCCGTTCACATACTTCACGTCCATCAGTGCAATGGCACCGCCCGAAACGCCGTTCACATTCAGCGACGAGAGATAGGCACCAGTGCGGGCATCAATCACGTTAATGGCTTTGCTTGCGGCATCCACCACATAGAGTTTGCCGTTGCCATAGCACATTCGGCGTGCATGGCTAAAGTCGGTCAGCCAATTAAAACCGCCAGTGTTGGAGTATTCACTGTAACTCCAACCGTTTTCCCAATTCGCGAGAGCCTCCACCTGCGCCACTTCTGCTCGGGCGCTATTAGCCCCAAGAAGCACGAGGAAAGCCATTGCGATTTGGCGGAAAAAATTCACAAATCTCAATTTAAGCATAAAGTTTAACGAATGTATAAATAGAAAATAGTATAAAAAATTTCGTCAATAGTGTCGCACTGAAAAACGCCTATAAGGTGCATGCAGCGCTATACCGGAATTATCACATAATTAAAAAAGTAACAAGAATTCGTAAGAGCCTAATAATCGATGAGAAAACCAAATGTGTCAAAATATTCATACCTGGTCGCACAATCTCAATTTAGTCTATGCTTGATATTCAAGTTTGAGGTGCAAATTTATAACATTTCCATATATCCACCAAAAAAAAATTCAAAATAAAGTACAAAAACATTAAAAACCTAAAAAACAGCCCATCAGGCCTATCAGAAAAACAGGGAAGCAGGGCACACTACGCAGAAAAGAAAAAACGACCGAAAGCCCTCCAGCGAGGGGGGGTATTGAAATGTAAAATGAGGTAGGTAGGGGGTGCGAAACGTAGAACATGGTAGGGACGCGATACATCGCGTCCG
>JAUNCU010000060.1 GCA_030526455.1 Bacteroidales bacterium | reverse complement strand
GGCGTAGGCGCCCATTTCCCCCGCAAGCCTCATGCAAGCAGGCACGGAATTGGTCTTTACCGAGTATCCCACAATCGATCGCTCAAAATTTTGGGATAATGCGCTCTGAAAACCTTTCACGCTTCTTTCCAACTCCTTTGGGTCGAGAATGAAGCAAGGCGTGAGCAAGTCGTTAATTTTTTCCATTGAAAAGGGGAGTAGTGTATTGCTTGTTCTCTACAGTGTCGTTGTCGATGTCTTTACGCAAAAGCACCTTCTTTGCTGTAGTCCACACCACCTTGAGGTCGGTGAGGAATGACACGTGGTCGACGTACCACACGTCTAACTCAAATTTCTTTGTCCAACTCAGGTTGTTGCGTCCGTGGCATTGTGCCCAGCCTGTGATGCCGGGGCGCACGTCGTGGCGGCGAGCCTGCTCGGCGCTGTAGAGTGGCAGGTATTGCATCAGCAGAGGTCGAGGACCAATGATCGCCATGTCGCCCTTGAGCACATTGATGAGTTGGGGGAGTTCGTCGATACTCATGTTTCTTACGAAGCGGCCAAATTTGGTGATACGTTGCACATCGGGCAACAGTTTCCCGTCGGGGCCTTTCTTCTCGTTCATTGTCTTGAACTTGATGATTTTGAAAGGCTTACCTTTGTAGCCAGGGCGTTCCTGCAAGAAAAATGCACCGGCACCCTCGTTGAAAAACAGCAGCAGCAGCGTGACGATGAGCAAAAACGGCCAAATCGCCAGCAGCACGCAAAGCACGATCACAAAGTCAAAAACCCGCTTCAAGCAATTCTTGTACATGACTTATCTATCTTCAGTGATTATTCTTCAAAGTCTTCTTTAGTGCCCCATAATTGTGCCATGGGCTCGGTTTCCATTTCGTGCTTAAAGTCGCGAAGTTGGTCGAGATAGGAGTATTTGGGGCGATATGATGGGAAGTCGGCAAAGGTCTTGGTCATGTCGAACGCGTTTTCCAGTGGGTCGGGCTTTTCTGGGCAGTAAGTCACTGGAGAAGGGTTGCCTTCTGGAGAGAACACTTCGATGATGCCGAGAATCTGCTCTTCGAGCGACACTTGCCAGCCATTGCCGCAATTGTAGCACCCGCCTGGCTTGTCGCTTTCGATACACGCCTGCACCAGTCGCACGAAATCTTTGATATACACCATCTCCTTCGCCTTCTTGCAATTGCCCCAAATTTCGATGGGCAGACTTTTGCTGGCTCGGTCCATGAGCATGCGGAAAGGCATCATGCGGCGCTTGAAGTCGGCATAGTGGTAGGCATTGGGGTGATACTGGTAGATGGTGAAGAAGCGGAGCGCGAAGAAACTTATGCCGAATTCGGCGCGATAGTGTTCCATCAAGTCGACAGCGGCATTCTTCGCTATCGTGTACACGGCGTGGTCGCCAGTGAGCGGGAAATGGCGAGGAGCGTCGCAAGGAATCACGCTGCCATTGTTGTGGAACTTTGCCATATCGGAAGGCGTCTGGGGGAAGACAATCTTTTTGCATCCCACCTCACGCATCCACTCCAGCACATTGAGCGTGCCAATTGTGATGGATTCAAACAAATCCACCGCATCGAATGCATAGCGCGATGGCAGTGAACTTGCGAAATGCGCCACGGCATAGATGCCGTCTTTAGGAAGCACGTCGAATGCCTTGCGGTTTTTGATGTCGACCGAATAATAGGTCATACCGTGGTCGCGGAAAAAATTGTTGTCGTTTTTCCTGAATCCTACGCCTATCACATCATAGCCCTCGCTTTTCAGGTGCATGGCAATGTAGGCGCCGAGGTTGCCTGTGGCTCCGAAAACTACTACTCTTTTCATATGTTTTTTTTATGCTTATGTTATTATCGATAATCTTTTGCTTAGAAATGCGCTACCAATCAATTGGTGCCATCGAAGAATGGCATCGTGGCTTGGCCATCTTGGGAGATGCCGTCGCGGTTGAGCACCGTTTTTATTGTTGCGATGATCACTTTCACGTCGGTGGCGAACGATACGTGATCCACGTACCACACGTCGAGTTTGAATTTCTCGGTCCAAGAGATGGCGTTGCGGCCGTGGCATTGTGCCCAGCCTGTGATGCCTGGGCGCACGTCGTGGCGGCGGGCCTGCTCTTTGCTGTAGATGGGCAAATACTCCACGCGCAGTGGGCGGGGGCCTATGAGGGCCATGTCGCCCTTGAGCACATTGATGAGTTGGGGCAACTCGTCGATGGAGGTGGAGCGCACAAATTTGCCAACTTTTGTCAATCGGTCGGCATCGGGCAGGAGGTTGCCGTCGGCGTCGCGCTCGTCGGTCATGGTCTTGTATTTGATAATCTTGAAAATCTTGCCGTGCAGCCCTGGGCGCTCCTGAAAGAAGAAGGCTCCAGCCCCCTTATTGGCAAAATGCAGCCAAACGGTAACCACCAGCAGCACCGGCGAAATCACCACCAGCGCCGTCAAGGCAATGCAAAAATCAAGAAATCGCTTAAAAAAATGCTTGTACATCGTAGTGAGTTGTTTTATAGTTCCACAACTGGCGCGTTTTGCCAGTCGATGATTTTAGAAGCCGACTCCAGTGTTTCGAAATCGTGGGAGTTGATGAGTTTCACCATTCTGCTGAAGGCCGATTTCTTGCCGAGGTTCGACTTCACGTAGCGCTTGTAGCGGTTGATGAGCGTCCCTGGCTCCTTGAAATATTCTTCAAATTCTTCTTTCGACATCAGTCCGCCGCGCTCGGGGGTGAGGTCGCCGATGTGGAAATACGTCATTGCATACTCGGCCTTGTTCATCTCCTTTTCCACAAACCAGAGCGGGAAGAACCTGAAATATCCGCCGCCCGAATAGGCAATTTCCTTGCCAAGCACCTTGGCGGTACAGATGGGAAACTCTTTCAGCACGGCATCGCCGCATTTTACGATTGAAGGCACTTTTTGTCCGAAATTGGCAAATCCGCCGAAGTCGCGTTCGGCTGGAAAGATGGAGGCGTCGCGCTCAATGCCGCACTGGGCCAGAATTTCAAAAGCCCACTTATTGCCGGCACCGATGCTGAAGGCGGGTGCGCGGTAACTCAGCACCTTGCGACCGATGCACTGCTCGAGCGAATCCACTGCCGCACGCGTGTCGGCAAGGAGATCGTTCTGGCTCAGTTTTGTGAGCCACACGTGGGCATCGGAGTGGCAGCCAATCTCGTGGCCTCCCTCGGCGATTTTCTTGATCACCTCAGGAAACTCCCTAGCCATGCCGCCCACGCAGAAAAACGTGGCTTTCGCCCCCTTCTGCTCCAAGCACGAAAGAATCTCGCTCAGGTAGTAGTCAAACGATTCGTACTCAGCCTTGCGGCCGCCGTGATACATCTTCTCGATATACCACTCCTCAATATCAAAACTAAGAATTTTCATTGATGGCGAATGTATTTGTTGATACCATAAATCAAAACCGTGCACACCACCATGGTCATCACGAAAGCGATGGCTGAATAGGCACCCGATTCCGACACGTCGACTGCGGGGTGAAGCGCTTTGCTCACCAGAATCATGGCTATGCCCTTCACGGGGATGTGGAGGCACATGATGTCGAGGCTGTTTTTGCCGCACCAGGAGAGCGCATTAGTAATCCATCGAGGGGTGGCCACGCTGGTGATGAGGGCGCACAGCATGATGAGGGCAAAGCAGCCAATGAAGGCACGCACGAAGAAGATGCCTATGTGGCACTGATAGGAACTCGAGCCCATGGAGCACTCCTGGAAGTTGAAAGCCAGAAGGCACAGCGCAGCGCCGAGTGCCGCCGTGGTGAGCAGCGTGGCTATGCGGTTTCGCTTCACCAGACCGAGGATTTGCTCGTGGCTGTAGTGCTTGTGGACGATATTGGCCAATGCATAGAAGGGGAGTGCATAGAATGCTGCATCAAGGTTCCATGGCAGGCCATACATGTAAGCGTCGCCGAAGATGCATGCCATCAGGTAGTTGAGCGCGGCGATGGCTACACACAGCGCCAGAGAGGCTATCTCGCCAGTTTTGCGGATGAAAAAGTAGATGATTTCCACGGCAAAGAGGCATGGGATGAACCACAGCGCCGAGTTGTGGACCATAAATTCGCCCGAACCTTGCGCGATCACCGTCTGGAGCAAAGGCATGAAATAACTTTCCACATCGCTGTGGGTGATATATCGGAACACCGCCCACACTGCCCATGTGGCCACCGAGTAGATGGCATAAGGAATCATGAGGCGCTTGAAGCGCTTTTTCAGGAAATCGGTGAAGGAGGCGAATTTTTCGGCCTTGAACAAGAAACCCGAAACGAAGAAGAACAGCGGCATGTGGAAGGCGTAGATGAGCCGGTGCGACCATCCCACAAGCATGATGTGAGCCCACACCACGGTGAGGATGCCGATGCCCTTCGTGAGGTCGATGTATTGAAATCTGCTAGGTGCTGAGGTCATATTTGTTTTGCTTTTTGAAAATCGGGGTTGAAGAGTTTTTTGATATTGTTGTAGGTGCCACTCAGGAACGGCATGGGGTCGGTGGGGGTGCTCATGTCCTGGTAGCGCACGTTGCCCCAGAATTTCCACCAGCAAGGCTTGGTGTGCCAACGGCTGGCCGAATTTTTCCACCACAGAATCTCCAGCCCCAGGTGGCGCAGATACACGCCCTCTTTGAAGGTGTATTGCTTTTGAGGCTGCTGCATCACGTCGCGCACCATGATTTCGGCCCAGTCGATGCCCGCCACGATGGCATTTTTGATGCATGCCGGCAGGCGAGGGTTGATTTCCATGATGAGCAGTTGGCCCGTGTCGGGATCCTCGATGAGGTCGAAGTCGGCGAATCCCACCCAGTTGAGGTCTTTGAGCACACTGTGGCAAATTTCCACCATGCGCTCGTGGCGAATCGACACCGCGCAGCAGTTGGACCCCGCCTTCACGGGATACCAGCGCAGTTTCTGCATCACCGAACTGGCCACCAGTTCTTGGCGGTCGTTCACGTAGAGTTGCACCTTCACCTGCTTGCCGCCCTCTTTCACAAACTTCTGCAAGTGATAGTCGCCGTAGGTGGCGTGCAGGGCGGGATAGGCGGCCTCGAACTCCTCGTAACTGTTCACCACCACCATGCCGCGTCCGCCAGTGGTGCAGTTAGGCTTCAGCATTGCTGGGAAGGCGAAATGCTTCACCTCGTCGCTATCATGGGCGGTGATGGCGAGGTCGATAGTGGCGGGGTGGGGATAGCCCTTTTCGCGGCAAAGCGTCATCAACTGGTTTTTGTCGTAGCCGCGAAGGAAATCGCCGAATGCGGGTGATTTCACTCTGGGCATAAGCGCATCGCGGTGCTTACTCATCAGCCGCGCGCCATCGTCGCCCATCGGGATCACCACATCGATGGCTTCAGAGGCCACGATAGAGGAGAGGAGGTGCATGTAAGCGCCCTCGTCGTTGTCGCAATGGTGGCGATACACTTTCGTCACATAGCGCGAGCGGTCGCCATAGTTGGAATGCTCCTCGGTGAGCATCACCACCCTGTGGCCTGCTTTGTGCAAAGAAGGCAGAATAGCCAGACTTTGCGTACCGCTCCCCAGCAAAAGAACATTAGCCATCTATTTCAAGTTATTCAGATAGTAATTCAACCACTCTTGGCACACGTAACTAGCGCTGAAATTGTCGTGTACGTATTTGATGCCGTTTTTGCCAAATTCTTTTCTCTTCTCGGGGCTGTTGTAGAGTTCCTTCATCGCCACAGCCAGGGTGTCGACGTCGTAAGTTTTGCAACGGAGGCCAGTTTCGTTGTCCACCATCGTGTCGCGCACGCCGTAGGTGTCGCTGCAAATCACAGGCAGGCCCACGCAAGAGGCTTCGAGCACCGAGAGGCCAAAACCTTCCCTGTAGGTGGGGAGCACGTAGATGTCGCCGGCGTTGAGCAAATCCTCGGGTCGGCTGGTGTGGCCGTAATAGATTACGTTTTCGCCGTCTTTCAGATTAGGATATTCACAGATTCGGCTCATGCACGACTCTTCGTCGGTGCCCACGAGCAGCAGCAGCGATTTAGGGCATGATGGGGCTATGGCGTTGTAGGCCGCGAGCAATTCGTAGATGCCTTTCTCGCGCTTCAGGCGTCCCATGAAGATGAACACCACCGTGTCGGCATCGACCTTCACCTCTTCCCTGATGCGCTGGCGGGCGTCGGCGTCGGGCTTGAAGCGGTCGACGTTCACACCGCAAATCGACCCTTTGCCGAGCACTGTGGCCTGATTCTTTTTCAGCACCTTCTGCTCTTCGAGGTACTCCTTCTGCGAAACGCCGTCGACCAGCATGTGGGTGTCGCTCTTCACGATAAACACATCCATATATTTGTAGAACGCGCGACGCAAGCCCTTCATCGTGTGCCACATTTGGCCTGTGAAGTGGTGGAAGCGGTAAGGGATTTTTGCACGGCGGGCGGCGATGGAGCAGAGCAGGCTCGCCTTCTTCGACATGGAGTGGACGCAGTCGAATTGCTCGTCCTTAAAGTAGCGCGTGAGTTCCTTCAGCGCTTTGAGGTCGGTTTTATAGTTGGGTCGACGCTCGATGGGGATGCTACGATAGCCAGCGAGGCGCATGTCGGCCAGTTCATCTTCGCTTTTGATATTTGCGGCGAGATACACGTCGAAGTGCTCTGCCAGCAATTTTATGGGTTCCTTAAAAAAGTTTCTTGCAGTTCCGGGAGCCGATACCACAAAACATATTTTCTTTTTCTTTTCCATAATGGGATGCTTATTTTTTGTGAAGATACTTATATACGGGTTTTGGGAGCATGTAGGTGATGATGGGGCGCAGGGCGTACACCTTGTAGTACCATGGCAGGCCTATCATCTTGAATCCTTTCAGCATGAGCAGGGCAGTGTTGCGACGTCCTTTCCAGGTGCGTCGCGCCACGGCGTTACGGTCGTCGCGCATCTTGTAAAGGCACTCGTCGAGCATGTAGAGTTTGTGGCCTGCCGAGAATATCTTGAACCACAGGTGGTAGTCTTCCACCCTTATGAGGTGCTCGCCCACGCTGTAGCCTCCCACTTGCTTAAACACGGCTGTGCGCCCCATGCACGGGGCGTGGCAGATGGGGGTGCCGTTTTTGAAGTCGTATTTGTTGATTTCGCCCTTTCCGCGGCCACGGCGAAAATCGCCGCCTTCGTCGAAGTAGATCATCGGGGCGCTCACCACGGCATATTCGGGATGCTCGTCGAGGAATTTGATTTCCTTCTCGAAGCGAGTGGGAAGGCTGAGGTCGTCGCCGTCCATGCGCGCCACATATTCGGTGTCGGCATACTCGAGGCAGTGGTTGAGGGTGTAGTTGAGGCCCATGTTGCGCTCATTTTTAATCACCACCACATTAGGGTGGAGTCGGGCGTTCTCCTCCGCTATTTTCAGCGTATCGTCGCTCGAACCGTCGTCGCAGAGGATGATTTTGAAGTCTTGAAAAGTTTGGGCATAGAGCGAGTCGAGGGCTTCCTGCAGCGTGGAGGCGCAGTTGTAGATGCCCATGAGCACCGAAATGCGATATTGTGGATTAGCCATAGAAAACGTAAGTCATAAATAATGTGAAACCTAGGTGAAGCGCCGCCACTGTGATGGCCTGCCTGTACTGCCGCTCGCTCCACTTGATGTTGAGGAACGGATAGATGAGCACAATGGGATACATGAACCAACTCAGATAGGCGATACGATTAGTGAACTCGGCATACATACACAGCATCCAGATGCTGTTGGTGAGCAAATAGGTGCTGAGCAGGGTGTTGTAGTTGTCGGACTGGATTTTCTTCTTGAAAATGGCATAGTAGCCCACGAGCACCGGCATGGCGCTGTAGAGGATGAAGTCTATGCGGAAACCTTTACCAAATTGCTGTTCACCAAGATATCCAGCACCATGGTCATCGGCTACCGACATAAAGAGGTTCTGGAACACCGTGATATGAGCCGCAGCAATCAGTAGGCTTATTCCCCAAACGATGAAGTGAAACTTGGGTTTATTATAGAATTTGACAATTATAAATGCACCCACTACCATGCTCATAGAGTGGTGTAATCCCCAAGAAATAAAGGCAAAAAGAATGGCAAGCCAAGTTTTCTTATTGTAAGCAAGTGCCAATAAAAAGCAAGATGCTGCCGCGCCTGCTTTAATACCATTTGTGCCAAAACTGAAAGTCGAGAATGCTCCCAGACAGACAATGAAAGCAAATAGTGTATCAAATGGGAATATCTTTCGACATGCAATCCACATGCATCCGAAATAAACGATTGCAATGATTATGAAAAACCATTCAATTGGATATTCGTTCGTGGCAAAGAAAATACGGAAGTTATCAAAAATTAGGTTCAGTTGGCTCCATGAATAATTGATGTTTGGAATCTTCCATATATGCATAGATGTAGCATAGCCAGCCATATCCACAAAAACATGGCTAATGGGACGCGTACCAATGAACGCTGTAACTATCACGCATATCAATGCCGATGGAAGGAACATCTCTTTTTTAGGATGCTCCAAGCGTTCTTGTGTGTATAATGCGTAACAGAATCCCAACACAACGGTTAGTATCACCAATGCGCCTAGGTAAACAGTGTTATATAATTCTGCAGGAATCGTCATATAGTTAAGAGTCTTTTCAGTGTTTTCTGAATTTTCTTGTCCAGGCAAAGGCGTCGTCGCCGAAGTGGCGGTGCAGCCAGCGCGAAAGTTTTGCCTTGAGTGGGTTGCGCTTGGGGAGCCAAGTTTTGGTGTACCAGTGTATGCTGCGGGTGTTCGGGGTCACGTCGAGCACACCGGTGTTGTCGTTCAGCGGGTTGAAGTAGTCGCGCGGATAAATCCACACCTCGCCCACCTGCTGCAGTTCGTTGCTCGGGCGCATGCCGTGAGCCTTGAGCACATTGGTGTTGTGCTTCACCACGGTCACTTGGCTGGGTTTGCCGTCGGCGTCGAGGAAGTGCAGTGGCTGGTAATAGTCGAGAATCTCCTTGTAGAGCGCCATCTCGCTGGTGGCGCCGAGGCCAAGGCCGGGAGCCACGAGTGGCAGGGTGGTGCTGTCGGGCGTTTCCACCTCAATGCCCATAAAGGGACCGCGCGCCACGATGTCGTCCATGGGCTTGATCACTTCCACGTCGGTGTCGAAGTAGAGGCCGCCGTAGCGGTAGAGAATCCAGAAACGGGCATAGTCGCTCACGAAGGCATATTTCTTCGCCTCGTAGGCCTCGGCAGTGTAGGGGATAATGTTCACGTCGAAATTATCCTCGTTCCACTCCTTTATCTCGTAGCCGGGGAAATACTTCTTCCAACTGTCGATGCACTTGATGGCCGACTCAGGAAGCGGATTCCGCCCAAACCAACAGTAATGAATTATCTTGGGTATCATTGTTTTATGTGTTGTAAAAATGAGGGGTATTTTTTATAGTCCTCAGACTTGATGAAACGTTTCGCTGCTTTTTTCCCTGCTTTGGCTTGTTTGAATGCCTGTAGTGAGCGATATCTAATTGCAATCGCACATGTGAGAGGAAATATAACCAGTTCACTTAACAGGAGTGCTGCTCTGCATTTGAATCTATCAAAAGAATTACACTTGGTGTCAAATATAGTTCTTCTCCAAATTACATATCTGCAAAAAGAGATAGTAACACCTATGTTTTTTGATTTGGCACCACCAGCACCAGCATCTAGATGTGTGATATCTACATCAAAAGCAGTGAGGACTTTGTGCCCATATTTGTGCATTTTGTAGAAAAATAGTTGGTCATCTCCATAAGCATATCCCACATCTTCCATCCATCTTTCGTCTTCGAAGTGAATGGCTTCATAGGTGGTTTTTCTACAAAGGGCACATGCTCCAGCCCCACTCTGAGTTTGAAGAGCCGGGGCTTTAGGATTGTTATTATATGAATAATGTGAGTCGTTGCGAATTATGAAAGCCCAGTCTTTTTTATAGTGAGGATGTGTTCCACCCAGAAAGTCTCGGCATTTGTTGATGAAAGTCTCGTTGTGGTTGGGATAAATGTTAGGGGAAATACAGTCTGCTTGGTGAAGTAATAGACTGTCAAACATCTTTTTTACCATATCTTTCTCAAAACTTAAATCATCATCCAAAAATAGTATGAATTCTGAATTGATTTCAGAAAAAGACAACGAGCGTTGGGTAATCATGCCTTTTTCGCAACGTATGTATACTTCCTTACCAATAGTCTCATTAGGCAGTGCATAACCATGAGGGATATAAACGAAAATGTTCTCGGGCTGAACACTTTGTCGGTCAACCGAGCGAAGGGTTTCTAAATATTTCTCGCCAGCAGTGCCTAATGTGCGAATCGCAACACTATAAGTTGGGTAGTTATTCATATATTACATTAATTTTGAACGATTTCCAATTTTGGGTAACACGGATTTAAGACAGAACGATGGCATGCAGATGATAAAGCAGAGCAATGCCTGTCTTTTCCACTCATGTGATTTCCACATCATTTCATATAATCTGTGTTTATTATTCGTTATGAGTTCTTTTGTGACGTCGTTTTCTTGAAAAGCCTCGTCGTATCTCCTGATAAAGAACGTTGTGGCACACATGCCAAAGATTCTGCGTGTGAAAAGGTTGTCTTCGTTATAAAAGAACTTTTCGAAAGAGTCTAAAATTTTGATTTCCGAAACCAGCGACTTTGTATTGTCTTTCCTGGTCACGTTCATAATCGACTCCGTTCGGGCTACTCGGTATTGATAAAGTGCCGCTTCTATAAAATCAATAGAAGAGCAGCAATGATGTGCACGTACACTGAATTCTTTGTCCTCGTGAAGAATACCGGGGCAGAACCACAGTTTGTTGGCTTTCAGCAGTTCGGTTTTGTAGATTGTGAGCCATGCCATCATGGGGAGTAGCCTTAATTGCTGGTTGTGGTACTCCTTGCCCGAAAGCACCGTGGGTGAGCGTTTGAAATCAGAAGTGCTGATTACATCTTTATGTTCAAAGGTGGAGAAATTGATAATATATGCATCGAGCGAAGTGGCCTTTGTTTCTTCAATAATTGTGTGTACTGCATCGGGGGTGATTCTGTCGTCACCATCCACAAACCACACATATTCGCCTTTGGCTTCTCTAAGGCCAGTGTTGCGTGCTTCCGATAAACCACCGTTCTCTCTATTGACGATGCGCATGTGGCTTGCTCCGTCAATGCTTTTGAGAGCGATAGAAAGACTGTTGTCGGTGGCTCCATCGTTCACAATAATCACTTCGTAATCATCTGGTGACACCATTTCTTGAAAGCGGCAACTATCAAGGCATTCAGCAATGTATTTTTCGATATTATACATTGCGATGATGATGCTCAGTTTTGGGTTAGGCATTGATTGCATCGATTATGGGTTTGAAATGAGAAATGATTTTGGAATTGTCGTAGGCTGCGTTGTTCATCTCAAGTAATGAGTTGATGGCGTCGTCCACTTCACTTTCGTGTGAAACAAATTTTACAAAAGGTATGTCGCTCAGCCAAGCGTTGTACACTTGCTCTACTTTTCCGTTGTTGTTGTTTAGGGCAATAACAGGAGTGTTAGTGATTACGGCATATATCATACCGTGCAGTCTGTCAGTGATCACCAATTTCGCTTTTCCGAATTCTTGGATTTTCTTCTCCACCTCTTGGCATTCGTTCTTCACAGGGATGAATTTATGAATATAGGTGTCGGTTTCAACTTGTGTGATGTTGAGGCGTTGCACTTTGTATCTTGCCTTTTCAATCAGTTTTGTGTTCTCTGCATTAACTTCGCCATCGTTTCGCAAGCACCAAAGTATGGTGTTACGTTCTGTGTTTGGCTCATTGTGCAGGTATAATGCTATGTCGGGAGTGAGCGCGATGTTGCTGTCACGGCCACGTATCAGCACTTGTTGCAGCAAATCGTATGTGGCTTTTTCTCGTGCCATGACATAAATATTGGGATGGTTGGCGTAGATGCGCTTTGCCTTTTCGAGTATAGAGGTCCCAGTTTTATTGTTTTCGTAAAAAATAGTTTGAGGCAAGATGATGATCTTGTTGTTTTTGTAGCGTTTGGCGATTTTGTATAATCTTCTTTCTTCTTCATACATTGAGCCCAAGAAGCCTCCGCCAGTAATGCACAGGATGTCATCGGGGGTTGCTGAGCGCAGTGAAATGGAAATGCTAAAATACAAATCGGACGAAGTGATGGGCACAATTTGGTAATTAGCACAGTTGTCGGCAAAAAACTTTTGCGCAGCAACTGATATCAAATGGTCGCCAAGATTGCCGTGGGTGGGCACATTGAGCAAAAATATTTTGGGCTTATCACTAAGCGAGGCATTGATTTCTGCGCTTCGCTTATAGGTGTGATACATCCCTATGGGGTGATAGAGAACTGTCTTTAAGACTGATATGAGATTTGTCATTTCTTGAATTTCGTTGAGATTTTTGAAATTATTGTGCTTCTTTCTTGTTTGCTGAGACCCAAATAAAGAATAACAATCGTTTCAGAAATGAGTAATGCGCTACTGTTAATCGCAAATGTGTCAAAGCCATCGGTTGTGGGCCATATTTGTTTTGACAAGAAAATGATACCAGCCAGAACTGCCGTTACGACTGAAATGGGGAGTATTACTTTTTTCACAAATATTCCAATGTGGAAACCTATGAGTTTTTTTAGGAAAATGAGGCGTGCAACCACTGCCAACGCATTTACCACGGCTTGAAGTGCAAAAGCATATTCAGGATTCCATTTCCATATACCGCACACATATGTGAACGGGAGGTTGAGCAAAATAACTGCGCTGATTACGATTTGGTAAATCTTAATTTTACCTGTTGCAAATATACTCATCCAAAGTGGCCCTGACAGTGCGTCAATCAATGTTGCTGTAATAATCCAAAAGCATAAGCCCTCTGTGTGGAGGGGATATTTATCTAACCAAAAAGTGAGAATGAATTTCAGATTAAGGAGTATTGGTGTGGCAACAAATAGCAGAATCAAATAAGAGAATTTTGCAGTTCGACAAATAAGGTTTGTTTGGGTTTGCTTATCTTTTGATGCCTCAAGTTTCGTGAGTTGAGGATTAAACGCCTGCTGAAACCCACTCACAAACTGATTGGTTGCACCAGTGATTTGTGATGCAATACCTAATGCTGCGTTTATGGCAACCCCGTAGAAGATATTCAAAATTATGTTTATGCCTTGAGAGCGGGCTACGTTTGCAATGCTTCCGAAAATTGTCCAGTTGGAAAAGGATATGATTTTTTTGTAAAGTTGTCTGTCTTTGACTTTTACAATTCTTATGTTTTTGAAGGAATATTTGCAGTAAGCGATGTTGAGGATGGTAATTGCAACCATTACCGCGAAATGCAGGAAAGAATAAAATATTAGTTTGTCGAAGTCGGCCAATAAAAGACAAAAAACGATGACCAACTTGAATACACCTTCAAGAATGCCTTGAACGGCATAGAACGACATTCTTTCGTGAGCAACAATACTAGCGCTGTAGGGCACGCGAATGATGCCTATTGCGCATGACAGAATCGAAAACTGAAACACCCAATTTGCGGCTTCCATTCTTTCGAAGGGAAGGTTTAATTGAGTGTTGACAAACCATACGCCTATTAGTTCGGAAAGAACGATGATGAGTAACGCAAACCAAATGTGCACCTTTAGGCAGGCGCTGAATACTTTGGGCACGTTACCGTCTTCTTTTCCGAGTTCGTATGATAAATGGCGCTGTGTTCCTGATGATAAAGCGCCCGTTATGATTGCGAATAATACAACAGTTCCGCCAACAATATTGTAAGTGCCAAAGTCGGTTTCGCCCAATGTCTGCAATATTACGCGTGATGTGTAGAAACTGATGAGCATCAACACAAACATGCGCAGGTAGAGCATGAGGGTGTTTTTGGCTATGCGGCGGTTGTCGGATATTGGTTCTGACATTTTGTATTTTTAGAGTGTAGTAGTATTTTTTTTTCTGTGAGTGAGTAGTATTGCGCCAGCGGGGCTGGCTTTTGTTTTGCCCTTTGGTGATGTGGGTGGGGGCGATGTTTTGCCTTTGCTGCTGATGGGGGTGGGCTAGGTGGCGGGGGCTAGGAGGTGTGGGGGGATGTAGATGGTGGCGATGGCTACTACGCCGGGGATGGTGATGACGAAGCGCTTGTCGCCGCGCAGTTTCACGATGTAGCCTTCCTGGCCCGCGAATATGCCTCCGAGCACTCGCACTCGCTGCCCTACGGCGAGGTTGGGGTCGATGACTTCGAGTTTGCGGCAGCCTGACTCGACGGCGGCTCTGAACACTTGCATGTCGGCTTCGGCGATGGGTGTGATGGCGCTTGTTCCGGGCAGGGTGTAGGGCCACATCTGGCGGCTGTCGCGCATGCGCTGGGCGAATTCGCTGGTGCACTTGATGAAGATGACTGAGGGCATGAGTGCTTTCTCGGTCATGGCTTGTTGGCTGGTGGCCTGGTAGGAGGTGTCGGCAAGAATGGGGCGGAGTGCGTAGTAGGTGTCGAAACCTGCCTTGCGGGCGATGGCCTGTGCCTGGTGGGGCGTGCGGCTGTGCATGCGGAATGCGTACCAGTGGAGCATGGGGCTGTTTTCTTGAGTGGGTGGGTGAGCAAGATTTTTTTTGCTTGGGCTAGCGGGGCAAGCGGGGGCTTGCGGGGCTAGGGATTC
>JAUNCU010000271.1 GCA_030526455.1 Bacteroidales bacterium | reverse complement strand
AGTAACGTTATTATCGTTAGTAACGTCACTAACTATACTCGTAAATATCATCACTCCCGGGAACTGGGCTTTCTCCCGTAGGGCACTTCGGGTTCGGCGGCTTGTTGTGGTGATTCGGGGAGTGGATGGGGTGTGGGTGCGTTGAGGCGCAGGAGGATGCGGCTCAGTTCGAGCGAGAGGTGCTGCAGGGTGGCTTTTTGGCGTTCGCCCTGGAGGTCGCATTCCCATATGGTGATGCTATACCAGCCCATGGCGCGGAGCCGGTCGCGATTGATGGCGTCGCGCTCACGGTTGCGGGCAATTTTCTGCTGCCAGAAGGCGGCGTTGCTCTTGGGCTGCACATAGAGGCGGCAATCGTCGTGGCCGTGCCAAAAGCAGCCGTTCACGTTGATCACGGTGTGGAATCGGCGCAGCACGATGTCGGGCGTGCCGGGCAGTCGCTTCACGTGGAGGCGATAGCGAAAGCCCTGCTTCCACAGCCATCGGCGCACAATCATTTCGGGCCCAGTGTTCTTACTGTGCACGCTCTGCATGCAGCGTCGGCGCTGCTCCGGTGTCATCTTGTCGGCCATTGATGATGCAAATATAGAAAAAATCTCTTATATTTGTAACACAAAATTTTCCTTCTCACTATGATGCCAATTCCATCCTCTCAGGCCCTGACGCCGAAGCGCATCGCCACCATCGACGTGATGCGCGCCATCATTATGTTTTTGATGCTTTTTGTGAACGATATTCCCGGTGTGCGCGACTTGCCCCACTGGATAGGCCATGCCGAAACCGAGGAAGACATGCTCGGCTTCTCCGACATTGTGTTTCCCGGCTTCCTCTTTTGCGTGGGCATGTCGATACCGCTCGCCATCAAGAGCCGCTTTGCCAAGGGCGATTCGGTGGTGGGGGTGATGCGTCATGTGCTGGAACGCTCGTTGGCGCTCATCGTGATGGGGCTCTTCACCCTCAACGCCTGCAAAACGCCCCTGTTTCTGCTGCTCGTGGCGCTGGGTTTCTTCCTGGTGTGGATGAAGTGGGACCGCGGTCCTGAAGTGCTTCGCGGATGGCCATCGCGCGTGCTGCAAGCCACGGGTGTGGTGCTGCTGGTGTGCATCATGCTGCACTACGACGCCACAGGAGAGCCGTTCCGCACAGGTTGGTGGGGCATTCTGGGGCTGATAGGTTGGGCCTACCTGGCTTCGGCGGTGCTTTATCTGCTCACCCGTGCTCGCCTGCGCTACACCCTCTACGCCTGGGCGGCGGTGGTGGCGCTTTGCGTGATCAATGCGCAGGGGGGCGTGATTGCCGAGGAATATTTCTCGCGCAACGTGTTCCTTCCCTTCTGGCCCGGTGGCTGGACGCATCCCGCGCTGGTGATGAGCGGCATGGCGGCATCGCTCATCCTGGGGCGCCTTGTGGAAAAAGGGCAGCAAAGCCGCATTTTCCCGCTCTTCCTCGCCATGGCGGCAGTGGCAGGCGCATTCACGCTGGCTAGCCATCATTTCTGGATCATATCGAAAAACCTTGCCACCCCCACGTGGCTCTTCATATGCCTGGTGATCTTCTTCATCGCCACCCCATGCATCTACTGGCTGTGCGACGTGAGAGGCAAGCAGCGGTGGTTTGCCATCATCGCCCCTGCCGGCACCGCCACCCTCACCTGCTACGTGCTGCCCTTCTTCTGGTATGCCATCAAGCAACTGCTTGAATCCCAAATACTCCCCACCGAGTGGAACCATGGCCTCATAGGCATAGCCGCCTCACTCCTCTTCTCCCTGCTCACCATCCAAGCAGCCCGCCTCCTCATCCACTACAGGCTCACTCTGAAGGTGTAGAAGAAGCAGAAAAAGGCTCAGTGGAAATTCAGTGGGGGAGATGATATCATTAAGGTTGAAGTGATAATAAGCGGGCGAAGAGGCGATGCAATCCCCTTGGGGATTGGATGTGTGTAGGCAGGTATGCAGCGGAGGCACTGCGAAATGGAGCGAAGCGAAATGAAGCAGTGCTGGAGCGAAATGCCTGCATCGGATGTATATTCAAAAAGCATTCCAGCCGGAATGCGACCACGCTATCAATACGCATATTCATAATTATATAGGCAATAAAAACTGATGCCATCCATGGTGTGGTCGCATTCCCCTGGAATGCTGTTGAGGGGCTCGCTTGTTGCAGGCATTTCGCCGTGATTCCACTCCGCTTCGCTATGTTCCATCACGGCTGCATACCTACCTACACACATCCAATCCCTCT
>JAUNCU010000059.1:10947-14683 GCA_030526455.1 Bacteroidales bacterium | reverse complement strand
CGGAACAAGAAAAAGAAACTCGTAATCAACAAACTTGACAGCCTAGGTCTGACCCCGGCTACAATGATCACCACCGGCGCCACCCTGCTCAGTTGCGCCAAAGCCCTGTGCCACATCCCCGGCATACGTTGTTATCAGGGTCAGACCCCGGAATAAGAACAAATAGCATTATAACTATCACATTAACAATGCATAAACCACAAATAAATAAAATTGATGATAACGAAAAATCACCAAAAGTTGTAAAACGGGTCTGACCCCGGAATCGGAACAAATAGCATCATAACTATCACATTAACAAAGCATAAACTACAAATAAGCCAATTTGATAATTACGAAAAATCACCAAAAGTTGTAATAAGGGTCTGACCCCGGAATCGGAGCAAATAGCATCATAACTATCATATTATCAAAGCATAAACCACAAATAAATCAAATTGATAATCACGAAAAATTACCAAAAGTTGTAAAACGGGTCTGACCCCGGAATCGGAGCAAATAGCATCATAACTATCGCATTATCAAAGCATAAACCACAAATAAATTAGATTGATGATTACGAAAAATTACCAAAAGTTGTTATCAGGGTCAGACCCCGGAATCGGAGCAAATAGCATCATAACTATCACATTAACAAAGAATAAACCACAAATAAATTAGATTGATGATAACGAAAAATTACAAAAAGTTGTTATCAGGGTCTGACCCCGGAATCGGAGCAAATAGCATTATAACTATCACATTAACAAAGCATAAACTACAAATAAACAAAATTGATGATTACGAAAAATAACCAAAAGTTGTAATAAGGGTCTGACCCCGGCTACAACTTTTTTTTGGGGGTTTGCTGCTTTTTTGGGAGTGGCTTTATTGCTATTCTGCTTCATATCATTTAACTTTGCAAAAACTGCAACAAACTCATTAAAACTATTTCTGATATGCCTCGTAAAAATCGAGTACTAAGCCCCACTGGAGTGTATCACGTGATGCTCCGAGGCGTTAATCGCAATGTGATTTTCTTTTGCGACAAGGATCGTGAGCGATTCGTGAAAATACTTCGCAAGGTCACTTCCTGCTTCAAAGTGGCTGGCGAACTGTATCCTCCATATTGCCATATTCACGCTTATTGCTTGATGGACAACCATGTGCACCTGCTTATTGCAGAGGGCTCTGAGTCGATTAGTGCAATCATGAGGCGCATAAGCGTGGCCTACGTGATGTATCTGAATAATCGATACCTGCGCGTGGGCACTCCATTTCAGGGACGCTTTCAAAGTGAGCCCGTGTGCGACAAGGATTATTTCGTTAAGTTGCTCCGCTATATCCATCACAATCCCATTAAAGCCGAAATGGTGTCGTCGCTTGACGATTATCCCTGGAGCAGCTGGCATGAATACAAAAATGTTATGGCAGATGTGGACGTGTGCACCCACAAGTTGCCGTACGGAAACCTCTCTTGGGCAGAAATATGTAGGCTTGTGAGGGAAAATTGCGAGCACATGCTGCCCAACACCCCAATCGACAGTCAAAGAATGAGCGATAGAGAAGCCGTTGCGGTGCTTGATTCGCTTTGCCAAGGGAAGTCCATCAAAGACTTTTCAAAGGCGGAGCGCAAGAAAATCATCTCTCAAGCCTTGTCGCTCGGAGTGATGAAGTTGCAACTGGCACGCATCACCGAAATACCCTACTCCACTATAGTGTACCAGAGTAAAAAAAAATAACGAGAACCAATTAAGTACCGAACCTGTTTTGCAACTTAACGAGGCGTTATTTTTCTCTGATACCAGTGTGTAGAATAAAACCCTGTGACTACTTTTTTTTATAGAAAAGTTGTAGAACGGGGCTGACCCTGATTACAACTTTTTCCCCTCTTTTATTTTTTGCAGAACATTAACAATCACAATATTATAATATATAATGATGAAAAAAGGATTACTTTTTATGGCGGTGGCGCTGTGGGGATTTGCCTGCGGATGGGCCGAGACCGTCACTTTTGATTTTGCGAATCATGGCGCTGAGATGTTTGGCTTCAGCGAGCCATCATCGTCGTCGTCGAGCGCCGGCGACATCAATGCAGAGTGCACTGCCACCGTGGGCGGTGTGACGCTGAAGGTGGGCACAAGCAGCACCAACACGAAGAACCGCGTTTACCTTGACTACAACGGTTTTATTCAACTGCGCATCTATAGCGGCGAAGTGAGCATTGCCGCTCCTGAAGGCAAGGTGGTGACTTCGGCAGTGTTCCACAACTCGCGCTGGTATTCGCCCACGCCTTCCACTGGCAGTTTTGTGCAGGAAAACACCTGGGCTGGCAGCACGAGCGCTGTGAGTTTTGACTTCGGTGGCCAATGCCGCCTCGATTCGCTGGTGGTGACCTACGCCGACGGAGGCGTGGTAGATCCTTCGGTGAAGGAAATCGACACGTTCCTGAGTCTGGGCGACTCGATTGCCGACGGCACGAAGTTCCGCTTCACGGGCATGGCTTTCGTGGCATTCAAACTTGGCAACTACCACTTCCTGCGCTGCGCCGACGAGTATTACTACTCGGCATTGGCGATGGGCGAGATGGGTCAGGACTACGAGGTGGGCGCCTATCTGCCTGCGGGATGGACTGGCGTGAAGAACACCGTCGACGGCCTCACCGTGATTACCGACATTGCCGACACGCAGCCTGCCACCATATTTGAAGAGCCCGACGAATGCGACCCATTTGACTACAGTGGCTACCTGGGATTCTTCTCCGACGGTGTGAGCACCTACGAAAACGACTACTGCGCCTTCGGTCCTGTGACGCTGAGCACCATCGACGCCGAGGGTAATTTCACCATCACCGAAACGGATGAAGACGAAACCGCCACGATGCCCGGATTGAACAAATTCGGCATCGAATATCCCGCCGCTACCGAGGGTGAGAATTTCACCATTGAGGGCATTCTCGCCAAGGGAAAGAACGGCGCGGGCACACTGTTCGTGCCCACCGCTGTGAAGGAATATAATAATGTGGAACGCCTGTGGCGCATATGGTATGAAGGCAAGGATGGCACAGAATACACCGTCGCCGACTCGCTCTACGTGGTGGCGCCCACCAAGGCACTCGAGCCCGAATGCGAGAGCAAGAACCTGATTTACGTGACCGACAACGCCACACTGGTGGTAGACGACACCTATGCCGAATGGGGATGGGTTGAAACCTACGACTGGACACCCGACTTCATCGCCCTCGACTGCGGCGACAACGCCGAACTCTACGACGCGGTGGCTGCTATGAAGGTTATCGCTCCCGCTACTGTGAAGGGCGTTTTGGCTGACAACTACACCAATCCTCGCCTCATCCTGAAGAAGGCTCCTTCGGCCCTCGAATGCGAATTCCCCGACATCGCCTACCTGCGCTACACCTTCGGCGACACTTGCTGGGCCAACGGCAACCAGGTGATGTACGCCACCGGCCGCTTCGTGACCATCGATGGTGAAGAATACCTAGCCGGCATCGACGCCAACGGCAAAGCCGTGCAACCCATCGCGCTCGACCGCCGCTACATCGGCAACTACGCTTTCGAAGAAGGCCAAGCCTACGACATGCGCGTGGTGATGAAGATGCACGAACCATGGGAATTCGACACCGACGCCGCTCTCTCGCCCGCTGCCAAGAAGCAGACCAAGAAGCGCGCCGCTCGCAAATCGCCTCGCCGCAAGATTGCTTTCGACGATCCTAATTACTACACCAACTATTTCGCAT
>JAUNCU010000059.1:0-10907 GCA_030526455.1 Bacteroidales bacterium | reverse complement strand
GTGACCGCCCTGATTAACAAGATTCTAGGCACAGCCACCTACGACGATGCAGTATGCGACATCAACGGCGACGGCGAAGTGAATGTGAGCGACGTAACCGCCCTCATCAATATTATTTTGAAAAATTAGAAATTAGAATATCAATAGAAAAAGGCTAGATCTCTAGATAACTAGATTTCTAGCCTTTTTGCTTTATCACTTATTCTTTTTTATCCTAGGATTTGATTGATGAGCGCTGTCACATCGCTCACGTTTACGTTGCCGTCGGCGTTGATGTCGCATACGCTGTCGGCGTAGGATGCGGTGCCGAGGATGCGGTTGATGAGAGCGGTCACGTCGCTCACGTTCACTTCGCCGTCACCATTCACGTCGCCTTTCAGCGCCAGTGGCCAGCGGTCGGTTTCAAATCTCGTGATGCTGCCCGCCACATTGCTTGGGAGTTTCAGGTAGGCATAGCCACGGCCAAGATTGTAGGACGAAGTTGGACGCCAGAAGTAGCGCTTGTCGTTGTCGAAGCAGTAGCCCACGCTTTCGCCGTACACGTCCACCCTATTGTCGGCAGTGCCCACCAAGTAATTCATGGGCAGGACGGAGAGCGACGATGGGCGCTTCAATTTGTAGATTTCGTCTTTCTTGTAACCATCGATGAGCAAGCCCACGCCAGCGTCGGTAGCCTTCTGCTGGAGGGTATAGACGAGTTTCTTCGATGCATAGCAGCCGCTGACGATGTAGGCGTTCAGGCCCGAAGCCTCCCAGTCGACGGGATGGCCCACGGAGAACGACTGCACGATGTTGTCGCCATCCACTTGCACAAAGGCATTGAGGCGATCGACGGGACTGTTGGTTTCTGCGGCATATTTTGTCCAGTTTTGGGCGCTCTGCTTGTAGTAAGAGTAATAGTTCCACTCCACGTAGCACTTGAAGTCGGCGGCATTGTCGCCATAGAATTGTCCACCCCAACTGCGAGAGGCCTTTTGCTTGGCGATGAAGAGTTCGCTCAGGCTCTTGCAATTCACAAAAGCATTCAAGCCGATGTAGGTGCACGACGAAGGCACATCGAATTCCCTGATGTCGGTGCCATAGCAGGCATAGTGGCCAATGCGTTCCAGATGCGCCATGTTTTTCGTTTCCACCCTCGTGATTTTCGAGCAGCCGTAGAGCATACTGTCGCCAAATTCCGTCATCAAATATTTGGCATTGGCGCCGTTGGCCACATAGGTTTCAGAGTTGGTGCCCGAGAAAGTGCCCGAGCAAGCCACGTGGGCTGGGTGATACACATATTTCGCCTTGCCGGCATAGGTCACGCCATCCACCGTGATGGGCTTGTTGCTCGTCACGGTGATGTGGAAGCGGGTGGAATTCATGTTGGTGTTGCTATAGGTGAAGTCGAAAGCGCCGGCAGTCACCTGCAGCGTGCCCCATTTAGGGTTGGCCTTATACTGATTCACCGAACCAGTGGGCACATAGAGTTTACAAGTGGTGGGGATGCCGGTGATGTCCCATGTGGGCACGGGCGCCCAGGCAGCGCTATTGAGCACCAGCGTCTTCAGGCTGCTGTTGCCGCCAATGAAATTGCTGGCTATCGATCCCACCGACGATGGCACCAGCAAGTGGGCGTAACTGTTGCCCCACAGCGCGGCGTTGCCCAGAGCCTTCAAGCCGTAAGGCAAATTGATGTCGTGGGCGATGCTACAGCCGCAGAAGGCAAAGTTGCCGATATACTTCAGCCCGGGGTTGAACTTTATCACCTCCACGCGCTTCTGGTTGTAGAACGCGAGGTCGCATACGCTGTCCACGTTTACACCCAGTTCCATCGTGAGCGGTTTTGTGAGCGGCTGCCAGCCATCTTCTTTCAGCCTGCTGGGCGAAACTTCAGCACCCACCGCCGTCACGGCATAGCCGCCAACGGATGCCGGTACCGTCACTGTAGAGGGGTAGTCGAGCGTCGCGAGGCTCACAAGTTTTACGCGTCCGGCATAGGTGTTGCCGTCGTTGGCGGTGAAACTTTGGGTGCTCGTCACGGTGTAGTACACGTCGTTGAAGCCGGTGCCATCGCTCGAGGTGTACATCAGATTCCTGCCTATCAAATCGAAGGATCCCGCCCTCACGGCGCTCCATTTGCCCCATCCCGCAGCCGCCTTATAGGCGTCCACCGCCTCGTAGGGCACCATCAGGAGCGTTTTCACGTAGTCATCGGCGGGCACTGATGGTGGCGTAAGCCTGTTGAAGTAGAGCACATTCAAGTGGGGGCAGTCCTTCACCACATATTTGCCCCAACTGGTCACCGAACTTGGCACCCTCACCATATACAGGAGCGGACAGCCCTGGAAAGCCGAGTCGCCCACCTTCTTCATGCCATAGGGGAGTACGACCGTGAAAAGTTTTCCGCTGCCTTTAAACGCATTGGCAGCCACTTCCACCACATCGTAGGTCTTGTCGTTGTTGGTCACTGTAGCCGCCAAATCGAGTTCGAAGCCGCTCCCTGACTGGCCCGAAGTCGAGAGGCCCGTCACCGCCACCTGTCCATTTTTTGTGGCCGTGGCTTCCTGCCTCACCACATAGGCGAGTTTACTAATGGAGAACGTGTCGCCCACTGCAGCCGAGGCATTGATGGCCATCAGTGCTAATGATAGGAAAAATAGATTCTTCTTCATCTTTATTATTGAGATTTGTATTGTTATTATTCTACCAGGTTCTTCGCTTACGCGGTTTTCGCATTGATAAAGAAACAGCGAGAATTCTATTCTGCGGCCACGTAAAGCGCTAATTGATAATTTTTTCACAAAGATAGCACAAATCCTCCACATCGTGCAACATTTTCGGGCAAAAAGCGTGAATAATGTGGCATTGGGGTTTTAGTATTCGTTATAGTTTTCGTAACTTTGCATGTTACAAACTATGCATCGCATTATGGAGCCGCAGAAGAGTCTATTCAAGCAAGCCGCCGAGTGGGGCGTGCCATTCGGCATCTACCTCTCGGTGATGGCGTCGGGGTTCATTTTCTCCGACCAGCACATCGCCATCTCGGCTTTCGCCCTTGCCATGGTGCTGCTCATCCCCTATGTGGTGTATAGGTGGTTGCGCAAGCGCTATGGCGCCGACGAGGGTCGCACCTCGTTTTCCAACCTGTGGATGACGGGCATCGTAATCTTCCTCTGCGGCGCGCTCATCGCCTGCGGCGTGAGTTGGGCAGTGATAGAATACCTGCGCCCCACGTATTTCTACGACCAGGCGCAGTTGCTCATCAAGCAATACGACAGCGCCCCCGAAGCATTTGCCGAAGGCATGCAGGAGGTGGTCGACATGCTCCACCTCATCATCGAGAAAAAGGCGGCACCACGCAGCATCGACCTGGCGCTCACGGGCTTCTGGCTCTGCTCCTTTGGCGGATCGCTGCTCAGCGCGCTCACCGCAGCGCTCATCAAACTCACGGGCAGCAAGGCGGCAAAAAAAGTGTAAACAAGAGAATTCAAAACATATATATATAATATTTTTCGATTTAGAATATGGACATTTCAGTAGTAGTTCCTCTGTACAACGAAGCGGAATCCCTGCCCGAACTGGCGGCGTGGATCGAACGCGTGATGAAAGAAAACAACTTCACCTACGAAGTGCTGATGATCAACGACGGCAGCACCGACAACTCGTGGGAAGTGATCAAGGAACTTCATGAGAAGAACGAAAATATCAAGGGCGTGTGCTTCCGCCGCAACTACGGCAAGTCGCCAGCGCTCAACACCGGCTTCGAACGCGTGCAGGGCGACGTGGTGATTACCATGGACGCCGACCTGCAAGACAGCCCCGACGAAATTCCACACCTCTACAAGATGATTATGGAAGAGGGCTACGACCTGGTGAGCGGATGGAAAAAGAAGCGCTACGACCCCAAGACAAAAACCATTCCCACCAAACTCTTCAACGCCACAGCGCGCAAGGTGAGCGGCATCAACAACCTGCACGACTTCAACTGCGGCCTCAAGGCTTATCGCCTGGAGGTGGTGAAGCACATAGAAGTGTATGGCGACATGCACCGCTACATCCCCTACCTGGCCAAGAACGCCGGCTACAGCAAGATTGGCGAACGCGTGGTGCAGCACCAGGCACGCAAATATGGCGTCACAAAATTCGGCCTCGACCGCTTCGTGAACGGCTACCTCGACCTGCTCACCCTCTGGTTCCAGACCAAATTCGGCAAGAAGCCCATGCACTTCTTCGGCTTGATGGGTTCGCTCATGTTCTTCTTCGGCCTCATCGCCGTGATGCTCGTGGGCGGTATCAAACTCTACAACCTCTACGCCGGCAACCACCCCATGCTCGTGACACAGTCGCCCTACTTCTACCTCTCGCTCGTGTGCATGATTCTGGGTGTGCAACTCTTCCTGTGCGGCTTCCTCGGCGAACTCATCATTCGCCACTCGGCCGACCGCAACGAGTATGAAATCTCTGAAGAAATCAAGAAATGAACAAAGCGATAGCAATGATGGCCATTGCGGCCGCAATGACGCTGAGCGCATGCAGCGGCGACGGGTGCACCGACAACAGTTCGAGCATACCGCTGGCCGGCTTCTTTAAGAGCGGAAAGGCCGTGAGCCTCTCCGACATCAGTCTGCGCGGCCTTGGCGCTCCGGGCGACAGCCTGCTGCTCAAGCAGCAGACCGTGACCGAGGTGTATTTGCCCCTGCGCCCGAAGGCGAGCAATTGCCAGTTTGAGATCGACTACAACCTCGACGGCGGCGACCTTCGCGACACCATCAGCATCGACTACAGTTCCACTCCTGCATTTGCCAGCGTGGACTGCGGCGCCATGCTCAATTTTGAAATCAAGGGATTCGGCTACACACGCCACGCCATCGACTCCATCACACTCGTGCGACCAGTGGTGACCAACGAAAATGCCGTGACATTTAAAATTCACATGCGATGAGACTCAAAGCCCTCCACATCATTCTCGCCATCGTGGTGATGGCCAGCACGGCATTTGCGCAGCAAAACGAACGCCGCATCACGCCCGTGAAGCCTAGCACCAACACCGTGCTCCGCCCCGCAAAGGGAACGAAGGAAGAAGTGGTGCAGCGCTATCTGGAAGGCGACACCGCATCGGCAGCCGCCGAACTGCGCCGCGACTCGCTCAGCCGCGTGTATCCACGCTACCCGCTGCTCACGCAAGCCATCTTCGGCGTGAACTTCGGCGACGCGCTGCTCATGGCTTTCGGCCAGAAATATGGCAGTTTCGGCGTGAGCACCACACTCAACATGTGGAACCGACTTCAGCCCGAAGTGGAACTGGGTGTGGGATTTGCCAACAACACGCCCGACGACATGAACTTCACCTACAAAGGCAAACTCGCCCCTTACTTCAAACTCGGCGCCAACTATAACTTCACCTTCAAGCACGACCCACGCTATCAGGTGTACGCAGGCCTGCGCATCGGCTTCTCAGCCTTCAAATACGACGTGACCGACGTGCACTATCAAGACCACTACTGGCAGGAAAGCGACGAATTTTCAATCACCGGCCAGAGCGGCCATGCCCTGTGGGGCGAATTCCTGATGGGGCTGCGCGTGAACCTGTGGAAAAACCTCGACCTCGGTTGGCAGGCACGCTACCGCGGTGTGTTCACCGAGAAGAAAAACGCCCAGTCACGCGCCTGGTTCATCCCAGGCTACGGCGACCGCGACAAAAGTTTCGGCTTCACCATGAGCGTATACTACACCCTCCCACTCACCCTCCACAAATGGCCCAAAAAAGAAGAGCCAAAAACAAAAAAGAAATAAAAAAACGCAACACAAAATACGCAAAAATAGATAAAAGGGACGGTTCCTTTTATCTATTTTTTTGATTAATACCGCCCCAATTCCTCTCACTCTTTATAACAAAAGAACCGTCCCTTTGTTATAATCTTGCTTATTATTTACAATCTTATATACGGCTTTTTATTATACCAATAAAGTATTAAACAAATATTTCTATTATATTATTATTTTTATAACAAAGGGACGGTTCTTTTGTTATAAAGTTTTTACTGTCTCTGCCATCGATGGCATTGCTCTCTTCTTCTGGACTATGCTGTCTTTCTCTTGCTGGAAGTGGCGGGGAGGGGGCGTAAACTTGAGTTTCTTCCATAACCGACCCTCTCCGAGGCTCTTTTCTTTGCTGTTCCTTATCTCCAAGCCGCGCTCGAGAATTGCTACGCAATTCACTCGCTTGCATGGAGTTAACCATAATAAGCCGTCTCCGACGGCGGAGGTGGGCCGCCTAGCGTTTTGGCTATAGTCCAATGTTTTCTGACAGGCGAGGGGTGTTATTGGGTGGCTAGTTGGGTGGTGTCTTTGGATTGGGATTGTGGGTGGGTTTCGGATTGGGCTTTGGGGAAGTTGGTAGTGTCGGGGATGATGCTGGTGGAGTTGTTTGCCATCAACGCGATGGCTCTTGACATTACTATATCGTCGTGCTTGCCTTTGATGGCGCCCAGTGTTCCGCCCGGCTTTTCCTCGTACCAACTCATTTCGTCGATGGCGTCGGAATCGTGCTCCACGAAGCGCCCGTCTCTCACCATTCTCACAATGTTGTCGATGAGTTGAGGCTTGGTTTTCTTGTTGGTTTGGTAGCCCACATTCATGGTCGACCCCACTTTTCTCCGATAGAGGTTGCGGTAAGTGTTCAGTTGCTTCATCAGCAATGCCGAACGGCTGTCGGCGCGATTGGTTTCGAGCGTGTTGCTTTCCACCGCAAGCAGGGCATAGCCGTAGAACGATGCGATGTCGATAGCCTTGTCGATGAGCAAGTCGTGGTCGATGTGTCCGCGCCATTGCGCCACAGTTTCGCAGCGTTCGCCTTGGCACTCCAGCACCGAAATCACCGAGTAGTCGGCCTTGTCGGTGCGCCCGCCCACATCCACGCCCACCACATAGCGGCCGTTAATCAAGTGCTCATCGGGCATCTTCCACACCTTGAACCGCGGCTTTCCCTCCTTCACCACCTTCCACTGACCGTGAAGCAATTTGAGTTCGCCTTGAGCGATGGGGTCGCAGCACTGCTCGCGCATGGCATCGAGGCGCGCCAGCGGAAACACGCAACTGCTGGTGGTGGAAAATGCCTCGATGGAATTGCTGGGAAATTCGGCCATCATCTTCTCGTGGCTGAGGTAGCCTTTGCGCTTCTCATGATACCACTTGATCATCTCCAGGGTGCAGCCCGAGTGCCAAAGGTTGCGCTCGTAGGTGTCGAAACGCTGCCACAGCGCCTCCACCTTCTCGCCCTCGTCGAGCGGCAGGCGATAGATTTCAATCTTATGCCACGGCACGAACACCGCCTCCTTGTCGGTGATGCCTTTCTGCGAGTTGAGCCATTCCTTGTGGAAATAGGTGCCGATGCCATTGGCGGTGGACTCAAGCACCTCCACCGTGAGGCCGCCTACCAGCAGGGTGCCGTCGATGGAGCGCATCACGTCTTCGGGGTTACGCATCGTGGACGACGGCCAGAACGCCACCTCGCTCAAGTGGGCCATGGCAATGTCGTAGCCACGCACCACATCGTCGGTCTGCGCCGATCCCATCAGCACCAGGCAGTCGCGGCCGGTGATGATTTTTGCATTCGCATTTCCCTCAAAAGTCTGGAATTCGAGGCGTTTGCCCTCGGGCAGAAGCGCCTTGGGATAGTTGCGCAGCAATTTGGTGTACATGCCCTTAATCACACTCGAGTTGCTGCGCTTGTGTCCGCAAATGATGCTGTTCCAGTTTTTGCACAGCACCAGTTGAATCCACGCCATATACATCAGCACCAGCGTGGATCCGCCCCACTGGCGCGCCTTCAGCAGAATCATGCGCACGCCCTTTCCCGAGAGGCGCTGGCGCTCCATCTTGGCCAGCACATAGCGCTGCGGGGCATTCAGGTGGAGTTTCACATTGCGCCCGCTCACCTTGTGGCGCACCGTGGCGCAGAGTGCACACCAGAATTCGAAGTCGTAGCGTATGCGCACCTTCTGATAGGCGACTTCGTCGGTGAGCGCGCCCACATCTTCGTGGTCGAGCATCTCCTGCGGGAGCCACACTTCGCCCACGCAAGGCACCACCGTGCGCACGCGCGTGCCCGTGGCGCCCTCGCCGGTAATGGGGTCGTAGGGCTTCTGGAGGGCTCGGTTGCGGCGGGCGTTTTCGGCAATCATTTCATGGAGCGGCAGCGGAAGAGCCTCCTGCTCCACTAGGTGTTTTTCATTATTATTGTCCATATAAAAAAGTTTTTGGGCGCAAAAATAATTCGCGCCCATCACTTTTGTCAAGACCAAAAGGGGAGGATGAATCCCGCCTTATTTTTTCAGGATATCGGCCACTTCGGCGAGGGAGCCATCGTTGGGCGAAGGCTTCACGTCGAGCAGGTGGCATAGCAGTGGGTAGATGCACACGTTGCGGAACTTGTCGGGTTTCACGTAGTCCACCTTGAATGCGGGTCCCATGGCGCGGAACGCCACTTGCATGTCGGCGCAGGTGTGGTCGAAACCGTGGCTGCCGCCACAGCGCACCTTGCGGTCGGTGAACAGCCATCCCACATCGGGGAGCACCACCACATCGCCCACGTTGGGATTCGACCCATAGTGCAGATACTCTGGAATTTCGCTCTTTCGCCATGCACGAATGTGGTCCACATTCTTGAGCGCCAAGAGAATAGAATCCACATATTGAGGCTCTTTTACATAGACGTTGGCAGGCAGGTCGCCATCCACGGCTATCACCCAGTCCTTCTTGATATACTTTCTCACGGGCACAGTGCGGTCGGCATCGGTCCACGCCATGCCGTGGTCGCCCGTCACGATCAAATTCACCTTGCTCGCCTCGGGTAGCAGGCTGATGCGATTCCACATGTAGGCCATCAGCGAGTCGAGGCGTTCCACCTCTTTACGGCAGTCGCGCGTCACGGGGCCAGCCACATGGCCAGTGTGGTCGGGCTCTTCGAAGTAGCACATAATGAAATGCGGACGCTCATTCTCAGGCAGTTGAAGCAGGCGCACCACCTCATCGGCACGTTGCACATCGGTGAGCAGCGGCTTCTTCTGGTAGTTCTGCCAATAGTGGGCATATCCGCCCTGAATGGGAAGGTCGCTGCCCACCCAGTAGACCGTGGCAGTGGTGACGCCCTGTCGCTTCGCCGTCATCCAGATGGGGTCGCCGCCATAGTTGTTCACATCGTCGCGGGTTTCGGCATTGCCCAGCGCGTAACGCTTGCCCGTGGCGCGGATGCGGAACGAATTGGCGATAATCCCGTGATGATCGGGCACCAAGCCCGTGGCGAGGGTGTAATGATTAGGGAACGTCTTCGACGGGAACGAAGGCGACATCACCGCCTTCACCCCACGCTCAGCCATCGAGCGGAAGAAAGGCGTGTTGTAGGTTTCGGGGTAATCCCAACGGAAACCGTCGAGCGACACAATAATCGTGTACTGCTCATTATTGACCGCCCACGACGCCACAGCCATGAGCGCCACAAGCAAAGAGAAAAATATGCGAGTCATAATGCGATTTTCAAGAAACCGAAAACGGGGAACTCGAATGCACCGATGATGCCTTCAGAAATCCCCGTGTAGCCTGTTTCCTAGTTGTTAGATTCTTCTACTATTTTAATGATTTCCACGTTTTTAGTTTCGAGTGGGGTGAGCGATGCTGTGCCGGTGGACGATGGTTTGTACCATGGCTGCTTGGCGAAGTAGGCCTTGAGGTCGGCGCTGTTGAATTTCTGTCCCTTGCGGGCGAAGATTTCGTTGCGCATCAGTCGGAGGGTTTCCTTCGAGTAGCCGCCGAGCATTTCAGGATTAAGGAGGCGGTGGGTAGCAATCGACCATTTTCCATTGGCATAGCCCGAAGAGATGCGGTTGAGCATAGCCACCACGGCACCTGGGTGCACTTCATCCACCATGTCGTCATCGAGGCCAGTCACCTTGCAGGCGCGCAGGTTGAGACCTTCGGCAGTGAGTTCCACCAGCAGCGTAGTGCCGTCGGCAAGGAGAATCACATTCGATGGCATGTCGTATTCCTTCAGCACGGTGTAGGGAGCCACATTGCCGCCATTTTTCGAGTAGCGACCTTCCACGGTGAACATCCACTTCTCGCCAGTGTTCATGTCGACGTAATTGCCGGCAAAGGCATCGTAGCGGCTCTGCTTCATGAAGTCGTCGAGCCTGCATTTGAGTTCGTGCAGCACAGCCACAGGCTTGCCGCCGTGGTAGCAAGTGAGCACGCCGAGTCCTTGGATGGTTTCATATTTCACCTTGTCGCCAGCAACGCAACCCGCGCCCATGCTGATGTAGTCTTCGCCAGCGAGGCCAGGATGAACGGTGTAGCCACCCGAAGCAGCCTTCTTCAGCACAAATTTGTAGCCGCCCTCGTGGAGCGTGCCACCTTCCATCACCACGGTGCCGCCACCAGCCCAAGTGGCGCCATACATCACCATGCCATCGGTCCACAACGAGTTGTCGCGCACCTGGGCATTCATGGCGATGGCACACAGGGCGGTCATCACCATAGTCATCAAATATTTCTTCATATAAATAATGTGTTATAAAAGTTCGAAAAACAGGATGGCGGCGGCATACTTGCGCTGCACTTTGCCATCAAATTTGCCCATGTAGGAGCCAGAGCGGTCGCGCAGCGTGCCGTCGCTCTCCACCCTACCCTTGAGCGACCCCGAGCGGTCGCGCACATTGCCGTTGTTATCGATCTGGCCAATGTAAGAGCCAGAGCGGTCGCGCACGTTGCCATTACTGTCGATTTGGCCCATGTAGGAGCCAGAACGGTCACGCAAATTCTGCGCACCGACGGTGGCACACATGCCCACCACAGCCATCAAGGCTATCAAGAAAATTCGTTTCATGTTTATTTCTTTGAGTCTACGAGTCTACAATTCAACAAGTCCTGAG
>JAUNCU010000058.1:8884-14795 GCA_030526455.1 Bacteroidales bacterium | reverse complement strand
TACCCCACTAATTTACCCCCTACTTTTTTCCACTGAGCCCTCGTAGACTTGTAGGCTCGTGGACTCGTAGACTTTCTATAGTGTTTCCCAGAAGTCTAGGTAGCGTTTTGCTACTTTATTTGCGGCGTTGTGGGTTTCTACGAAGGTGCGGCTGTTGTGACTTAGGGTTGGGAGCATGGCTTTGTTTTCTATGAGCCAGCGCAGTTGTTGCTCGATGTGGCCTTCAGGGGTGGGGCTTACGTTGATGATGGGGTGATTGGTGGTTTCGCCTATGAGGTCGTAGTACTCGGGCTCGGCTCCCGATACGGCTACCATGCCTTGCGCCATGGCCAGGAGGGCGTTGGTGGCGGGGGTGTAGGAGTAGAGTTGGTCGAGAAGCACGTGGCTGCTGTTCATGCGGCGCACGTATTCGTCGTAGGGCAGGTTTTCCACGCGCTCAATCTCGCAGCGGTCGGGCATCTCGGCGTGGACGCGCTCCAGGGCTGCCATGAGGCGGTCGGTACCTTTTATGACGGTGCGTTTGCGCTGTATGCCTATGAAGAAGCGCACCTTCTCGGGCTCTTCGTCGATGAAATGCGGCTGAAGGGCGTCGACATCGATGGGGATGCCGGCGTGTATCACCTTGGGGCCGAGGATGGGCGCGTAGGCGGCATAGTATTCCCATAGGCATGCCACTGCGCCGTCGATGGTGGAGAGCACGAAGTCGCTGTAATCCTTCATGAAGGGGGCTTTCCAGTTGTCCTGCTGCTGGGCGAAGTATTCGGGAGAGCCCACGTAGGGCGAGGGCTGGTTGCCCACCATGTAGTCGCTGTAGCGGTAGGTGTGGCCGTCGTGGCAGGCGTTGTAGTACACATAGTCGGTGCCGAGTGCCGAGAGCACGATTTTTCCGTTGTGATTCTTGAGGAAGTTGAGCACGTGCTTCAGGCGCCAGGGCTTGAGTTCGAAGAAGATGGGTCCACAGAGTTGCACCACGTCGAAGCCCCGCATCTTGTGAAGATTGGCCAGCAGTGTGGCCACGTAGCGCACGGCGCCTATGCGTCCGGGATAGCGACGCAAATCAATGTCGCGCCCGGTGTTCATCCACCCCGAGCCACCCGATGCCACCACTGCATAATGGCCCATCTGGCGCAACTGCTGCGCCAGGCAGTGGTGCATATTGCTAGCGTCGCCTGCGAAAAGAATTTTCATCACCTCAAAGTTAACCAAAATCTCGCGATTTCGCAAAAAAAGATATGTGCGATGGGGATGTGTGCAATAGAATTGTTCTGAAAATTATGTGAAATTTAGGATAATTGTATTGTTACTATTGCTTTACTCAATAAGAAATACTATCTTTGCCACGCTTTTTAATAATAATGATGCGAAAGTGCATCCACTTAAACGATTTTTGGAAAATGAAAGTTGCTATTGTTGGCGCCAGCGGCGCAGTAGGACAGGAATTTATGAAGGTGCTCGATGAGCAAAACTTCCCAATCGACGAACTCGTACTTTTCGGCTCGGAGCGTAGTGCTGGCCGTATCTTCACTTTTCGCGGTAAGGACCACGTGGTTCAGTTGCTGCAGCATAACGACGATTTTAAGGACATCGATCTTGCTTTTGTGTCGGCAGGCGCTGGCACGGCTAAGGAATATGCCTCCACTATCACAAAATATGGCACGATTATGATCGACAACTCCAGCGCTTTCCGCATGGACGACGATGTGCCTCTGGTGGTGCCCGAGGTGAATGCCGACGATGCGCTGGTGACGCCACGCAACATCATCGCCAACCCCAACTGCACCACTATCCTGATGGTGGTGGCGCTGAAGCCTCTCGACAAGATTTCGCACATCAAGAACGTGCAGGTGTCGACCTATCAGGCTGCCAGCGGCGCAGGCCTCGAGGCGATGGATGAACTGGCGCTGCAGTTTGCCGAAATTGCCACCAACAAGGAAAAGGTGACCGTGCGCCACTTCCAGCACCAGTTGGCCTACAATGTGATTCCTCACATCGACATGTTTATGGACAACGGCTACACCCGCGAGGAGACGAAGATGTATAACGAAACGCGCAAGATCATGCACTCCGACATTCGCGTGAGCGCCACTTGTGTGCGTGTGCCGGTGATTCGCGCCCATAGCGAGGCGGTGTGGATTGAAACCGAGCGCCCCATCACCCCCGACGAAGCCCGTCGCGCCCTCATGGGAGCCCCTGGCGTGGTGGTGGTCGACAATCCTCCCTGCAACGAGTATCCTATGCCACTCTTCGTCAACCGTCAGGACCCCGTGTACGTGGGCCGCATTCGCGAAGACTACAGTAGCGACAACGGACTCACCTTCTGGGTGGTGGGAGACCAAATCAAGAAAGGCGCCGCGCTCAACGCCGTGCAAATCGGTCAATACCTCTATCAGAAAGGCGTGTTCAACAAGTAATTTACCCCTCACATAAGAAACTGCTAAACGACAAAAGCGCTCTACCCAAAGCATCGGGAGAGCGCTTTTGTCGTTTGAAGATTTGCCTCGATTTGGCAAAACTATGTGTTTAGAATGTAGAGTTGCCGTTGAGGTCGATGTAGCCCCACTTGCCATCTTTGCGCACTGCTGCCACGCCGTTGCTGAAGCGGTAGGTGCTGCTGATCATGTCGCCAGCCACGCAAGAAGGGGTGTAGTCGTATTGGCAGGGAATCACCTGGGTGCCGTCGGGCTTGATGAAGCCAAATTTCTTGTCGGCAGAGTTGAGCGCCACGCCTTCACACACGGGGCCTTCCACCTTGAATGGAGGGCGCACCATCATCTTGTCCATCAGGCGATAAACGGTGAACGTTTCGGTGCCCACGTAGTCTTCCATGCCCGAGAGGGTGTAGCCTTCGTTGAAGTCGGCAATGAATTTAGGCATCGCCACCTCGTCGGTATAATAGCGCTGTGGAATCACCTGGGTGCCGGTGGTGTCGATGAAGCCGTATTGCTGAGCATCGGCAGTGACCCAAGCCATGCCCTCGTGGAAATCACCCGCCTTAAGGCCTTCCTGGCAGGAGAAGAGCACGTTGCCCTTGGTGTCGATGTAACTGTAGAGGTAGGGGAACTGCGCCTCGGCGTTGTCTTCCTTGTAGACAGCCACCGCAGCCTTGCCCTCGCTGAAGGGGGTGGCGGCATCATATTTGCAGGCTACCACTTCCAGGCCTTGCTTGTCGATGTAGCCATATTTAGCGTTGCCTTCATCGTCCATCTTCACCACGCAGGCGAGGCCGCTCTTGAAGGCGTAGTTGAGCATGCCGGCGTCGGGCACGTAGTAACTAGCGCCGTTGAGCACCTTGTTGCCCTGGGCGTCGATGAAGCCCTGGAAATCTTCGTTGGCCACCCATGCGAGACCTTCGCTGAAGTCGGCCGCTTCGTCGTAGGTGTAGTCCACCACGAGTTTGCCTTCCTTGTTCATGTAGCCCCACTTGAGCGAGCGCTCATAGTTGTGCTTAGCGCCCGAAACCTCCTTGGCCACAGGCACCATGCCCTCGCTGAAATTGCGCACGTAGCCGTTGTCGCGGTAGAAACCGTAGTCTTCGCGCTCGAGGCACACGTCGAAAGTCTTGGGGATGCTGCAGGCAATCACTTCCTTGCCTTCGCTGTTGATGTAGCCCCACTTGCCGTCTTTCATCACGGCAGCCATGCCGTCGTAGAAGGTCTGGACCACCTCATATTGCTTCACGGCGTTGCAGAATTGCGGTGTGAGTTCCACCTTTTGCGCCTGTGCAGCCACAGCGCCCGCAAGTGCCACCGAAGCACACAGCGTGATTTTTGAAAACTTATTCATCATAGTTCAATTTTTGTTGTTGTCGATTTTTTGGAATTTGACTCCCGCTCAGGCCATTAGTTTAAGCGGCGGGTCAAATTATTTGATGTGGGTGCCTTGGCTGAGGTCGCCGAGGCTGCTCGCGTGGGTAATCACCACCTCCTTCACGCCACCGGCGATGGTGGAGAAGGCGTTGTCGAGTTTGGGGATCATCCCGTCGGTGATCACGCCTTCGGCCTTGAGTGCCTCGAAGGTGGGGCGGTCGATGGTGGCGATCACGCTGTCGTCGTCGTCAGCATTGCGCAGCACGCCCTTCTTCTCGAAGCAGAACACGAGCGTAACATCGTAGAATTCAGCCAGCCCTTTGGCAGTTTCGGCTGCGATGGTGTCGGCATTGGTGTTGAGGATGTGGCCTTGGCCATCGTGGGTGAGGGGCGCCATCACGGGCACCACACCGCTCTCAATGAGGGTGGAGAGCGCCTTGCCGTCGACGCGCTTCACGTCGCCCACCCAGCCGTAGTCCACCGTCTTCACGGGGCGCTTATCGCTGAGAATCACGTTCATGTCGGCGCCGCAGAGGCCAATGGCGTTGGTGCCCTTGCTTTGCAGCAGGCTCACCACGCGCTTGTTCACCAGGCCGGCATACACCATGGTCACCACGTCGATCATCTGGTCGTCGGTCACACGGCGTCCTTCCACCATGGTGGTTTCGATTCCCATGGCTGCCGCCATCTTGGTGGCGAGCACGCCACCGCCGTGCACGAGCACTTTGCGGCCCTCCATCGAAGAAAGGTCGCTAATAAGTTGGCTAAGGGCGGCAGGGTTTTCAACCACCTTGCCACCCACTTTCACCAACAGGAGTTTTTCTTTTGCCATTATGAATTGGAAAAATTATGTGTTATTCTTCGCCAAACTCCATGAGGTAGGCTTTGATAAACTCGTCGATATCACCGTCCATCACGCCGTTCACGTTGCTGGTTTGATGGTTGGTGCGGTGATCCTTCACGCGACGGTCGTCGAACACGTAACTGCGAATTTGGCTGCCCCATTCAATCTTCTTCTTCGAGTCTTCCACTTTGCGTTGCTCTTCCTGGCGGTGTTGCAATTCCTTGTTGTAGAGAATCGACTTGAGGTTACGGAGCGCGTTTTCGCGGTTCTTGGGTTGGTCGCGCGTTTCGGTGTTTTCAACGAGAATTTCCTCTTCCTCGCCTGTGTAGGGGTCTTTGTACTGGTAGCGGGCGCGCACACCCGATTCCACCTTGTTCACGTTCTGACCACCGGCGCCGCCGCTTCGGAAGGTGTCCCAAGTGAGGCGAGCGGGGTCGATTTCAATCTCAATGGTGTCGTCGATGAGCGGTGTCACGAATACTGATGCAAACGAGGTCATGCGCTTGCCCTGTGCATTGTAGGGCGAAACGCGCACCAGGCGATGCACACCGTTTTCGCTCTTGAGGTAGCCATAGGCGAAGGCGCCTTCCACGCTGATGGTGACCGACTTGATGCCGGCTTCGTCGCCGTCGATGATGTGCTCGATGGAGGTTTTGTAGCCATGGCGTTCACACCAGCGCAGGTAGAGGCGCATCAGCATCGATGCCCAGTCCTGGCTCTCGGTGCCACCCGCTCCTGAATTGATTTTCAGGATGGCGTCCATCTTGTCTTCCTCGCCGCGCAGCATGTTGCGCAACTCGAGTTTCTCAATTTTTTCCTTTGCTTCGCTGTAGAGGTCGTCGAGTTCCTCCTCTGAGATCACGCCTTCCTTCACGAAGTCGAATCCCACGGCCACTTCGCCTACAGCCTGCTCCACTTCCTTGCTACTGTCGATCCAGAAGCGCAGCATCTTAATTTTCTTCATTTGTGCTTCGGCAGCCTTTTGGTCGAGCCAGAAGTCGGGCACATGCGTGCGCAATTCTTCTTCTTCTACTTCGATTTTCTTGCTGTCGATGTCAAAGATACCTCCTCAACGCATCCGAGCGTTCTTGTATCTCTTTTAATTGTTCCTGTGTAATCATCTGAGCTCAATGATTTGTGTGGTTAATAAATATGTTTTTTATAGTCTACGAGTCAACAAGTCAACGGGTCAACGAGTTTGCCGTCAGTCAACTTTGACGGGAAAAGCCTAGACAATCGTCTTAACTTCTTCAACTTCTTA
>JAUNCU010000058.1:0-8848 GCA_030526455.1 Bacteroidales bacterium | reverse complement strand
TTCTCTCAGCCGCTGCGTAGATGGCGTCGATGAGTTTTGCGTAGCGCTTGTTGATCACCGAGCGGCGTATCTTCAGCGTGTTGGTGAGTTCGCCAGTCTCCATGGTGAATGGGCGTGGCATGAGGATGAAGTGCTTGATTTGCTCGTAACTGGCAAGGTCTTTTTGCCACTCGGCAATGCGCTGCTCCATCATCTTGTGAATCTGCTTGTTGTTCACCAGGTCGTCGTTGTCCTTGTAGGCGATTTTCTTCTTCTTGGCGTAGGCCTTGAGGGCGTCGACCGATGGCACGATGAGCGCCGACACGAATTTGCGTCCGTCGCCTATCACGGCTGCCTGCTCCACGAAGAGGTCTTGGCCGAGGCGAGTTTCGAGCACCTGAGGCGCGATGTATTTGCCGTTGCTGGTCTTGAAGAGGTCCTTGATGCGCTCGGTGATGATAAGTTGGCCATTTTCGTTGATAGCGCCGGCGTCGCCAGTGTGGAACCATCCGTCGCTGTCGATGGCCTTGGCGGTTTCTTCGGGCTTATTGTAGTAGCCTTGCATCACAGTGGGACCCTTCACCAGAATTTCGTTGTCTTTGCCAATCTTCACCTTCACACCGGGGATGCAGGTGCCGATGGTGCCGAGTTCCCAGTTGGTGTCGGGGTAGAAAGTAACGGTGGCGGTGGTTTCGCTCAGGCCGTAGCCGATCACGATGGGCAGGCCGATGGCGCGCAGGAATTCAGTGATGTTGTCGGAGAGCATTGCGCCAGCCACGGGGAAGAGTACTGGAGCGTTGAATCCCACTACTGCGCGAATTTTCTTGAACACCTTCTTGTCGAAGTATTGGAATTGCTTTTCGAGCAGCGCGGGCACCTTCTTGCCACAGCGCAGATATTTCTGGTCGCGCTTCTTGCTCACTGCCAGTGCGCGGTTGAACACCATTCTCACGATGGGCGAAGCGTTGGCCACATTGTTGGTGATGGCGGTGTAAACCTTCTCCCAGAAGCGAGGCACGCTGCACATGCAGGTGGGGTTCACTTCCTTGATGGCTTTCTGTATTTCTTTTGGGTTGCCGTTGATCACCAGGCGGATACCCACGGTGAGGCACACCATGCTCCAGCCAAACTCGAAGATGTGGCTCATGGGCAAGAAACTCAATGAGAGGTCGGTTTCCTCGTTGAGGTAAGGAATGCGCATCAGGTGGGCCATGATGCAGGAGTTGAAGTTGCCATGGCTGAGCATCACGCCCTTGGGCACGCCGGTGGTGCCAGAGGTGTAGATGAGGCAGATGAGGTCGTCGGGCGTAGCGCTTTCCTTGCGCTCGTTCACCAGTGCCATGTCCACATCGTCGCCCCATGCGAGGAATTCGTCCCACATCATGGTGGCGTTGTCGTCGGCATTTTTCTTTACCAGCGGATTGTAGATCACCACGTGCTTGAGCGAAGGGCATTCGCTGCGCAGTTCCACGGCAATCTCATACTGGCGCTGATCGCCCACGAAGAGCACCACGGTCTGTGCGTCGTTGATGATGTAGGCTGCTTCGCTTTTGCTACTGGTGGCGTAGATGGGAACCCCCACGCCGCGGTTGTAGTAGGCGGCGAAATGCGAGATTAATATTTCGGGGCAGTTTTGCGAGAAAATGGCAATTTTGCCTTCAGTTTCAAGTCCTGCTTTATAGAGCGCCTTTGCACCACGCTCGATTGATGCCTTGAATTGGTTCCAGGACATCGATGTCCATTCGTCTGTTTTATAGTCGCGGAATCGGAGGGCCTCTCGGTCACCGAATCTCTTTGTTTGCTTGCTGATGAGCCCAACTAATTCGTTTACCATCTTATGTTTGTTAGAGTTTTGTGGTGCAAAATTACTCAAAATCTCGCTAAAAGTAGTCATATTTGCTCCCATATTAACAACAATTCCAATAATGCCGAAAAAAAAACCAATTATTAACACTTTTGCGCCCTTTGTGCATTTCTTTGCCGAAATGGGGGTGAATGTTGCATTTTTTTCCTACTTTTGTAGTAGAACATTAAACATCAAGAATATGAGAGCGATAAAATTGATTTTGCTGTCGGCTGCGCTGTGTGGCAGCATGGGCGCCATGAAGGCCGACGTGGTGACGCCGGAGTCTACGGGATTCAAGTTCACCGATACTAAAGTGGTGAAAACCACCTCTATCAAAGACCAGAACCAAACGGGCACTTGCTGGTGCTTCTCGGTGGTGGCTTTCATGGAAAACGAAATACTCCGCACCAGCGGCAAGGAGGTTGACCTGAGCGAAATGTTTGTGGTGCGCAGCCTCTATCCCGAGAAGGCGCAGAAGTATATGCGCATGGAAGGCGAGATGCGCTTCAACCTGGGCGGCGGCGTGATGGACGTGATCTATGCATGGGACAAATACGGCATCGTGCCCGAGAGTGTGTATAGCGGCTTGAACTATGGCGAAGAGAAGCACGACCATCTCGAACTCATAGCCGGCATGAAGGGCTTTATGAAAGGCATCGTGGCCAAGCCTAGCAAGCGCTATTCCACCGCGTGGCTCCGTGGCCTTAACGGCATTCTCGACGCCTACTTGGGTAAGGTGCCCGAAACCTTTGAGGTGGATGGCGTGGAATACACGCCCAAGACTTATGCGGCTTCGTTTGGCTTAAATGCGGCCGATTATAAGGCGTTCTCGTCGTTTACCCATCATCCTTTCTACCAGGATTTCATCATCGAAATCCCCGACAACTGGCTGTGGTCGCGCCTGATGAATGTGCCCCTCAACGAACTGGAGCAAATCGTGGACCACGCCATCGCCAATGGCTATTCGGTGGCTTGGGCGGCCGACATGAGCGAGAAGACTTGGCAGTGGGACAATGGCTATGCCATTATGCCTGTGCTGAAAACCGAGGCCGACATGAGCGCCAAGGACAAGCAGCGCTGGAAAAAACTGCCCAACAAAGACCGCGAGAAGGAACGCTACGAATTCGACGGCCCTCAGCCCGAGATGGTGGTGACTCAGGAAGTGCGCCAGCAGATGTTTGACTCTTTCGAAACCGTCGACGACCACCTGATGGTGATCGTGGGCCTCGCTAAAGACCAGAAGGGCAATAAATACTACAAAGTGAAAAACTCGTGGGACACCAACCAAATCTATGATGGCTACATCTATGTGTCGAGCGCCTATTTCCGCGCCAAGACCATTGATATTATGCTCCACAAAGATGGTGTGCCCGCTGACGTTTTGTCAAAAATAGGCAAGTAATCGCTATGTTTGATATCGACGAAATTTACTACGATGCCATCGACCTGCTGAAGGCGATGGTGAAGGTGCCATCGTTCAGCCGCGAAGAGACTGCGGTGGCCGATGTGGTGGAGACTGCGATGAAGCGTTTCGGGTTGAATCCCAAGCGCTTTGAGAATAATCTGTGGTGCCAGTCGCCCGATTTCGATCCTGCTAAGCCCACCATTCTGCTCAATGCCCACATCGACACGGTGAAAGTGGCTGAAGGCTGGCAGCACGACCCATTTGCGGCCACTGAGGAAGATGGCGCCATCTATGGCCTCGGCACCAACGACGACGGCGCCTCGGTGGTGTCGCTAATGGCGGCGTATCGTGCGCTGTCGGCCATGCCGCAGCCCTATAATCTCATTTTCCTCGCTTCGGCCGAGGAGGAGGTGAGCGGCAAGAATGGGGTAGAGGCGGTGTTGCCTATGCTTCCGCGCATCGATTTCGCCTTGGTGGGCGAACCCACCGGCATGCAGACCGCCATCGCCGAGAAGGGTCTGATGGTGCTCGACGGCGAGATTGCGGGTGTGGCAGGCCATGCCGCTCGCAATGAGGGCGTGAACGCCATCTACAAGGCCATTGATGTGATCAACACCCTGCGCAACTTCCGCTTCGAGAAGGAATCGGAGATGCTTGGTCCGGTGAAGATTTCGGTGACCAAAATCGAGGCTGGACGCCAGCACAATGTGGTGCCCGATAAATGCACCATATTGGTTGACGTGCGCACCACCGACGCCTATAGCAACGCGGAGACGCTCGACATTCTGCGCCGTGCGGTGCCTGAATGCACGCTCACCGCTCACTCCACCCGCCTGAATCCATCGGGCATCAGCCCATCGCATCCTGTGGTGGCAAGGGCGGAGATGCTGGGCAAAACCACCTTCGGATCGCCCACGCTCAGCGACCAGGCCTTGATGCCGTTCCCCTCGCTGAAAATGGGTCCAGGCGACTCAGCCCGCAGCCACACCGCCGACGAATACATCCTCCTCACAGAAATACGCCAAGCCATCGACGAATACATCGTCGTCCTCAACGGCCTGACTTTATAAATTAGGAAAATTTGAAAAAACGAAAGCACGGAACTCACTCGAGAACCGTGCTTTTATTATTGCGTGTTTGCTATTGAGCCTTTATTTCTTTTCTGATTTTTCGGCTGCTTTGGCTTTGTGCTTGGCGGCTATTTTTACGTATTCCTGGTTGCCGGTGAGCAGGAGCGACTGGTAGCGCTCGTCGTCGTTGATGAGGCGGAGGGCTTCCTGCAGGTCTTTGTTGCTGTGGCTCACGATCATGCTGTAGGCATTGTCTTCGTTGAAGATGTCGCGGCAGATGAGTGCCTTGAGGAAGGTGCGGAACACGCGTTCGCTGGTCTTGTACTGCTCTTCGTTGAATTTCACCTTCTCCTTTTCGCCGTGGGCGATGAATGCCTGCATGGCTTCTTCGCTCAGTGTGAAGCGCTTGTCGAAGTCTTTCACGCTCTTGTATTCGGCTTTGAGGCTGGCGCGGTTCTTGTCCACATAGTCGAGGGCATACTGGTAGATGACGCCCTTGGCGAGCATGTCGCGATAATACTTGCTGTATTCGGTTGTGTCGACTGGCACAAACACGTCGGGCATGATGCCTCCGCCGCCATACACGGTGCGGCCGTTAACGAGCGACTTGTAGCGCAGCGAGTCGTTGAACTGGATGCTGTCGATGTTGTAGTATTCGCCAGCGTTGTAGCGGTCGAGCAGGTCTTCGTCGTAGCCTTTCTTGTTACCCTTCACGTAGGGCTTCTGGATGCAGCGGCCCGATGGGGTGTGGTAGCGAGCCACGGTGAGGCGCATCATGGAGCCGTCTTCAAACTTGAATGGGCGCTGCACGAGGCCTTTGCCAAACGAGCGGCGACCGATCACGAGGCCACGGTCCCAGTCCTGGATGGCGCCGGCGAAGATTTCCGATGCGCTGGCGCTGTATTGGCTCATCACCACCACAATTTTCATGTCCTTATAATGGCCGTAGCCGTTGGCTTTTGCTTCATTTCGAGGCGATTTCAAGCCTTCGGTGAACACGATCATCTGGTCTTGGTCGAGGAATTCGTTCACCATCTGGATAGCGGCATCCATGTAGCCACCGCCGTTGTCGCTCAGGTCGATGATCACTTGCTCCATGCCTTCCTTCTTCAGTTTCTTCATGGCGTCCATCATTTCCTGATAGGTCTTGGCACCGAAACTTGAGATTTTCACGTAGCCAGTGCGGGCATCTAGCATGTAACTGGCGTCGACGCTGTGCAAGGGTATTTTGTCGCGCGTGATCACGAAGGTGATGAGTTCGGGACTTGATCCGCGCTTCACCTTCACGGTCACCTTGGTGCCCTTTTTGCCGCGCAATTTCTTCTGGATGGCGGTGTTTTTGAGTTTCACGCCGGCGATGGTGGTGTCGTTCACGAAGATGATGCGGTCGCCCGGGAGGATGCCTACGCGCTCCGATGGACCGTTAGGCACGGTCTGAATCACGTAGAGCGTGTCCTGCTTCATGTTGTACTGGATGCCGATGCCCGAGAACTCGCCTTGCAGCGGTTCTTCCAGTTCCTTGGTTTCCTTGGCCGTGGTGAACGCAGAGTGGGGGTCGAGTTTCTCGAGCATGCCGATGATGGCGTCTTCCACGAGTTTGTTCTCGTCCACTGAGTCCACATAGAGGGCGTTGATGGCATATTCTGCGTTGAGCAGTTTCTGGAGTGTTGCGGGTATGCGTTGCGCCACAATTCCTGCGACGGCAAGCGCTGCCAGTGCAAATAACAATACTCTTTTTTTCATAATTCTATACGCGTTTATTGATTGTAGATGGTGCTCGCCGGCTTATGGTTTAAATGTGGTCACCTCGTTCAGCATTTCGCTGCTGAGGCCGGCGGGCATATAATCCTTGATGTTTTTGTCGAATTTTAGCAATTCCCTCACTATAGTTGAACTCACGTGGCTCAACTCAGGCGAGGTGGTGAGATAGATGGTTTCGATGCCTGAGAGGCGCAGGTTCACCTCGGCGTTGCCTTTCTCGTATTCGTAGTCGATGGCGTTTCTGATGCCGCGCAGCAGGCAGCATGCGCCCACTTCCTTGGCCACGTCTACGGTGAGGCCGTCGCTGCACACCACTTTCACGCGCTCTTCGCCACGGAAGGCGTCTTCAATCACCTTCACGCGCATGTCGGCGGGCAGGAAGCCGCGCTTTTGGCTATTGCACACCACCGCCACCACCACCTCGTCGAAGATGCTGAGCGCACGCTTCACGATGGATTCATGGCCACGGGTGAAGGGGTCGAAACTGCCCTGGAAAAGTGCGATGCGTTTTTTTGCCATTTTTGAGCAATTTTATTAGTGGAGGGTAATGTCTTCGTCGTCTTCTATCACGAGGTTGTCGATGATGAACTCCTGGCGTTCCATGGTGTTTTTGCCCATGTAGAACTCCAGCAGTTTGTTCACCGTGTCTTCCTTGCGCAGGTGCACGCGATCGAGGCGCATGTCGGGGCCGATGAAGTCGGCAAATTCCTCAGGGTCGATTTCACCCAGACCTTTGAATCGGGTGATTTCGGCCTTGTCGCCCAGTTTGTTGATGGCTGTGATGCGCTCTTCGTCGTTGTAGCAGTAGTAGGTTTCGGGCTTCGATTTCTTCGATTCCTTGCTGTTGTTTTTGCGCTTGGCTTCCTTCTTGTTGCGGATGCGGAAGAGCGGCGTCTGCAGGATGTAGAGGTGGCCCGTCTTCACCAGTTCGGGGCAGAACTGGAGGAAATAGGTGAGCAGCAGCAGGCGAATGTGCATACCGTCGACATCGGCATCGGTTGCCACGATCACCTTGTTGTAGCGAAGGCCGTCGATGCCGTCTTCGATGTTGAGGGCGGCCTGAAGCAGTGCAAACTCGTCGTTTTCCACCACCTTCTTTGGCGCGAGGCCGTAGGTGTTGAGCGGCTTACCGCGCAGCGAGAACACCGCCTGGGTTTCCACGTCGCGAATCTTGGTGATCGAACCGCTTGCCGACAGACCCTCGGTGATGAAGATCGACGTCTCCTCGCGGCGGTCGTTGTCCTTGGGTGCGCGGGCATCGTTGAAGTGCACGCGGCAGTCGCGCAGTTTGCTATTGTGGAGTGCCACCTTCTTGGCGCGCTCGCGGGCAGCCTTGGTGACGCCGGCAATGGCTTTGCGCTCCTTCTCGCTCTCCTGAATCTTCTTGAGCATGATTTCGGCGGTGGTGGCATTCTTGTGCAGATAGTCGTCGACCTCCTTCTTCACGAAGTCGTTGATAAACTTGTAGATCGTGGGGCCGTCTTTCCACATCACGTTGCTGCCCAGTTTAATCTTGGTCTGCGACTCAAACACGGGCTCTTCCACCTTGATGCTGATGGCTGCCACCATGCCGTTGCGAATGTCGCTGAACTCGAAATTCTTGCTGTAGAACTCCTTGATGGTGCGCGACACCGCCTCGCGGAATGCCGACTGGTGGGTACCGCCCTGGGTGGTGTGCTGACCGTTGACGAACGAGTAGAACTCTTCGCCCACCTGTGCAGCGTGGGTCACCACGATTTCAATGTCGTCGGCCTTGAAGTGCATCATCGGGTAGAGCGGGTCGTTGGTCATGTTTTCCTTCAGCAGGTCGCTGAGGCCGTTTCGCGAGTGGTAGCGCTTACCGTTGAACATGAGCGAGAGGCCGGTGTTGAGGAACGAGTAGTTCTTGATCATCGCCTCGATGATGTGGTCGCGGAACTCGTAGTTCTTGAAGATCGAGGTGTCGGGGGTGAACTTCACCAGCGTGCCGTTTTCCTCGCTTGGAGTGGCCACGATGCCGCTTTCTTCCACCACCAGGCCCTCCTTGTAGGTGACCGATGCGCTCTGGCCGTCGCGTGTAGAGCGAATGTAGAAGTCGCTTGAAAGGGCGTTCACAGCCTTGATACCCACACCGTTGAGACCCACCGAGCGCTTATAGTTCTTCGAGTCGTACTTGCCGCCTGTGTTCATCTTGCTCGATGCGTCCTTCACTTGGTCGAGGGGGATGCCGCGGCCATAGTCGCGAATGGTGACGCTGCCGTCGGCCACATCAATGCTGATGATGGGCTGTCGGGCGAATCCGGTGTTGAATTCGTCGATACTGTTGTCCATCACCTCCTTGATGAGCACGTAGATACCGTCGTCGCTCTGAGCGCCGTCGCCCAGTTTGCCAATATACATACCCGGACGCAGGCGAATGTGTTCGCGCGGAGTGAGAGTAATCAGTTTTTCGTAGCCACCATTGTCGCTGGCCTGCTGTGCACTGTCGTTCAATTCAAGTTCTTCAGCCATTATAATCGTTTTCAGAGTTTTACAGTCAAGAAACTGCCAATACGGCAATTAACCTACAAATTTACAAATTTTCCCGCAAATCCACAAAACGAAGGTTTTGTTCAACGAATTAATTTCTGTGTGGATATTTTTTCACGAATTAAACGAATTGGTTTTTTTTGTTCACGTCATCGGCTTGCCGCTTCGCCCCGCGAAGAATTAAACGAATTTATTTTTTTTGTTGATTTCTGTGTGAGGATTTTGAACACGAATTAAACGAATTACACGAATTTATTTTTGAAAGACTAACAGACTAAA
>JAUNCU010000057.1 GCA_030526455.1 Bacteroidales bacterium | reverse complement strand
GTGTTGTCGCATTCCCATGGAATGCATTTTGAGGGTGGATCGGGTGCAGGCATTTCGCTCCGGCGCCGCTTCATTCCGCTTCGCTCCATTTCGCAGCGCCTCCGCTGCATACCTGCCTACACACATCCAATCCCCAAGGGGATTGCGCAGCCACTCCGCAACTTATTTACCAAAAGCAACGTCAAGTATCTTAACAGCCCCCATGAAAAATCCACTGAGCCGGTTCTATTCTTTAGGAGGGGTGATATCGTCGGCAGCCACCTCGCCCACCAATTGGATTTCGCCAGGTTCGCATTCGCTTGAATCTATCGAGCACAGAGTGTCTTCAGGACCCACAAAGCCATCCACATCCGAACCGTAACTGTTTTCTATGCGCTCCACGTTGCCTTGCGAGCCACCTTTCCCGCTGCAGCCTGGCAGAGCGGTGAGCATGGCGCCAGCCACGATGCTTGCCACGGCTATCTTCTTTCCGCTGCGCGTGCGTCGGGCGAGTTCCTCCTCAAGGTAGCGCACCTCGGCCTCACATTTAGGGCAGGTGCCACGGCAGTCGCCCTTGTGAGTGCATTCGCTCGTCACAAATTCAATATCATTCGCATTGGCAATCTCCTGGCGAATCTCCTTCAGGATTTTGCATTTCTTCTTTCCGGGAAACATGGCTATAGGGTTTTTCGTGAATAAAAAAAACGAATATCTTCGCAATCAGCGATCGCGTTTTTGCAAAGATACCCCCAAATCACCATTTGCGCAACAAAACGAGAACAAAAAAAACACACCACCCGACACCCCCGCCGCAAAAACACCTCACCCCTCGGCCATCCACACACCCACCGCGCAACAGCCTCAATCCAAATAAGAAAAGATTAAAATCATAACAGAAGTTAAATTTTAGACACAAAACCGTTAAATTATTCTAAATATCCGCCAAAATCGAGTTAAAATTCTTGCTGTTAACGAAATCCTCTCTACCTTTGCAGTGTGTTTTTCATGGTATTAGATTTAAGGTTAATTGAGATTGGTTGTCGTGAGACAGTCAATCTTCTTTCTTTTTAACCCCTTTCCCCCCGAAAAAAACGGCTTATAACACAGAAATCATCCTATGGCTCAAGCCACCCTGGCTAGAGGCGGGGCGGTGCTATTGGAAGAGGGCGTCGATGGTTACTTGGGCTTCGCAGCAGGAATTTCCGGTGCCAACGCCGTAGGTGGTGACTAGCGTGTTTACCAGGCCCAGACGGGTGCGCGTCGCTTCTCTGAAACACTCCATGCGCTGGCGCAGGCGCTGCGCGTAGTCGGGGGTGATATTGAATGTGCCGGTAGAGAACTTCATTTCACACACATTTATCAAGCGGTCGGCTCTCTTGATCACCAAATCAATCTGGGCGGTGCTGTCGCGCCAAGTGCTCACTTCGGTGGCAATGCCATCAATGCCTAGCGCTTGCTTAATTTGGTCGATGTGGCTCAGGCACACGGTTTCAAAGGTGATTCCTTGCCATGTGTTAATCTTTGGGGTGGCGATGGCGTGCGACCAGAATTTCTTGTCTTTCGACTTGTCGTTTTCTATGAATTTCAGGTAAAACAAGGTGTAGAAGTCCACCAATCGATACACGCATTTTGACGAACTTTTCCCAAACGAAGCCATCGAGGTGATGAAGCCACATTTCTCCAGATTTGCCAGCACCGTGGTCAACCCACCTCCTTGAAGCGTGGTGGCTTTCATGATTTCGTTGCGCGTGATACCGCTTTTGTGGGAAAACAGCGCTCTCACCACTTTCAAATAATTGTCGGCATTCTTGAAAAGCGCGCCGTAGAGTTCGTGAAACTCATTACGCAGACGAGCGTCATCTGCAAAAAAGAGGCGGTCGACGTTTGCGGGCAACCCCGCATCGCTACGCAGAAGGCTTAGATAATAGGGCACGCCACCCATAATCATATAGGTTTGAACGATGGCGTATCTATCCCATGTGAATCCTTTCGACTGCAGATATTTCTCTGTTTCTCCCAGTGTGAACGGGCGCAGGTAGAGTTTGCACGTGATGCGATTGTGCAGTCCGCCCTGGTTCTCCTCAAGATTGTCGGTCATCCACGACGTGGCCGATCCCGTGGCTATAAACACCACATCGGAGCGACGGGCTGCCCAGCCGTTCCAGAAATTTTCCAGCGCACTCACAAATTTTGATTTGGGCGTATCAATCCATGGCATTTCGTCGATGAACACCACCTTTCGCTGGGCTTGCGATTGCTCAAGATGTTGCTCAAGCGTATGAAACGCCTCAAACCACGAGGCCAACTTTGGAACAAAGGTCGAACCGCTATATTTCTGGAGCGCCCATGCGAAGTTTTGCAGTTGTTCGGCGGTGCTGAGGTGATGCCCACCCACATAACTGAAAGCATACTCCCCTTTGAAGTACTGCTCCACAAGAAACGTCTTGCCCACACGACGGCGGCCACACAACGTGATGAATTCTGATTGGTCCGATGCCATGCAACGGTCCAACTCCATGATTTCTCGCTCTCTTCCAATCAATTGTGTCATAATCAAAAGTTCTTTTCTTAGGCACAAAGATAGAGAATATTTTAATTTTTGGCAAGGTATTTTCAAAATTATCTGCCAAAACCACACACTTTACCCCACTTTTGGCAAGGTATTTTTAAAATTGTTTGCCAAAACCACTCTTTTCACCCCATTTTTGGCAAGGTATTTCCGCTGAAGAGTGCCCACGCAGTCGTGGGTGAGGCTACTGTGGAAACTCGGGCTGCTACCATAACCGACCCTCTCCGAGGCTCATCCCTTTGCTGTTTCTTATCTCCAAGCCGCGCTCGCGAATTGCTGCGCAATTCTCGAGCTTGCATGGAGTTAACCATAATAAGTGGGTGGTCGCCTAGTGTTTTCGTTATTGGCTTGCCGCAGTTTTGAGTTTTAGGACAGGCTGGGGGGCGATTGTCTAGAGTTTTTGCTTTGAGATTGGCACATTTTGAGCCTTCACTACCACAACAGACAGTGTGGCAGCGCTGTAGCGATTCCTCAAAAAACGGGCTTGTTTAAGCGAGTTTCCCCGTTTTCAATTCGCGCATGAGATAGTCGCGCACATATCCTGTACTTTGGCTGTACAAACCCGTATCGGGGTTGGAGAGAGCGGCAAAGAGGTCGGAACCGTACACGGTGTCGACGGCCGTTTTCAGGTCGTAGTTTTCATGTTCCACGAGGTATTCGATCAATTCAGCCGTGATATCCTCTACCATGAATTGAAATTGTTCTTTTGTGAGATTCATAGTTTTTTCAGCATTTTAATTGCTTCTGGTGTGCAGAAAGCATATTGAAAAGTTTCTCCTTTAGAATACTTCAGCCCTTTCAGAAATTCGTGCAAGTCGCCTCCGTTCACTCTGAATCTACGCATTTGAAAGCCCACATTATCGTTTGCGATTGGACCATACACGATATCGTAGGGGTGGTGAAAGTCTTGGTTTTCATCACGATTATTCCACACAAACTCAGCCCATTCAAGGCAATAATGTGGGAAAATTTTCACTTTCAATGTGGATTCTTCAGAAAGAAGTTGTTCGTTGAATTCATATGAAGTGACCGTGGTTTCACCTTCTCGAGAAATCCGAACACGGAATTCTCCCATCTCTTTTGCTTGCTGCATGTCGGCAGAGAGGTAGAAGGCTCTACCAAAGTCTTTATATCGGCTGCATCGACCTAAATCAATTGCCTCTATTCCTGTATTTGAACCGTGATAGAGAATCATAATTCACCTCCTTCGTGGCGGCAAAATTCGGCTACCGCACTCACCATGTCGCGAAACGGCTGGGTGTGCATCACATTATAGTGCTTATCACACAAGTCAAGCGCCCCATAGCGGCTCATGTAGCGAGCAGCCTGAGCATCGGTAAGTTGGTAATGGGTGGCGAATTCAGAGATAAGGGCCACCAGATATTGTATTTTATCTTTCATCATAAGCGCCTCGTGCATTAAGAAATTATGAGACACAACATTTATTACAAAGCAAAGATACAAATATTTCTGTTTTGAAAAAGAAAAAAACGTGCAATAGATTTCTCTAGCCTCGCTGCTGTGCGCTTTTTGGGGCTTTGGATGAAAAATTGTGGGGCTATTTGGTGGGTATTTGGGGAAAATGCTGTAATTTTATCTTTCCATTTATAGCATGATGGGAAATCATTCCGCCTGCAGCGAGTTTTTCATTTCGCTGTGGCGAAAATAATAATCACCTCAACTAAAACAATATTTCATTCTACGACGATGAACAACGATAAACGACTTTTCCTGCTCGATGCCTATGCGCTCATTTTCCGCGCTTTCTATGCGCTGATGCGCAATCCTCGCATTTCCACCACGGGTATCGACACCTCGGCCGTGTTTGGCTTTGTGAATATTCTGCAAGACCTTCTCAAGCGCCATAAGCCTGAGTACATTGCCGTGTGCTTCGACCCGGCGGGCAAGACTTTCCGCCACGAGGAGTATCCCGAATACAAGGCGCAGCGCGAGGCCACGCCCGAGGGTATCAAGGTGGCTGTGCCCTACATCAAGCGCATCCTGGAGGCTTACCGCATTCCGGTGTTTGAGGTGCCGGGCTACGAGGCCGACGACGTGATCGGGTCGCTCTCGGTGCTCGCCTGCCAGCATGGCTTCGAAACCGTGATGGTGACGGGCGACAAGGACTTCGGCCAACTGGTGAACGAGCACACCAAAATCTACGACCCGGGCAAGAATCTGATGCTGGGCGTGGAGGAAGTGAAGGAAAAATTCGGTATCAACGACCCGCTGCAGGTGATCGACATCCTGGGCCTGATGGGCGACAGCGCCGACAACATTCCCGGCTGCCCCGGCGTGGGACCGAAGACGGCCGAAAAACTCATTCAGCAATATGGCTCTATCGAAAATCTGCTGGAGCACACCCACGAACTGAAGGGCGCTCAAAAGCAGAAGGTGGAGGACAATGCCGAGCAAATTCACTTCTCGAAATACCTGGCCACCATCAAGACCGACGTGCCGCTGCAGTGGGACGAGGAGGCGATGCTGCGTGTGCCGGTCGACTATGAGGCGCTGCGAAAGGTGTTCACCGAACTCGAATTCCGCACGCTCGCCAAGCGCATCATCGACCAGGGCGAGGCTAATGTGGGCCTTGCCGGCGCCGAGCCGCCACTGCCCGAGAGTGGCACCCAGGCGTCGCTCTTCGGCGACGTGTTCGCCGACGCCGCCCCCGCCGAGGCTCCTTCGGCAGCCAAAACCATCAAGAGCCACGACTGCGACTTCCGCCTCATTGGCGACCTCGACGATGCCGCCGCCTATGTGCAGTCGGTGCTGCATCACCAGCGCGTGGCGGTGCACATCGTGGCCGCTGGCGACGAGGCGATGAAGGCGCAAATCATCGGTTTCGCCATCTGCCCCGAGCCTCACAAGGGCGCCTATCTGCCCATGGACGGCTTTGGGATGATGCTCGACTCCATACGCCCGCTCTACGAAAGCGGCGTCACCATCTGTTCGGCCGACGTGAAGCGCGACATGGTGATGCTCCACGAGCGTGGCGTGGATTTCACGGCACCCTATTTCGACGCCGCGGTGGCCCACTACCTGCTTCAGCCCGAGCGCGGCCACAGCATCGCCGCCATGGCGCAGGAATTGCTCAACTATGAGGTGATGGATCCCGAGTCGTATCTCGGCCCTAAAGGCCGCGGCCAGAAGAAGATTTTCGAGGTGCGCCCCGAGAAGATGACTAAGGTGGCGTGCGAATTGGCCGACGTGCTGCTTGCCCTGCCCGATGTGCAGAAGCAGATGCTGGAGGAAAACGGAATGACCCACCTGCTCACCGACATCGAACTCCCGCTCGTGAAGGTGCTCGCCAAGATGGAAATGGCGGGCGCACGCATCGATGTGAAGGCGCTGGCCGAATATGCCGACGTGCTCACCGAGAAAATGGACCGCCTGGAGCAGGAGTGCTTCGACGCCGCCGGCATGCACTTCAACACCGCCTCGCCCGCACAGGTGGGAGAGGTGCTCTTCGACCATCTCCACCTCGACGAGAAGGCGAAGAAGACCAAAACCGGCCAATACTCCACCACCGAGGAGGTGCTCACGAAACTGCGCGACCGCCATCCGCTCGTCGACAAGATTCTGGAATTGCGCGGCATACGCAAGTTGCTCTCCACCTACGTGAAAGCACTGCCTCAACTCATCAACCCGCGCACCGGACGCATCCACACCACCTACAACCAGACGGTGACCGCCACGGGGCGCCTCTCGTCGACCAACCCTAATCTGCAGAACATCCCCGTGCGCGACGACATGGGACGCGAAATACGCCGCGCATTTATTCCCGCCGACGGCAACGTGTTTTTCAGCGCCGACTATTCGCAAATCGAACTCCGCCTGGTGGCCGACTTCAGCCACGACGATATCATGCTCGAAGCCTTCCGCGAGGGCCACGACATCCATGCCATCACCGCCGCGAAAATCTATCACAAGCCGCTGGAAGAAGTCACTGCCGACGAGCGCCGCAAGGCGAAGACCGCCAATTTCGGCATCCTCTACGGCATCTCCTCGTTTGGCCTGTCGGAGCGCCTGGGCATACCGCGCGCCGAGTCGAAGCAACTCATCGACGGCTACTTCGCCACCTTCCCCAGCGTGCGCGACTACATCGACCGCAGCGTGGCGCAAGCCAAAGAGAAAGGCTACGTGACCACCCTCTACGGCCGCCGACGCATGCTCCCCGAAATCAATTCGCGCAACGCCGTGGTGCGCCAGTTTAGCGAGCGCAACGCCGTGAACGCCCCCATCCAGGGCACCGCTGCCGACGTCATCAAGATAGCCATGATAGCCATCGACCGCCGCTTCGAGGACGAAGGCATCCAGTCGAAGATGATCCTCCAGGTGCACGACGAATTGAACTTCGACGTGCTCCCCGCCGAGGTCGACCAAGTGCAGCGCATCGTGGTAGAAGAGATGGAAAACGCCTACCACGGCGCCGTGCGCCTCACAGCCTCCCACGCAGCAGCCACCAACTGGCTCGACGCCCATTGATGAGGAGAGAGATTGGAAGAGAGATATTAGAGGCACTAGAAGCACTAGTATTTCTATTAGCACTAGAGGCACTAGCCCCTCTAGAAACACTAGCCTCGCTAGCCCCCCTATGAAAAAAAGTGGCAATATTGCCGCTTTTTTTTCATAGCATACCCTAAATCCTCCATATTTTGCTTATCTTTGCGAAGAAAAAGTGGCAATATTGCCAAAAAATCTTTACAGAGCCGTAGTTTATGCAGATAAAGAGAGATTTCTATTTACAGCAACTCATCGATGCCAAGCAAAATGGCTTGATAAAAATCGTCACCGGTATTCGTCGGTGTGGCAAGTCGTATCTCTTGTTTAAATTGTTTAAGCAATATCTGCTAAATACTGGTGTGGCTACCGACCACATAATAGAGGTGGCGCTCGACAATATTGAGAATGCCGACCTTCGTGAGCCACTAGCCCTCTATCGGCACATAAAAGGCCTTATCCACGACGAGCAACTACATTACATCCTCCTTGACGAAGTGCAATTAGTACCGCGATTTGAGGAGGTGCTCAACAGTTTGCTCCGCATGGACAATGCCGACATCTACGTCACTGGCAGCAATTCAAAATTCCTCTCAAGCGACATCGTCACCGAGTTTCGTGGCCGAGGCGACGAGATTCGGATTTTCCCTCTTTCGTTTTCAGAGTTTTGCGAAGGCACGCAGCAATCGCCCGCTGAAGCATGGAAGGACTATTACACCTTCGGAGGGCTTCCCCATGTGCTACAACTTGAAACCGAAAAGAAAAAATATGATTACCTCACCCACCTGTTTACCAGCGTGTATTTAATCGACATCATTGAGCGAAACCGCATCAAAAACAATGCTGAATTCGAAGAACTTATGCGCATTGTGGCTTCAGGAATAGGCGCACCCACAAATTCCTCTAAACTCTCCAACACGTTCAACAGCGTGAAAAAAGTGTCGATCAGCCCCGTGACCATCGATCGCTACCTGGGCTTTTTGCAAGACGCTTTCATGGTTGAAAAGGCGGAGCGATACGATGTGAAAGGGAAAAAATACATTGGAGCGCTTGCAAAGTATTATTTTTGCGACCTCGGCTTGCGCAACGCCATTTTAGGCCTGCGTCAGCAAGAGGAAACGCACATCATGGAAAACATCATCTACAACGAATTGCGACGAAGAGGGTGCAAGGTCGACGTGGGCGTGGTTGAGCAAAGGACGGTCGACGCCGATGGAAAATGGCAACGCAAGCAATTGGAGGTGGATTTTGTTGTCAACGAAGGCAACAAAAAATATTATATCCAATCAGCCTTGGCATTGCCCGACGAAGATAAACGAAAACAAGAGATGAATTCTTTGCTGCGCATCAAAGACTCGTTCAAGAAAATCATCATCGTGAAAGACGACATAAAACCATGGCGCGACGATAACGGCATACTCACAATGGGGCTTATGGACTTCTTGCTCGACAGCAACAGCCTAGAAAAATAAGCCACCTCACCAGCCTCTCCCATGAAAAAAAAGTGGCAATATTGCCAAAAAATCTTCACAGCGTGGCGCGTGGGGGGTTGATGGCTCACCCAAAAGAAAATAAAAAAGCACCCGAAGCCGGGTGCTTTTTTATATTTAGGATATGTAATATTCGGTGTATTACTTCATTACCTTAACTGCTGCGCTTGAGCCGTCGGTGAAGGTGCTCACCTTGATGTTTACGCCCTGGAATGGAGTAGCCGATTCCTGGCCTTGGAGGTTCACGTACTTCACTGAAGCCACGGTCTTGTTGGTGTTAACGTCGGTCACTGCGCTTGGTTCTTCCTTCTTAACGGGAACGATGGTTGATGAGTTGTAAACGCCAAACAAGGTAAGACCGCCAGTAGAGCGCTTAGTTGCTACAGGACCCCATTGGCCAACGGTGATCACGCCGTTTTCGTCGATAGTGCCAGGAAGATCGCCTTGTGCTACCTGGTAACCTGATGCGCTCCAGATGCCTTTGTAGAGAACTGCGTCGGTGCTGTAGGTTGAAGAAGTGTTTACGTTAGAGAGGTCGATAACCACCTGTTGTGGAATGCTTACGCTACCGTCTTCGCTCACCTTCATCTGCACGGGCATACCGTTGTTGTTGAAGTTGTAAACCCATACAGAGTCAACTGCATCATAGTCGGCTTCGATAGCCACGTTGAACACTTCGTCTTCATACATGTTGTTGTACCACTTGTTGGTCATCACGCCGTTGGCTTCCGAGATGTAAGTTTCGTAGAAGCCGTCCCATGCATAGCCAGCGTATGTACCGCTGTCGATAAACACACCATACTTTTGGATCAGGAACACGCCTGGAATGAACTGGCCAGTGATAGCCTTAGTGCGGTCGGCAACCAATTGACCGCCTGAAATAGCGGCTGGAGCAATCGACATTTTGCCGTAAGTTTGGTGTTCATACACTTCCTGAACGGGGATGCTGAAAGTGCCAGTAGCGAAGTCAACTACAGCCTTGGTTTGGCAGCCAGCGTAAGGGAAGTCCTTGAGGATGATTTCGTTTTCACCTTCGCCCTTTACTACGGTCACGCTACCACCAGCCCAAACGGGATCTTCGTAGTAGGTTTCGGTTTCGTTGATGTATTCGCCAAGGATATCGTCCATAGAGGCAGTTTCGCTAGCGGCAGCCACCTTTTGTGCTTTCTTAGCGAAGCGGGCGCTTACGGTCTTTTCTACGGCTTGACGTGTGAAGTCGTTCTTTTCAAACTTGGTCAATTCTACCAAAGAGGCTGTAGTGCTTGCCGACGCCGCGATGCATACTGCTGCTGCGGCCATAGAGAGTAAAGATTTTCTCATAATCTGTTAGTTTTTTATGTGAATAAATAATGTTATGTGTCGTGGTAAAAATTTCCCCAAAAAGCCAGTTGATACAGAAAAATGTTCTTTTCAGATATTTTGTGGTTTTTTGTAAAAACTTTCGCAAATGTAATACATTTTTCTTACACTGCAACATTTTTTACCACTTTTTTTATCAAAATCACACATTCGGCCACTTTTTGCTGCTTCAACCCCGCTGGAACCATGCAACAGTGCATAGGGGATAGTGGGCTCAGGCACCGCCTCTGAGCGCCCCACCATGGCTGCCTCGGCGAAAAAAAACAAAGTAATGACACGAAAAAGATAGGCATTTCATTTATTTTAAGTAACTTTGTTGTGAAATGGTAAAACTCGACCAAATACAAGAATCTATCAAGCCCGAACTGGCTAGGCTCAACGCAATTATTGCCGAAACGCTTAAAAGCCCAAGTGCGCTCACCGACCATATCGTCACCGACTATCTCAAAACGAAAGGAAAACAGATACGTCCGGTGCTGGTGCTCCTTAGCGCGAAACTTTTCGGCGGCATCAATGAGCAGGTGCTCAACGCCGGTGCCGCTATCGAACTGCTCCACAACGCGTCGCTCATCCACGACGACGTGATCGACCAGAGCATGTCGCGCCGCGGATTGCCCACCGTGAACAGTGTGTGGAACAACCATGTGGCGGTGCTCGTGGGCGACTTCTTCGTGAGCGGTGCCCTCGCCTGCGCTGTGCGCGCTGGCGATATGCGTGTGCTCAACTCGCTCTCGCGCATGGGTGCCGACCTGGCGATGGGCGAAATCGACCAAATCGACAACGCCCGCAACCGCGAAATCACCGAAGAGGTGTATATGACCATCATCAGCCGCAAGACGGCGTCGCTCTTCACCAGTTGCGTGGAGGTGGGCGGCATCACTGCCGGCGCCGACGACGACGCGCTCGCCAAAATGAAGCGATTTGCCGAACTGCTGGGCCAGTGTTTCCAAATTAAAGACGACACTTTCGACTATTTCCAGGACCCCATAGTGGGCAAGCCCACCGGCAACGACCTGCGCGAGGGAAAAATCACCCTCCCGCTCATCTACGCCCTGGGACGAAAGGAATTGCCCGATAGCGACGAGATGAACAAACTCGCCCACAAGCCCGAACTCAACGACGAGGAAATCAACCGTCTGGTGGAATATGCCAAGGCGGGCGGCGGCATCGACTATGCCTACCGCGTGATGGAGCGCCTGCGCCAGGAGGCCGACGCCCTGCTCGACGAATTCCCCGCCAGCGACACGGTGGACGCCTTCAAGTCGATTTTCAGTTATATCATCACCCGCAATAAGTAACCCCCCCTCACCCTCTCCAGCCCATGACGCTACAGCAATTGAAATACGTGATAGCGGTGAACAAGCACCGTAACTTCGCCAAGGCTGCCGAAGCCTGCGAGGTGACGCAGCCCACGCTCAGCGCCATGCTGCAGAAACTGGAGAGCGAACTCAACGTGCGCATCTTTGAGCGCACCAATAAGGCGGTGGTGCCCACGCCCGTGGGGCAGAAAATCATTCGCCAGGCCGAAAAAACGCTTAGCGAGGCGGCGGTGCTCGAGGCGATTGTGGGACAGGAAAAGGACACCGTGTCGGGCGAACTGAATCTCTCGGCGGGCCCCACGATTTCGCCCTACATCCTGCCCGCCTTCATCAAGGCCTACAATGCCGCCTACCCCGATGTGCAACTCAAGATTCGCGACCTGAAGATTTCGAGCATGCTCAACGCCCTGCTCGACGGCAGTCTCGACGCCGGCATCGGCATCTCGGGCAACATGCGCCGCGGCATCCTGGAGATTCCGCTCTACTTCGACCCCGTGGTGGCCTATGTGGGCAGCAAGGCGGGAGCCGAGAAGAAGAAGGACTTCCTGTGGGTGATGAAGGAGGCGCTGAGTCTGCGCGAAAGTGCCTTCAGTTACTATAAGGCCGACATTGAGCGCTTCCACATCTATGAGTCGTCGAATCTGGAGACCCTCATCCGCATGGTCGACACCATAGGCGGGCGCACCGTGATTCCGCAGATGCACATACGCTTTCTCTCGCCCGAGCAGCGCAAGCGCGTGGTGGAAATGGCGGGCGACGAAAACTACCCCGTGCGCCACTTTTCGCTCTACGTGAAAAGCGACTACATGCGCGAGAAGATGTTCAACAGCCTCGTCACCACCCTCAAGCGCGTGATTCCAGCCCAACTGCTCGAGCCGGGCATGCGCTCGCTGTAGCGACACCGCCCCCGCCCCATTCTCACCCTCAACGAAAACTTTTAATTACAATCAACAACATAGTCTATTATGAAATTTGCAGAAAAATGTAACGTGCTTTTCGACGCCACCGTGGAACTTTACCACAAGACCGACGACGTGGACGCCGTGGCCACCAACCCCTACGAAGAAGGAACCATAGAGGCTAATCTCTTTGTGAAAAACTGGATCGACACCGTGCAATGGCACCTTGAAGATATTATCCGCGACCCAGAAATCGACCCCGCCGACGCTCTGGCGCTGAAACGCCGCATCGACAAGTCGAACCAAGACCGCACCGACCTGGTGGAGGAAATCGACACTTACTTCCGCGAAAAATATGCCGATGTGAAGGTGGCAGCCGACGCTACCATCAACACCGAAAGCCCCGCATGGGCCGTTGACCGCCTCTCGATCCTGGCGCTCAAAATCTACCACATGCGCGAACAGGCTTCTCGCACCGACGCCGACGCCGCTCACCTCGAGCGCTGCCAGGCGAAACTCAATGTGCTGCTCGAGCAGCGTGTGGACCTCACCACCGCCATCGACCAGTTGCTCGAAGATATCGCGGCTGGCAAGAAGTACATGAAGGTGTATCGCCAAATGAAACTCTACAACGACCCGGCTACCAATCCGGTGCTCTATGGCAAAAAATAACAGCAACTATAGCAAAACCGTGCTCGTGACGCGCTTCTCGGCGCTGGGCGATGTGGTGATTAGCATTCCGGTGCTCTACTCGGTGTGCCGCGCCTTCCCCCACGTGCACTTTGTGATGCTCACGCGCCCCTGGCCTGCCGAGGCTATGATTCAGCGCCCCAGCAACCTCACCGTAGAAGGCGTGAACCTGAAGGACTACGGTGGCCTGTGGGGCATGCGTCGCCTGGCGAAGGAATTGCGCCAGCGCTATGGCATCACCCACATGGCCGACCTGCACAGCGTGATGCGCACGTGGGCCATGGGATTCTTCATGCGCCTGCACGGGGTGAAGGTTTCTCGCATCGACAAGGGCCGAGGCGAGAAACGCGCCCTCGTGAAGGGCAAGATTCACGAGCAACTCACCACCTCTCACGACCGCTACGAGCGTGTGTTCCGGGCGCTGGGATTTGAGTGGGAGGAGTCGTTTGGCGGCTTCGACCCTATCGCTGAGAGCGAGATGGTGCCCGCCAAAGCCGAAAGCGAGCGCTGGGTGGCTATCGCCCCTTTCTCGCAGCACCGCGGCAAGGAATATCCGCTGCCGCTCATCGAGAAGGTGGTGGAAGCGCTCACGCAAATCGAGGGCGTGACGGTGATGCTTTTCGGCGGCGGCGAAAAGGAGAAGAAGGCGCTCAGGCCGCTGGTGCAGAAATATGAGCACACGGTGTCGATCGCCGAAATCAAGCACACCTTCACCGACGAGATTGCGCTCATGCAGCGCTGCGACGTGATGCTCTCGATGGACTCCGCCAACATGCACCTCGCCTCGGTGGCCAATCTGCCCGTGGTGAGCGTGTGGGGCGCCACCCACCCCTATTGCGGCTTTATGGGATGGAAGCAGAGCGAGGCTAATGCCGTGCAACTCGACATGCCCTGCCGCCCCTGCTCGGTTTTCGGGCAGAAACCCTGTCGCTTCGGCGACTACCGATGCCTCTCGGGCATCGACCCCATAACTATTGTGAACCAAATCAAGAAAGTGATATATGGCTAAGAGAATTCTCGTAACTGGTGCCGGCGGTTTCATAGGCGGCTTTATCGTGGCCGAAGCCCTCAACCGTGGCTTCGAAACATGGGCTGCCGTACGCAAGAGTACCAACCGTGAGTTTTTGCAAGACGAACGCATCCATTTCATCGAACTCGACTTCACCGACGCCGACGCGCTGAAATCCACACTGCAAGACACCATCGCCACCATGGGCGGCAAGTGGGACTACGTGGTGCACAACCTGGGCGCCACGAAGGCGGCGAATTACCTCGACTTCGAGCGCATCAACTATGGCTACATGCGCCTGCTGGTGGACACGCTGCGCGATATCGACGCCGTGCCCGAGGTGTTCCTGCTCATGAGCAGCCTCAGTGTGATGGGCGTGGGCGACGACGAGGGCTACACCCCGTTCAAGATCACCGACGACCCCGTGCCCAACACGCGCTACGGCATGTCGAAGGCAAAGGCCGAAACCTACTTGAAGATGGTGCCCGACTTCCCTTACACCATTTTCCGCTGCACGGGCGTGTATGGCCCCCACGAGCGCGACTATTTCTTGATGATGAAAACCATCGCTTCGGGCTTCGACTTCAGCGTGGGATTCCGCAAGCAGATGCTCACTTTTATATATGTGAAAGACCTCGCCATGGCGGTGATGAACGCCCTGGAAGCCGGCCCCAAGCGCCGCGCCTATTTCATCAGCGAAAGCCAAGGCTACACGCAGAAGCAATTCCGCAAAATCGTGTGCGAGGAGTTGAAGAAGAAATTCGTGATACCCATCACCTGCCCCATCTGGCTGGTGCAAATGGTGTGTGTGTTCTGCACCATCTACACCAAAATCACCGGCAAACCCACCACACTCAACGTAGACAAATTCCGCATCCTCAAGCAGCGCAACTGGCTCTGCGAAACAGCCGACACCGAGCGCGACTTCAATTTCCACCCACAATACGACCTAGAAAAAGGCGTAAAAGAAGCCATAGCATGGTATAAAGAAGCAGGCTGGCTGAAATAAAAAGGGAAAGAAGAAAGAAAGAAAGAAGGAAGGATGGAAGGAAAAGAAGGAAAGGAAT
>JAUNCU010000056.1 GCA_030526455.1 Bacteroidales bacterium | reverse complement strand
CCGAAGGCATTGGTGGCCACGATCACCCTTATCTCATCGTTCTTCCAGCGGTTTTGCTTATCTTCCTTATCTTCAACGTATAAGCCCGCATGATAGAAGTCGGCACTGATGCCATGGCGGCGTATTTCGTCGGAAATTTCCTTGGTGCGTTTGCGGCTTCTCACATACACGATAGCCGACCCCGGCACCGATTTGAGGATGTGAACGAGTTCGCCGATTTTTTCCGAGGTGGGTCGCACCACATAGGAGAGATTGTTGCGGGCGAAACTTTTCTTGAAGATGTTGGGCGATTTGAATTCGAGTTGCTTGACGATATCCTCGACCACCACTTCGGTGGCGGTGGCGGTGAGAGCGAGGATGGGCACATCGGCAAAATACTTCCTCACCGAGGCGATTTTCAAGAACGAAGGGCGGAAGTCGTAGCCCCACTGCGAGATACAGTGGGCCTCATCGACCACAATCAAACTCACATCCATGAGCCGCAGTTGGTCGACAAACGATTTCGAAGCCAAGCGCTCGGGCGAAACGTAGAGAAACTTATACTTGCCGAAGCGGCATTTTTCGAACACCTTCTTCTGCTCAGAAAACGAAAGGCCTGCAAATAGATAGCAAGCCTTTATGCGACGGGCCAACAGATTGTCGACCTGGTCTTTCATCAACGAAACGATGGGTGTCACCACCAGCGTGATGCCATCCAGCATCATGCCGGGCACCTGGAAAGTGATACTCTTGCCACCGCCAGTGGGCATGAGGCCAAGGGTATCATTCCCAGCGAGCACCGAGCGAATGATATCTTCTTGAAGAGGACGAAAGTTATCGTATCCCCAATACTTTTTCAGTATTTCATGCGGGGTTTTCAACGGCTGCTTCCTGCTCTTCAGTGATTCTGATTGCCTTGATTTGCAACTGCACGGTGGTGGAACCACGGCGCTTGTTTTCTTCAATCGTGTAGCAAATGTCGAATGGCTTGCCTTGCTTGATGTGGTCGAAGCAGTCGGCCATGTTGAAGGCGATGCCGTTCATCACGCGTTCGCACTTGCCATCCACAATCTCGAGTTTGATGTGCTCATTGTTGCGGCCCACAATCTTGCTGGTGCCCACATCGCGCACGTTGCGGGTGAAGAACACGGGCTTGGTGTTGTCGGGACCGAAGGGGTTGAACAAGCGCATGGTTTTCAGCAAGTCGTTATTGATTTGCCCAAAACCGAGTTCGCAGTCAATCGAGATTTGTGGGGTCACTTGTTCGAGTTCGATGTGCTCTTCCACATATTCAGTGAGCCTGCGGCGGAACTCGCCGATGTTTTTCACCTTCAACGAGAGGCCCACAGCATTGGTGTGGCCACCGAAGGTTTCCAGCAAATCGCGGTTTTCGCTGATGGCTTTGTAGATGTCGAAGCCGTTGACCGAGCGCGACGAACCGATGGCGATGCCGTCGTTGTCGTAGGTGAGCACTACCGATGGGCGGAAGTGGAACTCGGCAAGGCGCGATGCCACGATGCCGATGATGCCCTTATGCCAATTCTCATCGTAGATCACGATGGGCTTCTTGCCTTGAATTTGCTTTTTGTGGTTTTCTATAATGATGTTGGCCTCCTCGGTAATCTGGCGGTCGAGTTCTTTGCGCTCCTTGTTATACTGGTCGATGCGTTTGCTGATTTCGTAGGCCTCGGCATTGCTCTTGGTCACGAGCAGTTTCACCGACTCCGTTCCCGACTCCATGCGGCCCGAGGCATTGATGCGCGGACCAATCTTGAAGATGATGTCGGAGATGGTGATTTCCTTGTTGAGCAGACCACAGAGTTTGATAATGCTGCGGAAGCCCACGCTTGGGTTGGCGTTGAGACGCTTCAGTCCGTAGTAGGCCAGCACGCGGTTCTCGCCCACAATGGGCACAATGTCGGCGGCGATGCTCACCACACACAGGTCGAGCAAACTCTCCAGGCCGTACATGTCGTCCATGCCATTGCTCACGGCGAAACCCTGCATGAACTTAAAGCCCACGCAGCAGCCGCTCAGTTCCTTGAACGGATACTTGTCGTCTTTGAGTTTTGGGTTGAGGATAGCGACTGCGTCGGGCAACACATCGTCGGGCACGTGGTGGTCGCACACGATGAAATCAATGCCCAGCGACTTGGCGTAGGCAATCTCGTCGATAGCCTTGATGCCGCAGTCGAGCACAATTATCAACTTCACGCCTATTTCGTGAGCGTATTCCACGCTCTGGCGCGATATACCGTAACCTTCATCGTCTCGAGTGGGCACATAGTACACCACATTCGAGTAGAAGTTGAGCAGATAGCGGTACACGAGCGCTACAGCGGTGGTTCCGTCCACATCGTAGTCGCCATACACCATTATCTTTTCTTTTGCCCCTAATGCATCATTCAGTCGGCGGACAGCCTTGTCCATGTCCCTCATCAAGAAGGGATCGTGCAATTGGTTCAACGATGGGCGGAAGAATTCCTGGGCCTGTTCCCGGGTCTTGATTCCACGTTGCACCAAAAGACGGGCTATAGGGGCACAGTTGGGGAAGTGAGTCGCCAACTGGGCCTCTATCTTGCTTTCTTCGGATGTTAGAGGTAAGTAATTCCATTTACTTATCATTTATGTTGTCATTTTTATTGGCTGTAGAAACCGGCGTAATGACACGCCTTCAGGGCATATATTTTGAAAATATATAAAAATAACTTGCCGAAGATAATGCTTCGTTCGGCAAAATCGTCAAGATTCCTTATCATGAGCACCTATGAGAGCATCAGGCCTCAAATGGAACCGGAAACATGCGAAAAGTCTAATTATAAAGGATTTACCCTAATGTAGCGCGTGAAGCAAAATTGCACCACGGCACTATTCCACATATTTTACGCAAATATACTACAAATTGCAATAAAAACCAACAGAAATGCAGATTATTTTTTCAAGTTCACGTCGAGTTGTGGAAATGGGAATTCGAGGCCATGCTTGGGGAGTTCTTTGTAGAGTTGTTCGGCGATGGCGTATTTCGCTGGCCAGTAGTCGGGCGTGGCCACCCATGCCCTCACCACGAGCACCACATCGCTGCTCGAGAGTTCGTCGACTGCCACGGCGGGTGGCTGCACACCGCATGAGGCTACCTTCTCAGGCTGCGTGATCAAGCGCTGGTCGTCGGCGAGGATTTGGAGGATTACCTTGCGGGCTTTATCGACGTCGGCACCATAAGCCACCGACACTTTCCACTCCAGGCGATGATACTTTTCGGAAGAGAAATTATTCACCACGCCAGTTGAAAGACCGCCGTTAGGAATCACGATCCTATCGTTGCTATAAGTGGTTATAATCGTGTGAAATATCTGTATCTCTTTAACGAAACCCTTTAAGCCATCGTGCTCAATATAATCGCCCACCTTATAAGGCTTCAGCAGCAGGATGAGCACACCGCCGGCGAAGTTCTGCAGCGTGCCGCTCAGCGCCATGCCCACAGCCACACCAGCCGAGGCAAACAGCGCGATAAACGAACTGGTTTCGATGCCCAGGATGCCCACAACGGCCACCACGAGGATAAACATTAAGGTGATGCGCAGCAGGCTGAGGAGGAACGACGAGAGGGAAAGGTCGACGTTTCTCCGCTGAAGTATTACTTTAAATACTGAGTATAACTTGTTGATTACAAATTTACCTACATAAAACACCACAAGTGCAATAGGCAAGTGAAAACAGAACGTCACCACCTGCGAAACCATGCCATGGAAAATGTCGGCCCAGGGCAGGCTCTTGAATTCGGAAATGTTGCTCGGCGCCTTTTCGAGAATCGCCTCCGGAGAGAGCGCCGCAGCGGCCTCAGCCACCTTTGCGCTATCGGCTGCAAGGGGCGTGGTGACCTGTATCAGGAATTGTGAAAACATATCAATCAAGTATTATTTACACGCAAAAATAACTAAATACTGTGAATTCGGCAAAATAATTGAAAGAATAGAACTACCTTTGCACAAATTTACGCCTAAAATGAGACTATTCAGAACCATATTCCCCCTGCTGGCGTGCATTGCGATGGCGATGCCCTGCCACATGAAGGCCCAGGTGATCTCGTCGCTCAACGAGCAAAACACGAAGATTGCCGAACCCCAAAAAGAGACGCCTAAAAAACAGACGCAGTTCGCCCCAAAAGGCGAGCAAAAGGTGCACATCGACACCACCACCGTCTACTACGCCTATCTCGATTCAGCCCAAAATTGCATCAATAAAAAGGATTGGAGTAACGCTGAAGATTTTATACGCAAATCCATTAAAAGCGAGCCAGGTAACCCCAACAACTCTCTGCTGATTTCCAACCTCGCCACCATACAGCGATATCAAGGAAAACTTGAAGAGTCGATCAAGAACTACACCCTCGCCATCGACATGACGCCCAATGCCATCACGCTGCTCAACAACAGGGCGTCGGTCTACATCGAAGCCGACCAAATCGACAAGGCCATCGATGACTATAAGCGCATCCTCGTGATCGAACCCGACAACGAAGAGGCGCGTTATAATATAGGTATGCTCCAACTGGAGAAAAACGACTTCAAGGAAGCCGACCACCAGTTTGAGGAAATCCTCCGCTACCACCCTGGCTCCATCCTCTCGAGCGAGGGCAAGGCATTCCTTTATAAAGCGGCGGGCAACTATGCCAAGGCTGTTTCGCATTTCTCTGAAGTGATCAAGGCAAAGCCATCGGTGTCGCTGCTGGCCAACCGTGCCGACTGCTACCTGATGCTGAAAAAACTCAACGAAGCAGCCGACGACATCCACAGCGCCATACAAATCACGCCCGACGACGGCTTTCTCTACATCCTTCGCGCCAAACTGAAAAAAATGCGCTACGAAAATGACGAAGCGCAAAAAGATATCCAATTGGCTATCGACCACGGAGTTGACCCCACGCTGGCAAAACAACTGCTGAAATAGCGAAATTTTTATTCCCGATTTTGTTTTGCAGAACGGCAAAAAGTGAGTAATTTTGTAGTATGATTTCAATGATTGAGCACATAGAATATTTGATGCTGAGCAACGATTGTGTAGTTGTTCCTGGATTTGGTGCGTTTATCGCACAGTACAGCCACAGCGATAACAATGCATTCACTTCTGCATTCACATCGCCTCGACGCAGCATCAGTTTCAACGCCTCAATCACTCACAACGACGGTCTTTTAGCAAACTCCATTGCCAAGAAGAACGGCATTTCCTACGCCGAAGCCATGAGCGAGATTGAAAACGGCACCACCATTTGCCGCCAAACACTCAGCGCCGGCTCGGAAATTCCTTTCGGCCGACTGGGCTTCTTTATTAGTAATGAGGAAACCTTCGAGTTTGTGCCTTTCCATCACGAACACGCCGATGATGAGTTCTTCGGCCTTCAGTCGTTCCACTTCCCCACTCTGGCACAACTGGCGCAAAAGCCTGCAGCAAAGCCCGCGGCTGCCGTTCTGACGGAGATGAGCGAAGTGCCTGCCGAGTTTGCCACTCGCAAGGCAAGTTGGACTGGCCACAAGGTGCTCCAGATTGCGGCATCCATCATCGTGCTCTTCTGCCTCACCTTCGCGCTCTCCACTCCCATCGTGATCGACCACCAGTCGCAGCAACTGGCCACCATGCACGTGCCAGCACCTAAAGCACCCAAGAAGCAAGTGGCAGCGCCCGCACCTGCAGCAAAACCAGCACCAGTGGAAACACCCGTGGTTCAACCCACAGCAGCCGCCACTGGCCGCTACGCCATCGTGATTTGCTCGCTTAAGACACAAAAACAAGTAGACCAATTCTTCGCCCTCAACCCCGGCATCAACACCGGCAACGTGGCAAGAAAAAATGGCTTCTACATGATTTACTTCGACCGCAGCGACAACTATCCAGAATTGCTCAACAAAGCCAAACAACTCCCAAAGGCCTACGCCCAATACTGGATCACCCAAATCTAAAACAAAGGAAATAATCCAAAGATAAAAATGCGAGACGCTCCAAACCGGAAAGCCTCGCATTATTTTTTTTTATCCCAAGTAAGCAGCCAGGCGCCATAAAAAGGCAGCCACTAGCCGGCTTGGAAAGGCAGTCAAGTGTTCTGAGGCAGTGCCTCAGAAATTATTCCCACCACCCCTCTCTTCACTGCACAAGCAAGCCCACAAACCTCTCCGCTTCGCCTTCATCGGCAAAGGCGCTCACCGGAATCACGAGCACGCGATAGGGACTGTCTTCGCACTGGAGCAGCACATAGGTCTTAGTGCGCTCCACTGTTTTGATTTCCTCGCGCTTCAGCACCACGCGGCTGAGTTTTGGATTCTCAAAATCCAGCACCAAGTGGCCGCCGGGCGTCAAAGTCACCTGCTTGTCGGAAATCGACCACACCATCGAATCGGTGAACATGTAGTAACTGTAGAGGAAAAACATCACAAGCGGTATCACCACAAACACCAGCATGAGGGCGATGATGAACACACGAATGTCGAGCACCGACAAACACCCACACACCAGCAGCGGGAAGGCAAACAGTATCCAGTAGGCACCAAAGAAGCGGGCGAACACGATTTTTGCGTATTCGCCGCTGGTGATCTTGCACGAGAATGTGAAAAGGCTGTCGCTACTCACTTGCGTTACTTCTTTTTCAGTTGCTCGCGACGTTTCGCTATCTCTTCATAGCCCTTGCGGTAGGTGTCCATATTTTGTGGAATCAGCACCTGGCAATATCCTGTGCCCTTCTTGTTGTAGAGTTTCTGGATATTCACATAGTGCTGTCCGTTGCCGCGCTTGATGGAGAACACCTCTTTCTCGCGGGCGTTCACCTTGTCGCACTGTGGGGCGTGGTTGTTGGCGCCCGTGCCCACGAGACACTCAGGCACACCGCCTTCCCACAGCCACACGGGGAAAATCTCGGCACATGGAGGGTAGCCAAGCCCGGTCCACATGGTGGTGAGCAATGGATTCTCCCCTTCTACCACACCTTCTACCACGCAGGTGGCAGTGGAGATGCGGCGTGGAATGAAATCCTGGTCGACCACCCACTTCGCGCCGCCGTTGGTGAAGTCTTTGTTGAGCACGCTGTGGTAGAACGTGCGCGACACCTCTTCGGTAAACACCGCGGGGGTGAAATCGTGGCGCAGAATATGTGGCGCAAGGAGTTTTTTCTCATTCGCCTCTCTCACGTAGCCCGCGCCTTCGTCCACACGGCCGCTGTAGGAGTAGTTGGTGCGAATCAGCACGCCATCGGGGGCGTCTTTCAGGTCGTATTTCACCAGCGTGAAATTGCCGGTCTCGAAATAGGCTCCATTGCCCTGGGCATCGATCACACCGAAATTGGCCTCTACGCCTCTTGGCTGTGGCCACGCCTTGAGCAGTTGCTCAAATTCGTCGACGGTGGCGCATTTCTCGAGCGCCTTACGCATCACCACGCCTTCCTTGTCCATATCCTTTTCTTTCACATCATCCTTGTTGATATTATAGGAGGCGGTGTTCATGATGGCAAACCCCTTTTCGTTGTAGCCCATCCACACGGCGGTGTCCTGCTTGTCGCGGGCATCGAAGAGGCCCACAAATTCGTAGCACCCCTTCTTGGCGGGGATGCGCTTGATACGGTTGTTCTGGTCGTTGGTATCGCGGTTTTTCCACAGCAGCGGACGTCCGTTGGTGGTCATGCTGCCCGACACGATCGCCGACGTGCACGCAATGGCATCGATGGCAAAAGCGGCTAATGCTATAAAGAACAAATTTCTTGCATTCATGATTTTTTGATTTTTATGAGTCCAAAATTACTAAAGAGAACGCGAATAAGCAAAAAAATTAGTAACTTTGAACTGAAATACACCAACTCATAGAAATGGATAAATACGTTTACGCTATCGACATAAAGGTGCGAGACTACGAACTCGACGCTGAAGGCATCGTCAACAATGCCAATTATCTTCACTATCTGGAATACACCCGCCACTGCTTTTGCGAAGACAACGGTTTCTCGTTCAAGCGAATGGGCGAAGAGGGCATCGTGCCGGTGATGAGCCACATTGAGGCCGATTTCAAAACGCCTCTGCGCAGCGGCGACACCATGACGAGCATGATGTGGCTGGAGATGAAGGGCGTGAGGATGGTTTTCCACCAGCGCATCATCAACAAAGCGACTGGCGCTGAGGTGTTTGAGGCTAAGGTAACGATCGCCTGCCTCGAAAACGGCCGAATCAGCCGCTGCGAAAAACTCAAGGAAGCGTTTAAAGACTACATACGATGAGCGCCGACCTGGTCTATAAAATAGCATTCGCATCGGTGCGCGGCATGGGCGTGGACCTGGCGCAAAAACTGCTGGAGGTGCTGGATGATGAAAAGGATTTTTTCAGCATCCCCGAAAGGGAGTTGCGTGCCATCACCCACAGCCGCAGCAAAATTCTGGAAAGGGCCTACCGCAACTCCTGCATCGAGATGGCGGAAAAGGAGATGGAGTTCATCAATCAGCACCACATCAATGTGAGTTATTTCACCGACGAATCCTATCCCCAGCGACTGCTACATGCCCCCGACGCCCCCATCCTGCTCTACTCGGTGGGCCACACCGACCTCAACAGCAAGCACATCGTGAGCATTGTGGGCACCCGCCGTTGCTCGGAATATGGCAAGCACATGTGTGAGCGCATTGTGAAAGAACTCGCCGAGTCTATCCCCGATGTGGTGACGGTGAGCGGCCTGGCTTTGGGTATCGACATCGCCGCCCACAACGCATCGCTCAAGCACGGAGTGCCCACACTGGCAGTGCAGGCGTGCGGGCTCAACAAAATCTACCCCGCCGAACACCGTAATGCCGCCGAAAAGATAGTGAAAAACGGCGGTCGCATCATCTCCGACTACACCTCGCAAGACGTGCTGCACCGAGGCAATTTCGTGGCACGCAACCGCATCATCGCCGCGCTGAGCGACTGCACCATCGTGATCGAGTCGGCCGAGAAAGGCGGCTCACTCATCACAGCCAACCTCGCGCAAAGTTACAACCGCGACGTTTTCGGCCGTGCGGGCGACGAGTTTTCGAAAGGATGTAACCAACTCATCAAGAGAAATCAGGCGATGCTCGTGACCAGCGCCACCGACATTGTGGAAGCCCTGCGCTGGGATTCGTGCCTCACCAATAAACCCACACAGCAACTCGACCTCTTCCCCACGCTCACACCCGAGGAGCAAGCCGTGGTCGACGTGATTCAGCAAGCGGGCGACATCCACATCAATGCCATCACCGAGAAACTCAACATACCAGTTTACCGCGTGATGAGCACACTGATGCAACTCGACTTCAAGGGCGTCATCATCACCATGCCAGGCTGCCGCTACGCCATGGCATAGCCCCCCCTCACCACTGACAAATCATAAAAATATCAGCGAATTATTTGCAACTTGAGTTTTTTTCACTACATTTGCTGAATAAACCATTTTAACAACTCAAAAACTATGACCAACAAGATCATCCCAGATTCAGAGTTGATTATCAACCCCGACGGATCGGTGTTTCACATTCACCTCCGCCCCGACCAACTCAAAGACAACATCATCGTGTGTGGCGACCCCGCACGCGTGAACATGATAGCATCTTACTTCGACACTATTGAATACGACGTGCAGAGCCGAGAGTTCCACACCATCGCCGGCACCTACAACGGCAAACCCGTGATGGCGCTCTCTCACGGCATCGGCAGCGACAACATCGACATCGTGATCACCGAACTCGACGCCCTTGCCAATGTGGACTTCGAGACTCGCACCGTGAAGCCCGAGCACCGCGCGCTCAACATCGTGAGAATCGGCACCTCGGGCGGTCTGCAGCCCTACGTGCCCGTGGGCACCCCTGTGATTGCGGCCAAGAGCCTCGGTTTCGACGGCGTTCTCAATTACTATGCCGGCCGTAACGAGGTGAGCGACCTCGAATTCGAAAAGCAGTTCTGTGAATTTGTGAAGTGGAACCCGCTCTTTGCAAAGCCCTACATCGTGGAATCAGACCCTGGCCTGGTGGAGAAGATAGGCCGCGACGACATGGTGCGTGGCTACACCATCTCGGCTGTGGGCTTCTACGGTCCACAGGGCCGCGAAGTGCGTCTGCCATTGGCTGAGCCCGAACTCAACAAGCGCATTGAGCAATTTGAATACGACGGCGGCCACATCACCAACTACGAAATGGAAAGCGCCGCACTTCAAGGCATGGCAAAACTGATGGGCCACCACGCCATCACCATCTGCTCCATCATCGCCAACAGAGTGGCCACCTGCGCCAACCCCAACTACAAGACAGCGGTCAACGACCTCGTGAAAACAGTGCTCGACCGCCTGCTGGGCGACTAAAGTCTACACTTAGCATAAATCTCACACCACAATAATGCAAAAGAGGACGCCACACTTGGCATCCTCTTTTCGCTTTTGTGGTTCTGGACTTCAGAACCTAAATCAATTTAGAATGAAATTTCCGAGTCCTGCTTGAAGCGCCGCGTTACAGGTGTAAACCCTAGCGAATTGCTTGAGCAAATTCACTGTCGCAATTTTTGGGCGAGCAGGCGTGTTTTCACAAATTTCACATTTTACAGGAGTAGATTTTTTCTGCATAGGCAACTATTTTTTATGTTATTCACTATTATAACGCGCCATTATCCGTTTTATTATTCAATCCACACTAAATATTTTGGCTACTTCAAATAATTAGCGTAATTTTGTACTAAACAAAAATATAATAGTTTTGAAGAATTTCATCACACGTGTAATCTCTGGCGCGGTTTATGTGGGTCTCATATTCTGCGCTATCTATTTTTTCGACACAATTCCCGCCATTTTCTTGGCATTTTTCGGCCTTGTCACCCTCATAGGCCTATCTGAAATCAGCCGCATGACCGGCGACGAGCAGCCTAAGGTAGTGAAATATATCGACATGGCTGGCGCCCTGGCGGTGTTCAGCGCTTTCTACATCGACGAGGCACTCGACCACTCTCCCCTTGCCCTGCTTCCAGTGGTGGCTTACGCTCTGGTGAGAATGAGTGCCCAACTCTACATCACATCGCAAAACCCCATCAAGAGCCTGCAGCACTCATTATTTAATGTGTGCTACATCGCTGTGCCGCTGGGGCTGATGAGCAAAATCTGCATCACCGAGCATCCCATGATGCTGCTGAGCATATTCATCTTCCTGTGGTTCAACGACTCAGGTGCCTATCTCGTGGGCTCGGCCATAGGCAAGCGTCGCCTCTTTGAGCGCATCTCGCCCAAGAAATCTTGGGAGGGCTTCTGGGGCGGACTCACGCTGGCAGTGGCTGCGGGCGCAGTGATGGGCGCTTATTTCAACGAATTCTTCCACGGTCCTTCTCCCTTGCTCTTTGCGGGCCTGGGTCTGGTGGTGTCGGTGACCGCAACACTTGGCGACCTCACCGAATCCATCATCAAGCGCACGGCTGGCGTGAAGGATTCAAGCAACCTCATTCCCGGCCACGGCGGCATCCTCGACCGCATCGACAGCCTCCTCTTTGCCGCTCCGGCCGCACTTATTTATCTTGTAGTAATCAAAAACTTATTTTAATAATTCCTATCAAAAATGAGCAATCAACGTTACGACCTTAGAGGTGTTTCGGCCTCAAAAGACGATGTACACAACGCTATCAAGAAAATCGACAAAGGCGTTTTCCCCTTGGCTTTCTGTAAAATCATCCCCGACGTGCTGGGCGGCGACCCCGACTACTGCAACATCATGCACGCCGATGGCGCTGGCACCAAATCATCACTGGCCTATATCTACTGGAAAGAGACCGGCGACCTGAGTGTGTGGAAGGGCGTGGCACAAGACGCTGTGGTGATGAACATCGACGACCTGCTCTGCGTGGGCGCCACCGACAACATCCTGCTTTCGTCGACCATTGGCCGTAACAAAAACCTCATCCCGGGCGAGGTGATTTCTGCCGTGATCAATGGCACACAGGAATTCCTCGACGAACTCAACGAGATGGGCGTGAACATCATTTCCACCGGCGGTGAAACTGCCGATGTGGGCGACCTCGTGCGCACCATCATCGTCGACAGCACCGTGACTTGCCGCATGCGCCGCGACCAGGTGATCGACAATGCCAACATCAAGGGCGGCGACGTGATTGTGGGTCTGGCATCTTTTGGCCAAGCCACCTACGAGAAGAAATACAACGGCGGCATGGGCAGCAACGGCCTCACCTCGGCACGCCACGACGTGTTTGCAAAATACATCGCTGAGAAGTATCCTGAAAGTTTCGACCAGGCTGTGCCTGCCGACCTCGTATACTCGGGCTCGAAGAAACTCACCGACAGCGTCAACGGCGTGGAAGTGAATGCGGGCGAACTCGTGCTCTCACCCACCCGCACCTACGCTCCCGTGATTAAGCAAATCCTCGACAAGATGCGCAGCAAGGTGCACGGCATGGTGCACTGCACTGGCGGCGCACAGACCAAGGTGATGCACTTTGTGAAAAATAAGCACGTGGTGAAGGACAACCTCTTCCCCATTCCACCGCTGTTTAAACTCATCAAGGAGGAATCGGGTACCGACTGGAAGGAGATGTACAAGGTGTTCAACATGGGTCACCGCATGGAAATCTATGTGGCACCCGAAGATGCTGAAGCCATCATCGAAATCTCGAAGTCGTTCAACATCGACGCTCAAATCATTGGCCACGTTGACGACGCCGACGAAAACCACCTCACCATCAAGAGCGAATACGGCACATTCGAATACTAATCACAGATAATTCTTGCCAAGATGCGACAATTCCGCTTTCCATACTTGCTTTTAGGCGCGCTGGCCGTTATGGGTCAGGCATGCGCTACTTCGGCTGGTGGTGGCGAAGCGGAGGCGTATCGCCTGCCCGACACGCTGCGCGTGGGCACGCTCTACAGCCCCACGAGTTTTTTCATCTATCGCGGCGACACCTTGGGCTACGACTACGACCGCATATGCGATTTCGCCAAAGACAAAAAGATAGCCCTCAAGTTCACCATCGCCCACAGCATGCAGTCGCTGCTGCAGTTGGCTAAGGACGATGCGGTGGATGTGCTCGCCTACGAGATTCCCGTGACGGCTGAATTCAACCAGGAAGTGCTTCACTGCGGCGAAACCAACACCACCTATCAAGTGCTGGTGCAGAAGAAAGGTGGCCGACGGGTGTCGAACGTAACCCAACTGCGCGGTAAGGACGTGTATGTGGAGAAGGGATCCAAATACGAGTCGCGCCTGGAGAACCTCAACAGCGAAATTGGCGGCGGCATCAACATCAAGACGGTGGACAAGGACACGGTGGATGTGCAAGAACTGGTGAACCAGGTGAGCACGGGTGCCATTCCTTACACGATTGTGGATAGCGACATCGCAAAGATCAATCGCACCTATTACGACAATATCGACATTGCGCTCGAGGTGAGTTTCCCGCAACGCTCGTCGTGGGCGGTGAATCTCAACAACAATGCGCTCTCCGACACCATCGACGCCTGGAGCACGAGCGAAAGCACCATCCTCTACAGCGAAGACATCTCTCGCCACTATTTTGAGCAGAGCCGCTATTCGCTCTCGCACGATGAAGAGGTGTATCGCGGCGACGGGCGCTACCAGAAAAAGCCGGGCGACATCTCGCCTTTCGACGACCTCTTCAAGGCCTACGCCGGCCACACTTCCTACCCATGGCAGTTGCTGGCCGCTATTGCCTACACCGAATCGCGCTTCGACCCCAACGTGGTGTCGTGGGCTGGCGCAAAGGGGCTGATGCAGATCATGCCCAGCACCGCCCGAGGCTACGGCTTCGACACTTCGCGCCTTCACGACCCTGAAGTGAGCGTGAAAGCGGCGGTGAGAGAACTCGCCGAACTGGAGAAATACTTCTCAGGCAAGGTGCCCGACTCGCGCGAAAGGCTGCGCTTCATGCTGGCGGCCTACAACGGCGGCATCGCCCACGTGATCGACGCCATCAAGTTGGCCGGCAAATACGGCAAAAACCCCAGGGTGTGGTACGGCAACGTGGAAGAAGCACTGAAGTGGAAGGCCAACGAGCACTACTACAACGACCCCGTGTGCAAATACGGCTACTTCCGAAGCACCGAAACGGTGAATTATGTGCAGAAGGTGGAAGACCGATTTGAGGCTTACAAGAAATATTAAAACAACAATTAAAATACATTTATCATGAAGAAAAGATTCTTTAGCGTGGCGCTGATCGCCACATTGGCATCGTCGATGATGCTCACTTCATGCATTGGTAGTTTCAAACTCACCAACAAGGTGCTCACATGGAACAAGCAGGTGGGCAGCAAGTTCGTCAACGAACTCGTGTTTGTCGCTTTCTGGATTCTCCCAGTATATGAACTCTCAGCGCTTGCCGACTTGCTCGTGCTCAACAGCATCGAATTCTGGTCGGGCAGCAACCCTGTGCAGGCCAGCACCAAGACCATCGACGGCAAAAACGGCCGCTACATCGTGAAATGCGACAAGGATGGCTACACCATCACCAACACCGCCGACAAGAGCGTGGTGAAATTCAACTTCTATGCCGACGACAACTCATGGACCGTGTGCAGCGGCGACAAGGAAGTGAAATTCATGCAATTCGTGGACGAAGGCCACGTGAAGATGCTCACCCCAGAAGGCGACTTCAAAACCGTGGAACTCAGCGAACGCGGCGTCTACGCCTACAAGCAAATGGTGAACAGCAGCATCCAATACGCAATGCGCTAAGTTCCCCCACCATTCTTTATAGAACAAGAAATCCCGAAGCCCAGCCTCGGGATTTTTGTTTTTTATGCCACTGATGTTGCAACGATGCAAAAATATGACTACATTTGCAACAGAAGAAAAATATAACACACACAATCAATTGAAGAACTACATCATGAACAAGTTAATGATTACTTTAGAGAACGGAAGCAGAATGCTCATAGGAGTGACCGACGAGAGACTGGATCAGATAGAACAGTATATGTAGAAACACCCAGAAGCAACACTCAACGAGGCAGTCCTGAACACGGCAAAAAAGGAAGAACCGAAGGAATAGACGGAAACTTCACGGCTCTGTGGATTTTTCATGGGGATAAATTCAGTAGTGCAGAGAAATGACAAGTA
>JAUNCU010000270.1 GCA_030526455.1 Bacteroidales bacterium | reverse complement strand
TCAACTTCCACAAAAAATCCCCCCTTTCCTGGAATGAACAAAGTTGAACAAATCAAGCCCTATAGCGAGAGCGATGGCAAGACTGAACAGGTGCAGGCCATGTTCGACGCCATTGCGCCTGCCTACGACTTCATGAACCGTGCCATGACGCTCGGCATCGACAAGTGGTGGCGCAAGGTGGCGCGCAAGAAGGTGGCGGCTGTGGCGCCTAAGCAGTTGCTCGACGTGGCAACGGGCACCGGCGACTTCGCCATCCAACTCCACAACCATCTTCACTGCCAGGTGAAGGGTATCGACCTGAGCGACGGCATGCTGGAGGTGGCGCGCAAGAAGGTGGCCGAAAAAGGACTGCAGCAGCACATCAGTTTTGAGCAGGCCGACTGCCTGAAGATGCAGTTTGCCGATGCCAGTTTCGACGCCGTGACCGTGGCCTTCGGCGTGCGCAATTTTGAGCACATCGACCGCGGCTACGAGCAGATGTATCGCGTGCTCAAGCCCGGTGGCATGCTCTGCGTGCTCGAACTCTCCACGCCGCAAAACCGCTTCATCCGCTTCTTCTACGACCTCTACGCCCTCCACATCATCCCCTTCGTGGGTTCGCTCAAGAGTGGCGACAAGAGTGCCTATCGCTATCTGCCCGAAAGCATCGCCGCGGTGCCCCAGGGCGAGCAGATGCTCGACATCATGCGTGCAGCGGGCTTCCGCGACTGCCAGGTGAAGCGCCTCACGCTGGGCGTGTGCAGCATCTACACCGGCATCAAGTAGCGCGCGCGGCGGTAGTATCGCGTTTTGATGAAGATTCAGTAACCCCATCCATAGTGCCCCAAGATGCAAAATCAAGCATCTTGGGCATTTTTTTTGTGAATCATGATGTGTAATCGCATAAATTCGTTAATTTTGTGCTTACAATTACAATTTTTACAGTATTACAATTATCAGGTTAATTAGTTATGGCAGCAATCAAAACTATCGGCATTCTCACTTCCGGAGGCGACGCCCCCGGCATGAATGCGGCTATTCGCTCGGTCACTCGTTCGGCCATCTTCAGTGGCTTCAAGGTGAAGGGTATCTATCGCGGCTACCGCGGGTTGATCGACGACGATATCGTTGACTTTAAGACTCAAAACGTATCAAATATCATTCAGCAGGGCGGTACCATCCTCAAGACCGCTCGATGCAAGGAATTCACCACCGAGGAAGGTCGCCAGCGTGCTTTTGAAGTGATCAAGAAGCATGGCATCGACGCCCTTGTGGTGATTGGTGGCGACGGTTCGCTCACTGGTGCACGCCAGTTTGCCAGCGAATTCGACTTCCCCATCATCGGCCTCCCTGGCACCATCGACAACGACCTCTACGGCACCGACCACACCATTGGCTACGACACCGCGCTCAACACCATCATGTGGTGTGTGGACCGCATTCGCGACACTGCCACCAGCCACGAGCGCCTCTTCTTTATCGAGGTGATGGGCCGCAACGCGGGCTTCCTCGCCCTCAATGGCGCTATCGCCAGCGGTGCCGAGGCTGCCATCATCCCCGAGATTTCGACCGAGGTCGACCAGTTGGCCGAACTCATCCAGAATGGTTTCCGCAAGAGTAAGAACTCTTCGATCGTGCTTGTGGCCGAAAGCCCCGTCACTGGCGGCGCTATGGGTCTGGCCGAACGTGTGCGCAAGGAATACCCCGACTACGACGTGCGTGTGACCATCCTCGGTCACCTGCAGCGCGGCGGTTCGCCCACGGCGCAAGACCGCATCCTCGCATCGCGCATGGGTGCAGCGGCTGTGGATGCACTGCTCGAGGGTCAGCGCAATGTGATGATTGGCGACGACGATGAACAAATCGTATACGTGCCATTCAGCAAGGCGATCAAAAACGAGAAGCCCATCGACCGCGAACTCCTCAACACCCTCCGCCGCCTCTCTATCTAATATTCAGCATATAGGCATAAAAACCGAACGCTGGGCACAATCCACGCCCAGCGTTCGGTTTTTGCGCGCTCAGGGTAGGGTGGTTCACGAATTTTTCTGTGGAGTGTTCACGAATTTTGATAGTGGATTAATGTTCACGAATTAAGCGAATTTTTTCTGTGAAGTATTCACGAATTAAACGAATTTATTTTTTTGTTGAATCTCGTTGAATCTGTGTGAGTTATAAAAATGATCTGTGAGTTTTCTGTGTGGGGATTTTTCAACGAATTAAGCGAATTAAGCGAATTTTAAGTGGGGTGTTTACGAATTAAACGAATTTATTTTTTGTTGAATCTCGTTGAATCTGTGTGAGTTATAAAAATGATCTGTGAGTTT
>JAUNCU010000055.1:11829-15193 GCA_030526455.1 Bacteroidales bacterium | reverse complement strand
TCCGCTTCGCTCCGTTCCATCACGGCTGCATACCTGCCTACACACATCCAATCCCCAGGGGGATTGCGCCGCCTCACCACAACTTATCCACCTAAGTATCATCATAGCAACAACGACATTTCCAAAGAACCAAAATAGCCCGATTCATCTCGGGCTATTTTTTGTTGTATAGTAGGCGCTATGTTGTCAAATTTCTTCCAGCATGCGCAGGGCTTCCATTCGGCCTGAATTGATGAGGTGGGGATGGTGGGCGTCGCTGTTTACGATCAAGGGGGCGTTGTATTTCTTGAGTAATTCGAAGAAGCGGGCGTGGGGGAAGAATCGCTGGTCGGTTTCCCATTTCTTGGTGTTGATTTCAACCAATATGCCTTTGTCCATGATGGCATCGATGAGGGTTTCCACCAGTGCCTCATACCACGGTTCGCAATCGATGCCGGGCTGAAAGGCGCTGGCGTTGTGGCCTATCTTGTCGCAGTGGCCGATGATGTCGAAGCCGCCTTTGGCCACCATCATCACCGACTGGAAGAAGAATTCCTTCACCACGTAACGGATGTCGTTGTTGAAATAGCGCGCCATCTTTTGCTTGAAATTCTCGAAGTTGCCGTCGATGTCGACATATTCGTCGCTCACCATCGACTTGATGAAGTGCACCGAACCGATGCGGTAGTCGAGCGGCATCTCTTGGAAGAAGGGATGGGATGCGCCCCAGCCGTCGAGGTAGTCGATTTCCATCGAGGTGTAGATGTTGATTTGGTCGCCGTAGAGTGCCTTCAGACGGTCCATCTCAGCCAAGTACTCCCCCACTTTCTCCGCGGCCATGTTGCATGGCGAATAGAATGGAATGGGTGAATGCGGACTCACGCCGTAGTGAGTGAATCCCGCCTTGATGGCTTCTTTGATAAACTCCTCGATGGGAGCGTGCCCGTCGCAATATGGGCTGTGGCTGTGAAAATTGTAAAGTTTTGAATTTTTGGTTATGGTTTTGAAATCTATCATGGGTTAGAACATTTTGTCTAATTGATCGTTGCTGAGCACTGAGATGATGGTTTTCCCGTCGGGCGTGTAGTTGGGATTGGGCAGACTCAGCAGTTTGGCCAGCAGGGTGTCCATCTCCTCCTGGAGCATGGCTTTGCCGTAGGGGATGGCTGCCGACTGCGCCACGCGAAGGGCGATGCTTTCATACACCTTTGTGGCGATGCTGGTGCCGCCGAGGCTCACCTCATCGATCACCTGCAGAATGGTGTCTTTGATGTTCACGTGCTCCATGCCGCCCGGCACTGCGTTGATCGACCAGTCGTTGCCGCTCAGTTGGGCAAGGTTGAAGCCTATCTTTTCCATCTCGCCCTCGAGTTCCTTGAGGATGATGCTTTGCGATGCCGTGAGTTGGAGCACCTCGGGGAAGAGCACGTGCTGCGAACTGATGGCGTTGCCGTCCATCTGCTTCATGTATTGCTCAAAGAGCACTCTCACGTGGGCGCGGTGCTGGTCCACAATCATCAGGCCCGATTTGATGGGCGAAAGGATGTAGCGGCCTTTCATCTGCATGCACACCGTCGATGCCACGTCGGGGGTGAAGATTTCGCCCTGCACACCGTTGTCGAGCGTTTCCACTTCGCCGAAGTCGCCAAACTCGCCGAATGACTCCTTCACGTCGTCTTCGGTGATGGAGGCTATGCTTTCCTGTTTGCCTTTTTCAAAATTCTTGTAGAGTTGTTCCCAGTCGGGCATGGCGCTTGGGGTGTAGCCGCCGTAGTTGCCACCGTAGTTGCCGCCGCTGGTGCGGGGTGCCGACGCCTTTCCGCCGCCGCCCTTCTGCTGTGGCTTGAAGGGGTTGTAGGTGGGATCGACGCCGTTTTCGGGGGCGGTGACGATGGTGCGGTCGTTGAAGGCGGGGATTTCGGGCGCGTCGTTGGTGTCGAAGTCGATCTGTGGCACGGCGCTGAATCGGCCCAGAGCCTCCTTCACCGCAGCGGCGAGGATTTGCCATATCGGCAACTCGTTCTCGAATTTTATTTCGGTCTTGGTGGGATGGATGTTCACGTCGATGCTCTCGGGGTCGACCGAGAAGTTGAGGAAATAGTTGGGCTGCTCATCGTCGGGGATGAGTTCGCCGTAACTCGACATGATGGCCTTGTGGAAATAAGGGTGGCGCATGAAGCGGCCGTTCACGAAGAGATACTGCAGGAAGTTGCGCTTGCGTGCACCTTCGGGTTTGCTCACGAATCCCGTGATTCTCACCAGGGAGGTGTCGGTGTTGAGTGGCACGAGTTGCTGGTCCACCTTCGCTCCCCACAGTGCCGCGATGCGCTGCTTGAACGAGCCGCCCATGAATTTGCTCAGAATCTTGTCGTTGTTGCTGAGCGAGAAATCCACGTGGTGGTTCACCAGCGCCAGTTTCTCATATTCCTTCACGATGTTGCTCAATTCCACCTGGTTGCTCTTGAGGAACTTTCGGCGGGCGGGCACATTGAAGAAGATGTTCTTGATCATGAAGTTGGCACCTTCAGGACACATGTCGGGTTCCTGGCTTTCGCATTTCGAGGCGTTGATAATGATCTTGGTGCCCAGTTGCGCGCCCTTGGCACGGGTGCGCAGTTCCACCTGTGCGATGGCGGCAATCGATGCCAGTGCCTCGCCGCGGAACCCCATCGTCTGCAGCGCAAAGAGGTCTTCGGCCTTTGAAATCTTCGACGTGCTGTGGCGCTCGAAGGCGAGGCGGGCGTCGGTGTCGGTCATGCCCTTGCCGTTGTCCACCACCTGAATGAGCGTTCTGCCTGCGTCTTTGAGCACGATTTGCACACTCGTGGCGCCTGCGTCGATGGCATTCTCCACAAGTTCCTTAATCACTGAAGCGGGGCGCTGAATCACCTCGCCCGCCGCAATCTGGTTGGCTACTGAATCGGGAAGCAGTTTGATGATATCACTCATTGCTGGTAAAAAAAACTAGTCGATAAAAATTTCAAATTTCCACCCGTGACGGGTTGCAAAAAAAAGTTGGGGATTTTATAATGTTTCGTTTTCTACGTATCGGTCGTCCACGTCGGGTGCCTCGGTCTCTTCCTTGGGTTTCGTCATCTCCCAGGGCTGGCTTATCATTTCGCGCATGAGTTCCGAGATGTCGAGCACTTCGTAGGGCTTCTTGGGGCGCAGTTCGTCGAACCACTGATATTCGTCGAGTTTCAGTTGCGAATTCTTTGCCACATAGAGCGGAATCACCTGGCCGCTCACCTCGGGCCACAGTTTCACCTTGTCCACCTCCTGCTTTTCTTTCAGGTCGAGTGCGAGGAAACCGCTTTCGGTGCGCACGCATTTGTTGTAGGTGGAGTCGTTCTCCATGGGGAAAAACAGCGTTTTCACGTTGCCC
>JAUNCU010000055.1:4721-11819 GCA_030526455.1 Bacteroidales bacterium | reverse complement strand
CACATCCACGTGGCGCAGTTCGTTCTGGGTGGCTTCGGTGCCGTCGTCGTAGTAGGCGGTGCGCTTCTCGAAGTAGGCCTTGATGTATTTGCCCGAAATCTGGTTGTAGTAAATCTCGCCCAGATGCTCCACAATCAGGCCGCGATTGGGGATGGTGGCCCAGTCCACCGAACTGCTGTCGCGCATATGCACATTGATTTCGTTGTCGCTGGAGATTTGGCGCTCGCCGCTCCACACCACCGGGTGATTGTAGAGGTTCAGGATAGAGTCGCGCTGGGCGAAGGAGAGGTTTCCGCATATGCCCTGCACGTCTTTACGGTAGAATTTCACGCCGCCCGTAGCCGTGAGCACGCGGTTCTTGTCGGGCTCCTGGATGGTGGTGATGGTGTCGCCGTGGAAGAAGAGCGTGTCGCTGCGTTCGCCCTGCTTGGCGTTCTCCTTGTTGTAGATGCGAGCCAAGGCGCGGTCGGTGGCGTAACTCACGTGGGTCTGCTCGTTGTGGTAGCCGAAGCCGCCGGTGAGGATGGCGTTGTGCTTGGGGTCCACAACCGTCACGTTGCCCTTCGCGGTGCCTTCGCCCGTGTGGCGGTCGTAGTGAATGGAGTCGCCCTCGAGCGTGCGGTCGTCTTTGGCGAAGAGTTTCGGCTGCTTGCCGTCCTTCACGTAGAGGTTGGCCTTCTCGGTGTCGGTGTTGTAGTCGCCACACGAGGTGATGATCTTGTTGTCGTCCGATGTGATTTCGGAGTGCACCACCAGATTGGCGATATTGGTGCGGGTGTTGTAGAGCAGTTTGTCGGTGTGGATGATGTAGTTGTCGCGGCTGTTCACCAGGTCCACATTGTTGCTAAACACGGCATCATCGGTGTTGAAGTTGTATTCACCCACGATGGAGGTGAGCACATTCTTGGGGTCTTCCAGTCGGCCGTTTGAGGTGTATTTACCCACGTTGGTGGGCACGTAGTAGTCGATGGCCTGGCTGGTGAGGGTGCGGTTGTCCTTGGTGATGCTCACGTTGCCCACCAGGTTCATCACCTCCCTTGCGCCGTCGTAGTGGAGTTGGTCGGCGCGTCCGCTCAGGTTGTCGGCGCGCTCCATTCTCACGTTGCCGAAGGCGTCGATGGAGTTGATTTGGTCGTAATAGTGTGCGCTATCGCAGTAGAGGCGCATATCGCCGCGCGAAAACTCGATGTTGCCCATCAGCAGGATGTAGGAGTCGGCGGGATTCGCCACGGGAGCCGAGAGCATAGAGTCGGCGCGCTCCAGAAACACCTTGTTTTGCTGGTAGCGGTTGGCGTCGGGAATCGTAGGCTTGATTTCCTTGGGTGGCTTCTGCTTGTTCTGCGCCACAGAATTCACCGTCACGAGGCCGATAAATAGAGGCAAAAGGCATAAGATGCATTTTGCAGCCTTATGCCCTAGTTGTGAGTTATGTTGAAATTTGTTCACCAATTTCAATGTTGATTATTATTTACGCCACTGGTATTTGAATTCACAATTTCGCCATCCGTCACTGATGTGAACGTAGGTTTTCTTTTGCTTGGCAGTCACCCATTCGTCGATGATTTCGGCCTTGCGCTTGGTTTCGTACATTTCCTTCAGCACCTGGAAGTCTTCGGCGAGGTCGGCCTTGTGGGCTTCGATGCGTCGGGCGAGTTTCACGATAGCCACCTGCTGGCGGTTGTTGCTCTGGTTGATGGTGATGAATGGTTCCGACATCTCACCCACCTGGAGTTTGTCGACCACCTTACCGATTTCGTCGGGCAGGTCGGCCATCTCAAAGAGTGTGGTGTGGCTCTGTGGGTTCATCATCAAGCCCTTGTTGTTGCGCGAATCCTTGTCTTGCGACACGTAGAGCGCTGCCTGTTCGAAGGTATATTTGTTGGCCACCACGTCTTTGCGCAGCGAGTCGAGTTTTGCCACTGCCGAGTCGAGGTCCTTCTGGTTCACCTTTGGCTTGAGCAGAATGTGGCGGGTGTTGATGCGGTCGCCGCGTTTTTCGATGAGTTGGATGATGTGGTAACCGAATTCTGTTTCCACAATCTTGCTCACCTTCTTGGGGTCGTTGAGGTTGAATGCCACGTTGGCATATTCAGGCACGAGGTCGTTGCGGCTCTTGAAACCGATTTCACCGCCGGTCATCGCCGAACCGTCTTCAGAGTAGAGCAGCGCGAGGGTTGAGAAATCGCTTTCGCCGTTGTTCACGCGCTGAGCATAGTCGCGCAGGCGCGATTTCACCTCTTCGATTTCCTGCTGTGGAATGATGGGGTTGATGGTGATGATCTGCACCTCCACCTGCTTAGGGATCAGCGGGAGCGAGTCCTTGGGGATGGAGTTGTAGAACTTGCGCACGTCGGATGGCGTGGCCTTCACATTCTTGGTGAGGCTGCTCTGCACCTGCTGAATGGTGTACTGGTCGCGCACGGTGTTCATCAGTTGCTCACGCAGTTCGGGCAGCGGTTTGCGGAAGTATTCTTCCACCTTTTCCTTCGAACCGAGGTTGGCGATAAAGTAGTTGATACGCGCATCCACACTCTGCTGCACGGTAGAGTTAGCCACCTCTATGGTGTCGATCTTCGCCTGGTGCAGGAAGAGTTTGTCGATAGCGATTTGCTCGGGAATCACGCAGTAGGGATTGCCGTCGATAGGCGTGCGCTCGTATTGTAATTGCTGATATTGCTCTTCGATATCCGATTTGTAGATGGCTTCATCGCCCACGATCCAAGCCACTTCCTCGGCAATGTTGTTTTGTGCAGTCATAAGATAGCCCATAGCCGTAAGGAACAGGCCAATTGTAAGAAGTCGTAGTTTCACTTTTATAGTATTTTTGTTTAAATTCTTAACTAAACGCGAGTCAGCCAGCCATCGCCGCCCTCTTCGCCTAAATATTATGCAAATTTCTTAAATTTTACGCACATAACAAAACAAAATAATTTAATTATCATTAAAAACCACCATCCCAAGCCCCCATCGCCACTCGCCAGGCCCCGCCACTCCTGCTCGGCAGCCACCGTGCCAGCCCTAGCCCACCAGCCTCCCATCTCCATCCCCGTGCCATCCCCCCATCCCATCCCATCCCCATCCTAGCCCATCCCCAGCAAGCCACAGTTCCAGCCGGCTGTGTTGGCTGGAACAAAAAAAGCCTCTTTACCGCTGTGGATAAAGAGGCTTTCTCTTAGAGATTATGCTTTGCCTTTTATGGCTTTACGAGTTTCAGCACGTTTTTGTTGATCTTGGCTGGGTACTTCTTCTTGAGTTGCTCAAGCCATGCTTTTTCGAGCACGTCTTGGTAGTCGGAAGTTACTGCGCCTTTCACGTCGGCTACGGTTTCAGGCTGGTCGATGAGGCCGCCTTCGAGCACGAATGCGACGGGGAACTTGGCGTTGCCTGTCTGTTCGCTCTTGCCAAACACCACAGCGTCGACTACATCGTTTTCGCCCTGGGCGAAGAGCATGCGTTCCATCTTGATGTTGCTGCCAAACTTCTTGTGAAGTGTGGTTGTGAGCGTGTCGGCACCGATGCTAGGAATCATCGCCTTCACTTCCTTGGCGATAGAGTCGCTCTTAGCGGAGAGCAGGATGCCCTTGAAGCGTGGCTTGTCCCAGTTGTATTTCGCACGGTTGGCCTCGAAGTAGTTCTTCAAGCCGGTGGTGTCCTTGCTAGCGCCGTCCCACACCTTCTTGTTGCTGATCTCGAAGAGGAGCATACCGTCGCGATACTCGTTGATGAGGTTGCGGTATTCAGCGTTGTCGTTGATGAGATTGTCGACGTAATACTGCATGATGTTGCGGTTCACGTAAGGCTCAATCTGTGCAGCGATGTTGGCAGCGGCCGACTCGTTGTCGTATTTAGCCTTCTTGTTCACCGACTTAGCGAGCACCGATGCAGGCACCTTCTTGCCGGCCCAAGAGCAGATGGTGAAATTAGACTTCGCCAGCACGCCAGCCACGAAGGCCGAGTCGAACTGGCCGTGCTTCTTCAGTTCCTTCTTCAGGTAGGCACGGAATTTCTCGTCGTTGCTCTTGTAGTTGTAGAGTTTCTTGATTTCCTCGATCTTGGCGTTGCGTGCCATCTGGCTGCGTTCGTCGTAGGCGATGCTGCGCTTGATGGCGGGGAGCGCTTCTTCAAATGAAGGCACGCCCTTGTGGCCGAGTTTCTTGATGATGTGGTAGCCGTAGACGGTTTCGATAGGCTCAGAGATTTCGCCATCGGCGAGGGCAAACGAAGCCTTCTCAAATTCAGGCACCATGCGGTTCACGCCAAACCAAGGCAGTTTGCCGCCCTTGGTAGCCGAACCCTTGTCGTCGCTGTACTTCTTTGCGAGGGCATCGAAGTCGGCGCCGGCCTTCACTGAGTCGTAGAGTTCGTAGATGCGAGCCTTCACGGCAGCCTTAGCCGAGTCGTTCATGTTGCGAGTGAGCAGCATGATGTGCTGCACTTCCACTTGGCCGGGATCCTCACGCTTGCCGTTCACACGAATCAGGTGGTTACCGAAGTCGGTGCGGAATGGCTTGCAAATCTGGCCGATAGGTGTGGTGTAAGCCACCATTTCCCAGCCGTAAGGATAGATGCCCGAAGCGGTGAAGCCGTAGTGACCTTCGTTGCGAGCAGCCGATGGGTCGGTAGAGAACTTCTTCGCCAGCGCACCCCAGTCTTCGCCGTTGAGCACACAGGTGCGAATGCTGTCGAGTCGAGCCAAGATGGCCTTGTTGTCGTTCTGGTCCTTACCCAGAGGCAGCATGATGTGGTCGAGGTCCACGTTGGTCTTCATGCGTTCGTAGGCTTCCTTTTCGAGGCGCACGTTGATGGTGGTATCCTCGAGGAAATCCTTCACCATGCCTTCCTTGTAGCCGTTGAATTCCGAAACAAACGATTTCAGCGTGTCGATACCCATGGCTTCGGCGTCGGCCACCTTCTGCTTATAGGTAACGAAACGGTTCACATATTGGTCGAGCGTTTCCTTCTCGACTTGCTGCTGGTTGTTTTTCTTGTAGAGATATTCAAATTCAGAGAGATGAATATCTTTTCCGTTGATGGTCATCAACACGGGGTCTTGAGCGGCAAAAGCCAGACATACCCCGCCGATGAGCGCACCAAGCATCAATTTAATTTTCATAATGATATTTAGTTCAAATAGTTATTACCAGTGATAATAACGCAAAATAAATGGTTTTATTGTGTGTGGATTATCCCACAACCACTCTCCCACTGCTTAGCCGCGGCTGTAGTTAGGCGCTTCGCTGGTGATGGCCACATCGTGGGGGTGACTTTCAGCCACACCCGCATTGGTAATCTTCACGAATTGAGCCTTGTGGAGTTTCTCGATGTTTTCGGCACCGCAGTAGCCCATACCGGCACGCAGGCCGCCCAGCATCTGGTAAGCCACTTCGTAGAGTGTGCCCTTGTAAGGAACGCGAGCGGCGATGCCTTCTGGCACGAGTTTCTTGTTGTCGGTGACGTTGCCCTGGAAGTAGCGGTCCTTCGAACCTTTTTCCATGGCTTCGAGCGAACCCATGCCACGATAAGACTTAAACTTACGGCCGTTGAAGATGATGGTGTCGCCAGGAGATTCCTCCACGCCGGCGAAGATACCGCCGAGCATCACGCAGTAAGCACCTGCGGCAAGGGCTTTCACGATGTCGCCCGAGTAGCGGATACCACCGTCGGCAATCAGGGGCACACCAGTGCCTTCGAGGGCCTTAGCCACATCATATACAGCGCTCAACTGAGGCACACCGATACCGGCGATGATGCGAGTGGTGCAGATAGAGCCGGGGCCGATACCCACCTTCACGCCGTCGGCGCCGTTCTCAACAAGGAATTTAGCGGCTTCACCAGTGGCGATGTTGCCCACCACCACGTCGATTTGTGGGAACGAGCGCTTCACTTCCTGGAGCACCTTCACCACGCCCTTGGTGTGGCCGTGTGCGGTGTCGATCACGATAGCGTCGACGCCTGCTTCCACCAGCGCTTCGGCACGCTTGAGGCTGTCGCCAGTCACGCCGATGCCCGCAGCCACACGAAGGCGGCCCAGAGCGTCTTTGCAAGCGTTGGGTTTGTCTTTTGCTTTAGTGATGTCTTTGTAAGTAACGAGGCCGATGAGTTTGCCGTCCTTGTCAACAACGGGCAATTTCTCAATCTTGTGAGTTTGGAGAATTTCGGCTGCTTCGTCGAGATTGGTCGATGATGAAGTGGTCACGAGGTGGTCGCTGGTCATCACTTCGTCGATCTTGCGGTTCACGTCTTTCTCAAATCGCAAATCGCGATTGGTCACGATGCCCACCAGTTTCTTGTTTTCGTCCACCACTGGAATACCGCCGATGTGGTATTCGCTCATGATGTTGAGTGCGTCGAGCACCTTCGAGCCACGCTTGATGGTCACGGGATCGTAAATCATACCGTTCTCGGCACGCTTCACGGCATGCACCTGGCGCGCCTGTTCCTCGATGCTCATGTTTTTGTGGATAACGCCGATACCGCCTTCGCGCGCTATGGCAATTGCCATCTCGGCTTCGGTTACGGTGTCCATCGCTGCAGAAATCAGCGGAACGTTGAGCGTGATGTTACGAGAGAATTTGGTTTGAAGATTTACTTGATTTGGCAATACTTCAGAATACGCTGGAATCAGCAGGACATCATCAAAGGTGAGTCCGTCCATTTTTACACGATCTGCAATAAATGACATATATTTTGAGTTTAGATTATTTCCCGAAGAAATTTAAATCACTAAATTACTTTTTCACTTATTGCACACAAAATTACTCATTTTTTGCCTCATTTCATAAAAAAACAGGCAAAAAAATCTAAAAAGATTCGTTTGCCCATTTTATTATATGTGTAGTAGTATGAATATCGGCACTCACCCAGCGCGAGTTGGCACCTCTGCCCTGCCGCTAGTTGGCGATTTCGCTGGTGAACTTGATGCGCACCATGCGTATTTCCTCTTCGGTGTATTCGCTGCCGAGTTCGTCGATGGCGGCGCGCATGTTGTCGGTGTCGCTCTCCATGAAGTAGTCGAAGATGTCGTCCACGTGCTCGTCGTCCATCACCTTGTTGAGGTAGTAGTTGATGTCGAGTTTGGTGCCCGAATACACGATCGCC
>JAUNCU010000055.1:0-4711 GCA_030526455.1 Bacteroidales bacterium | reverse complement strand
TCCTCGAGCGTGAGGTTGTTGGATTCGGCGATGGAGTCGAGGTCCACCTTGTGGTCGATGGCCTTGATGATTTCTATCTTCTTGCGGCTCTTGTTTGGCTTCGAGCGCACGCGTATGTCTTCGGGGCGCTCTATCTCGTTTTCGTCTACGTATTTCTTGATGATGTCGACAAACTTCTGCCCGTATCTCTTCGCCTTGCCCTCGCCCACGCCTCGCATGGTCTTCAGTTCGTCGAGGGTGATGGGATAGAGCGTGCACATGTCTTCGAGCGTGGGCTCCTGGAAAATCACGTAAGGCGGCACGTTGAGTTCTTCCGAGATGCGCTTGCGCAGGTCCACGAGTATGCCGTGCAATTCGGGGTCGAGCACGTTCACGCTGCCGGTCTGAATGGTCACATTCTCGGTTTCGGCAAAGTCGCGGTCGAGCACGATGTGGAATTTCTCGCGGCTGTTGACGAAGTCGATGCCCTTCTGGGTCACCTTCAGTGCGCGGTCGTTGTCGATGTCGCAGTCGAAGTAGCCATGCACACGGCCCTGGTAGGCCACGGCTTTCATAAACTTGTCGTCGCGGTTGGTCACCGACCCGAATTCGTCGTATTCGTGGAGTTTGTGGTTCAGGATGTCTTTCGTCTTCACGCCGAGCACGAAGTTGATGATATCGTTGGCCTTGAAGCGGCCCTTGAGCACGATGGCAGCCTCGATGAGGGCACGCAGTTCTTCGCCCGCGCTCACCTTCTCGCGTGGGAAGAGGCAGTTGTCGCAGCAGCCGCAGTTGGCCTCGGTGTAGTCTTCGCCGAAGTATTTGAGCAGCGTCTTGCGGCGGCAGATCGACGACTCGGCATACTGCGCCGTTTCGGCCAGCAGCAGTTTGCCTATCTCCTGCTCGCTCACGGGTTTGCCCTGGATGAATTTCTGCAGTTTCAGCAAGTCTTTCTTGGCGTAGAAAGTGATGCTTCGGCCTTCGCCGCCGTCGCGACCGGCACGGCCCGTTTCCTGGTAGTAGCCCTCGAGGCTCTTGGGAATGTCGTAGTGAATCACGTAGCGCACGTCGGGCTTGTCGATGCCCATGCCGAAGGCGATGGTGGCCACGATCACCTGCACGTCGTCTTTGAGGAATTTATCTTGGTTGCCCGAGCGGTCGGCGCTATCCATGCCGGCATGGTAAGGCAGCGCCTTGATGTCGTTCACATTGAGAATCTCAGCCAGTTCTTCCACTTTCTTGCGGCTCAGGCAGTAGATGATGCCCGACTTGCCGTTCATCGACTTGATGAAGCGGATGATTTCCTTATCCACGTCGGCGGTCTTTGGGCGCACCTCGTAGTAGAGGTTGGGGCGGTTGAACGACGACTTGAACACCTTGGCATCGGTCATGCCCAGGTTTTTCATAATGTCGTGCTGCACCTTGGGGGTAGCCGTAGCCGTGAGGGCGATGATGGGGCGATGCCCTATCAACTCGATGTTTTGCCTGATGTTGCGGTATTCGGTGCGGAAGTCGTGGCCCCACTCCGAGATACAGTGGGCCTCGTCGACGGCGTAGAACGAAATCTTCACGTTGCGCAAGAATTCGATGTTCTCCTTCTTGGTGAACGATTCGGGCGCCACGTAGAGCAGTTTCGTCTTTCCGCTCACCACGTCGTCTTTCACCTGGTCGATGGCCTGGCGGTTGAGCGACGAATTGAGGAAGTGGGCTATGCTGTCGTTCTCGCTATAATGGCGCATGGCATCCACCTGATTTTTCATCAGGGCGATGAGTGGCGATATCACGATGGCTGTTCCCTCCATCATCAGTGAAGGGAGTTGGTAGCACAATGACTTGCCTCCGCCCGTGGGCATGAGCACGAATGAGTCATTCTCTGCAAGAAGATTAAGAATGATGTCTTCTTGGTTACCTTTGAAGGTGTCGAAGCCGAAATGCTTCTTCAATTCTTCAGTCACTTTTTTTATATCAGGCATAGTTGTAAGTGGTAAAGGCTAGTTTCAAACACAAATTTAATAAAAACGAACGGGACAAACAAATATTTCACGTAATTTGTTTGTCCCGATGCGATAATTATTTTTGTGCTGTGCCGCTTACTTGGTGTCCTTCAGAATCTCAAAATTGGATTTTTCGAGTTGTTCCTTGGCGTAGTCGAGCGTCACGGTGTATTCCTTGGCGTCGGTCGACGGCACCTTGTACATGGCTTCGGTCATGATGGTCTCGAAGAGCGAACGCAGGCCGCGCGCGCCGAGTTTGTATTCCACAGCCTTCGCCACGATGTAGTCGAGCACGGCGTCTTCAATCACCAGGTTCACGCCGTCCATCATGAAGAGTTTCTGATACTGCTTCGTGATGGCGTTCTTGGGCTCGGTGAGGATGCGGCGCAGCGCCACATTGTCGAGGGGCTCAAGATTGGTGAGCACTGGCAGGCGGCCGATGATTTCGGGAATCAAGCCGAAGGAGCGCAAGTCCTGCGGTGCCACGAAGTGGAGCAGGCGCTCTTGCTCAAGGCGGCGGAATTTGGTGTCGGTGCCGAAGCCCACCACCTGGGTGTTGAGGCGCTGCGCAATCTTGCGCTCGATGCCTTCAAACGCACCACCGCAGATGAAGAGGATGTTCTTCGTGTCCACCGGAATCATCTTCTGGTCGGGATGCTTGCGTCCGCCTTGGGGTGGCACGTTCACCACCGAACCCTCGAGCAACTTCAGCAAGCCCTGCTGAACGCCCTCGCCGCTCACGTCGCGCGTGATCGAAGGGTTGTCGCCCTTGCGCGCAATCTTGTCGATTTCGTCGATAAACACGATGCCGCGCTCGGCTTCCCTCAGGTCGTAGTCGCAAGCCTGGAGCAGGCGCGTGAGCAGACTCTCAATGTCTTCACCCACATAGCCCGCCTCGGTGAGCACGGTGGCGTCGACGATGGCGAAAGGTACCTTCAGCAATTTTGCAATCGTCTTGGCCAGCAGTGTTTTGCCAGTGCCGGTGGGGCCCACGATGATGATGTTGGATTTTTCAATCTCCACATCGTCGTCGGTCTTCTTTTGCGCCAGGCGCTTGTAGTGGTTGTATACAGCCACCGAGAGGTATTTCTTTGCGTCGTCCTGCCCTATCACGTATTCATCAAGGTAGTTCTTGATGTCAGCGGGCTTGGGCAGCGTGGCGAGGTCGAATTCGCCGCCCTCCGTCTTGTACATCTTGTCGAGGTACTCCTTGGCGAGTTGGTCGGCGCGCTCGGCACAGTCGTTGCAGATGCAACCGTTCATGCCGGGCAGCATCAGTTCCACTTCACTTTCGGTGCGACCGCAGAAACTACATCTCAGTTTCTGGTCCTGTCCTTTTTTTGCCATTATCGTTTATTTGCTTTTTTCGAGCACGCGGTCAATCATGCCGTAGTCCACAGCCTCCTGCGCCGTCATCCAGTAGTCGCGGTCGCTGTCGTTATACACCTTTTCGAAAGGCTGGCCTGAGTGCTCGCTGATGATAGTGTAGAGTTCGTTTTTGAGTTTCAGAATTTCACGCGAGGTGATTTCGATGTCGGAAGCCTGGCCCTGGATGCCGCCCATAGGCTGGTGAATCATCACGCGAGAGTGCTTCAGCGCGAATCTCTTGTCTTTGGCGCCTGCCACCAGCAGCACTGCCGCCATCGAGGCTGCCATGCCGGTGCAGATGGTCGACACGTCGCTCTGGATATACTGCATCGTGTCGTAGATGCCGAGGCCGGCATACACCGAACCGCCAGGAGAGTTGATGTAGATCGACACATCCTTGCCTGGGTCGGCCGAGTCGAGGTAGAGGAGTTGGGCTTGAATCACATTTGCTGTGTAATCGTCCACCTGGGTGCCCAGGAAGATGATGCGGTCCATCATCAAGCGTGAGAACACATCCATCTGAGCCACATTCAGTTTGCGCTCTTCAATGATGGTGGGAGAAATGTAACTGTCGCTCACTTGACTAGTGTACTGGTCAAGCGCGAGGCCGTTCATACCGAGGTGGTTGACAGCGAATTTTCTAAAATCGTTATTCATGTCGGATTTGATTTAGTGTTAATAAAAAATTGTGATTCTATTAAAGTATAAGAATCGAGAGCGGGTCATTATTTGGTGATCAATGACAGCCGCCCTCGATGCTATATTGTCAAGAGATTATTTTTCGGCTTCGAAGAGTTTGTTGAATTCTTCTACACTCACGGTCTTTTCATCGATGCCCACTGCGTCTTGGATAGCGCCGAACACCTTGTCTTCAAATGCGCGGTTCTGGATGTCGCTGCGCACGTCGTCCTTCTTCAGCAGTTCCTTCGAGTAGTTCTCGATTACCTCTTCAGGCAGGTTGCTCATGCCGTATTGAGCGAATTGCTGAGCGGCATAGAAGCGGGCAAGGCGAAGCATGTCTTCTTCTTCCACCTTGAGTTCGTAGTTGCGAGCCACCTTCTCCTTGATGAGTTGCCACTGAATTTGTTCGCGAGTCTTTTCGTAGTTTTCTTCCACGCTCTGCTGTGCGTTTTCTTCCTTGCTGCGAGCGGCGAGGAACTTCTTGAGGAATTCATCGGGGAGTTCGAGGTCGCCCACTTTCTTGCGCAGCACGCGTTCGGCGTCGATGGTGAAGCGGTAGTTGCTGTCGTTCTTCAGTTGGGCAGCAATCATTTCCTTCATCTTTTCGGTGTATTCTTCCACGTTCTTAGCCACGTCCTTGCCGAGCACGTTGTCGAAGAATTCCTGATCCATTTCAGCGTCTTCGTTCA
>JAUNCU010000054.1 GCA_030526455.1 Bacteroidales bacterium | reverse complement strand
GATTCGTTATTTTTTTCTAAAAAAGCGCAGTATTGCTTATCCCGAACTCGCGTTTGTTGCTTACTTGCTCTGGCCGCCTTGCTGGCCTTGGCCGCCGGCTGTGCTGCCGCCCACGAGGTCGTTGTTCTCGATGGTGGTGGCGGTCTTTTTCACATTAGCCTTGAGCGAACCGAAGCGGTAAGATACTTTGATGCTGAAGTCGCGCACCATGTAGTGGTAGTGCTCGTAGCCGCTGTAGTTGCCGTTCACGGTGTGGGTGTGCCACTTGTTGATTTTGTGGAACGGGTTGCGGGCGTTGATGCTCACGGTGAGGCGGTCTTCCTTCAGGAATGAGCGCTGCAGGTTGAAGCCGTGGTACCACTCGCGGTCGCTCTTGCTGTAGAGGCCTTCGGGGTTGCCGCCGAAGCATCCAGCCCAGGCGCTGAGGCGGAATCCGGCTGGCAGTTGCTGGGTGAGATTGGTGAAGAAATTGATCACGGTGCCGTAGTTGCGAATGCCGAGGTCTTCATTCTTGAAGTAGTCGTAGCCGATGCCGCCGTTCACCATCACGCTTGTGCCGGTCTTCACGAGGTTGTACTGCACGTAGCCCCACACGCCTATCCAGCGCTTGAACAAGCCATTCACGTAGGTGGTGTGCTTGATGTTGCCTTCGCTCCACTGCTTGGTGGCGATGCCATTGGTGCAGATGTCGAAGTTAGGGGTGATGCTGAAGGTGAACTTCTGGCCCATGTGCATGTAGTTGAGTTCCCAGGCATATTTGTGCACGCTCTTGAGGTCGCTGTTGCCGTAGGTCTTCGATTCGGGAGTGATCACCACTGCGGGGTTGAGGTAACTGATGCCGGGGCGGTTGATGGTGGTGTTGAATGTGAGTTTGAGCGTGTTGAACATGTCAAACTTATATTGCACGCTAGCCATGGGCACCCAGTCGCTGAGGTTGCTGTGGAAATTCTTCTGGCTTCCGTCGGGGAATTTGGCGCTCAGGTGGCTGAATTCGTAGCGCAAGCCGGCGCGCGCTGCCCATGGACCCTTGTTGAAGGTGTAACTGAAGTAGGCCGCTGCCACTTGGGTGAGGTGCTTGAACTGGCTCTCATGATCGCCTTCGGGGTAGCCCTTGTAGTCGAAGATGGAGTGGCTCTTGTTGCTGCGGTTGATGTATTTCAGGCCGGTTTCAAATTTGTTGTATTTGGCAAATGGGCGAGTCCAGTCGAATTGCACAGTCTGCTCCAGGAAATTCTCAGTCACGTCGTCGTGCGACTGGGTGTAGGGCAGCACCGAGCCCACCATGTTGCTATAGGTCATCTCGTTTTCATTTTTGTTGTGCGAGGTAGAGAGCATGTAGGAGAGGGTGAGGGTCTCGTCGGGGCGGCGAGTCTTGTGCTGATAGTCGAAGCGGCCGTTGAATGAGAAGAAGTTGTTGCCAGGAATGCGGCCATACTTGTCGTGGCTGTAGATGGTCTGGCCCAGTTTGTCGCGCATCACCACGCTGCCCCAGCCTTCGGCCATGTAATTATAGTAGTAGCCGCCGAAGGAGAGCGAGAGCAGATTGAGCGTGTCGGGCTCGTAACTGGCGTCGATGTTGCCAAAGTGCACATTCACGCTGGCGCCGCCGTCTTGCACGTCGGTGAGTTCGTTGCCGGTTTCGGTGTAGCGGGTGAAATATTCATTGTGCTGCATGTCGTTGTGCTTGGTCTGGTGGTGGTAGCCGTAGTTGATGCTGGCCACCACTTTGCCCACCTGGGTGGTGAGGTAGGCCATAGCCTCAGGGTTGCCGCGGTCGCTCGCGCCCACCGACACGGTACCGGTCACGCCGCTGGTGCTGGTGCTTGAGGCGTCGAAGGTCACGATGTTGAGGATGGCGGTCACACCCTCGGCGTCGTATTTTGCGCCTGGGTCGGTAATCACCTCAATGCGCTTGATCATGCTTGCGGGGATGGCCTTGAGCACTTCCTTCGCATTCTGGCTCAAGCCTGGGTCGGGGTGTCCGTTCTTGAAAATCTTGTAACTGCCCGAACCCTTCACGGTGATGTTGTCCTGTCCGTCGACGGTCACCAGAGGCACCTTGCGCAGCATGTCGAGCACGTTGCGGCTCTTTGAGTCGGCATCGTTTTGCACATTATATGAAATGCGGTCGATTTCGCTCTTCACAACGGGGGCGGCAGCCGTCACGGTCACGCCCTGGAGCACGTTGGCGTTGGCACCCAGCACGATTGTGCCCAGGTCGGCAGTCTTTTGCGATGCGCTCACGCTGAAGTCTTTCACAGCGGTCACCTTGCCCACTGCCGAGATTTCGGCCTTATAGGCGCCCGCCGTGGCGATTTCTTGTGTGAAAGCACCCTCGAGCGTAGTCACTCCGGTAGAAACCGCCTTGTTGGCGTCGGCAGCCTTGTAGATTCTCACCGTGGCGAAAGCCTCGCCTTCGCCCGTTGAGTCGTTCACTTGAAATTTCACGTTGTATTGTGCGATGGCCTGAATGCTCATCAGTGTAGCCATAAGGGCCATCATGAAAATCTTTTTCATTGCTTTGAATGGTAATATTTACTGTTCTAAATAATGGATTGCTAAGTTCTCAGGCGCCGTCAACGGCTGTGCACCTGCCATCTCGGGCCGCCTTTCGAAAATATAGACGCAAACATGGTGCCAAAAGTTTCAGAAAAAATGCACTTTTTTCAATAAAAAATCATAACTACCACAAAATCAGCAAGAAAAAAGGATGGAAAACTCAGAGAATCTCTCTTGTCCCATCTAGGCTGTCTGTAAACCCGAAATAAGGCTCGCTCAAAAAAAACACTACTGGCGCCCACCCACCGAGCGGCAGGCGCTCGGCCACCGTACGCTAGGCGATCTCCCACCGCCGTCGGAGACGGCTTATTATGGTTAACTCCATGCAAGCGAGTGAATTGCGAAGCAATTCGCGAGCGCGGCTTGGAGACAAGGAACAGCAAAGAAGAGAGCCTCGGAGAGGGTCGGTTATGGTAGTGACCAGAGTTTTCAGCCTTCCCCTATATATATAATGTGTGGCGGGGTGGGGGAGGGGTGAAATGTTAAAATCGCTTTGGGTGTGAATTTTTTTTAATGTATTGCTTAAAAAATTTGCGTATGTCTAAAAAAAGTTTGAAATTTGCAGTTGAAAATAAAATGGGCTTATTGTGGCCCGTTGTAATTACTCTTAACTAAAAACGAATTTCGAGACTAATAACTATATACTATTAACTAACCTACTTACTAAAAACATGTGCATATGAAAAAGCAATGTGTATTGTTGACAGCGTTAGTACTGGCATGTGGCGCTCCCGCTACTTTCTCACCTGGGACAGGTGTGGGCTTCACTGCTATGGCGCAAAGCAACGGTAAAGTGACAGGTGTTGTAAAAGACGCCAGTGGTGAACCGCTTATCGGTGTGACCGTGAGAGTGAAAGGCACTCAGCGCGGTACGGTGACCGATATCAACGGTAACTATTCCATCCAAGCATCAAAAAATCAAACTTTGGTGTTCTCTTATGTGGGCTACAAGGCTACTGAAGTTTCGGCAGCCGACGCAGCCAATGTGGTGATGAACAACGACGGGCTCAAACTCGACGAAGTGGTAATCACCGGTGAATTCGGTATGAAGCGTGTGGCTCGTGCAGTGGGTTCTTCGGCTCAGAATGTGAAGGCCGTGGATATCGCTGAATCAGGCCGTACCGACTTCATCTCAGCCCTGCAGGGTCGTGTGTCGGGTATGACCGTGACCTCTTCAGGTGGTGCTCCAGGTGCTTCTACCTCGGTAGTGCTCCGTAGCGCAACTTCTCTCTCTGGTAACAACCAGCCTCTCTACGTAGTCGACGGTGTGCCTATGAACAACACTTCGTTCAACGCATCGGGCATCCTCGCCGGTGGCGACGACCTCACTGGTCTGAACGTGCGTTCTACCGACTACTCTTCTCGTGGTAACGACTTCAACCCTGAAGATATCGAAAGCATGACCGTGCTCAAGGGTGCGGCAGCGGCTGCGCTCTACGGTTCCGACGCTTCCAACGGTGCGATTATCATCACCACCAAGAAGGGTCGCAACGGCAAGGCTCGCGTCACCTATAGCAACCAACTCTCTTGGTCGAAAGCCTACGGCTGGCCAAAGATTCAGCAAAAGTATGCCAACGGTATCTATGGCACCACCAACTACTACTACACCGCACAAAACGGTGCTGAGTATGATCCTTCAACTCCACTCTACGACAATGCTGCTGCAGTGATCCAAACCGGTTTCATGCACAAGCACAACCTGGCAGTGGAAGCAGGTAACGAAAAGATGAGCGTGCGCGCCAGTGCTTCGTTCTTCGACCAGACCGGTGTGATCAAGACTACCGACTTGAAGCGTACCAACCTCTCTCTCGCCGGTAAGGCTGAGGTGGCTAAGTGGCTGCGTTTCGAAGGTAGCATCCAGTATGTGAACCAAAAGAACCACAAGGCCCTCCGCGGTCTCTACGGTCCAGTTCGCCAGTCTTACAAGTGGCCTCAAATCGACAACATGGCCGACTACATGGCTGAAGACGGTGCTCACATGCGTTATCCTAACCTCTACACCGACGGCGACCTCGTGAACCCACTCTACACCTTGATGAAGAACCTCAACTACGACGTTACCGACCGCTTCATCAGCGCATTCTCGGTTAACATCACTCCTATCGAACACACCTTCGTGCGTGCTCAATTTGGTTGGGACGTTTCTACATCGGCTTACGAATACGGCAAGCACCCATATTCAGTGGGCTACAACCAGACAGTGAACGACGCTGCCAACAGCGGTCTCTACTCACTCTCTAAATACAACACCAACGACCCCACCATCAACCTGCTCGCTGGCTACAACAACGACTTCCTTGATGGCAAACTCACATTTGGTGTGCAGGTGGGTTACCACCAACTCGAAAACGGCGTTTCATCGCTTTCTTCTTCGGGTAGCAACTTCAAGGTGATTGAATTCTACTCAATCAACAACTGTACCGAATCCACCATCAAGAGCACCAAGCGCACCACTAAGCGTCGCCTCCAGGCTATCTCTGGTCAGGTGGAATTTGGCTGGAACAACATGGCCTTCCTCACCGGCCGCTTCCGTAACGACTGGTCATCGACCCTTCCTAAGGAAAACAACTCGTTCTTCTACCCAGCAGTGGAAGCATCATTCGTGCTCACCGAAATTCCTGCGCTGAAGAACCTCGGCTGGATGAACTACCTCAAACTCCGCGGCGCTATCGCCCAGGTAGGTAAGGACGCTCCCGCCCTCTCTATCGACCCCGAACTCGAACCTACAGGCCTCGTGGGTGGTGGTTACAAATATGGCTACACCGGTCCTAACAAGAGCCTCAAGCCTGAAATGACCACTTCTTACGAAATCGGTCTCGAAGGCCGCTTCTGGGACGACCGTGTGAACGCCGACTTCACCATGTTCCGCACTCACTGTGCCGACCAGATCGTGACCGGCTTCCGCATGTCGTATGCCACCGGCTTCGTGCTCAACAACATGAACGTGGGTACGTTCAACACTTGGGGCTGGGAAGGTCACGTCGACGTTGACGTTGTTCGCAACAACGACCTCCGCTGGAATGTGGGCTTGAACCTCTCTCACACTGGTTCTGAAATCGTGGAACTCCCTGAAAACCTCAAGGAATACTACAACGCCTACACTTGGAACTCGGGTAACATCCGTAACGGTGTGATGAAGGGCCACCCAATCACCACCGTAACTGGTCGCGGCTACGAACGCAACAAGAATGGCGACATCCTCATCAACCCAACCACCGGCGCTCCTTACGTATCTTCTGACTGGAGCGTGCTCGGTAACCGTGAGCCAAAACTCCGCTTCGGTATCACCACCAGCCTCAGTTACAAGAACTTCCGCCTCAGCGCTATGTTCCAGGGCCGCTGGCATGCCGACGTAGTGAACGCTACCGTTCGCGACATGACTTCTTCAGGCCTCAGCGAATTCTCAGTGGCTAACCGCGAAAGCGGCCGACGCGTGTTCACCGGCGTGCTCAAGGACGGCAACGAAAACAGCGACCACCCAACTATCAACACCATCGCCGTTGACTTCGACAAGACTCGCTACTTAGGTGGCGACGAAGACTGGATCCAGCACAAGATCAACTACATCCGCTGCCAGGAACTCCGCCTCACCTACATCGTGCCTTCGGCATGGCTCTCTAAGATCACTAACAAGACCATCAGCAACGCTTCGATCTACGTATCGGGCAACGACTTGTTCACCATCACCAACTACACCGGTATCGACGTGGCTGGTAACACTATGAGTGCTGCAGCAGGTGGTACAGGTGGTGAAGGTTACGACTGCTGGTCGCTCCCAAGTCCTCGCACCTATTCTGTGGGCTTAAGCGTAACATTCTAATCTATTAGTGGACTTTTTTAAAAATCACCAATTATGAAAAAGAATAAATTTTTATATATCATTGCCACTATCATGATGGCGCTCACAGCCTCTAGTTGTGACGACTATCTTGATGTAAACAAGAATACCGACGCGCCCGACTACGTGGAAGGATACCTCTACCTCGCTGGTATCCAGCAAAACTACTTCGGTATTTATTACGACCTGCGTGCGCTCTGCCCTCTCACTCAGATGATGGGTACGAGCAGTTACTCCAACTTCGCCAACAACTACTACACCGCAGCAAGCGATGCCGGTGGTGAAGCATGGCGCATGGTGTACTGGAACCAGGGTATGAACCTCGAAAACATGATCAAGCAGAGTGAGGCAGCCGAAAACTGGACACTCGCCGGTATCGGCTACGCCATCAAGGCCTACTCTTGGGACTTCCTCGCCAAAATCCACAGCGAAGCGCCCATGAAGCAAGCATTCGTGCCTGGCCTCCTCTCTCACGAATACGACTACCAAGATGAAATCTTCGAACAGGTGCGCAAGTGGGCTACTACCGCTATCGACTATCTCCAGAAGGAAGACAAGTCGAACTACGGCACCCGCATCAGCCAAAACGACTGGATCTACGGCGGCGACAAGGACAAGTGGATTCGCTTCGCTTACACTGTAATCGCTCGTAACCTCGCTTCGCTCACCAACAAGCGCGACTTCAAGGAAAAATACTACGATCAGTTCATGGAAGCAGCAGATAAGGCTTTCAAGAGCAACGACGACAACGCCATGGTGAAAATCCTCGGTGGCGGCGCCGACGCTGCACAGAGCGCTTACAACAACTTCTTTGGCCCATATCGTGGCAACCTCGCCAACGTGTACTGGCAGCACGACTTCGCCGTTCAAACCATGACCGGCACCATGCCAGTCTACACCGCTGAAGGCGACAAGATTCCTCACACCATCAAGGTGGTGACCGAAGAAGGCACTATCGTCGAGCAGACTCACCCTAAGTATCCACACGAACTCGCTGAAAAGCAAATCATCTGCGATACGCTGGAAGATGCTGGTCACTTCGACCCACGTCCACTGCTCAAACTCGGCACCGCATCGGGCAACGATGTAGCCGTGGAAACCGACCGCGCCGCTCTGCGCAAGTATTACTTCAAGGGCTCAGGCTTCACCGGCGCTGCTGGCCCAATCGGCACTGCTGAAAACTTCTGGGGCCGCACCGACGCTGTGAGCGACGCTCGCGACGGTCAAGGACGCTGGCTCTACAGCAACGACGCTCCTTACATCCTCACCACTTACGCCGAATTGCTCTTCGACATCGCTGAAGTACAATTCAAGTATGGCGACAAGAAGGTGGCTTACGAAAGATGGAAAGAGGCTATCTCTGCCGATATGCAATTCTCTGCACAGTTCATCAAGCCAGGTACGCTCGTTACAATCTCTGAAAAGGTCAACAACGTGATGAAAGACGTGACCTACCACCAGGGCGACAAGGTGGACAAGGCCACATTCCTCGCCATCGCACAGGAATACCTCGACGGTCCTTACGTGGCAGGTCTTTCGCTCAGCGACTTCACCCTCTCTCACATCATGATGCAGAAGTATGTAGCCCTCTACCCATGGGGTGCTCCTGAAGTGTGGGTCGACCTGCGTAAGTATCACTACGACATCGAATACACTGGCGACGTGCCAGGTTTCGGCAACGGCTGGGACAAGACCACCCTCAACCAGAAGCGCGACGAAAACGTGAACAAGGTTTACAAGGGATTCTACCTCGCTCCTGCACAAGTGCAAAACCGCCGCGGCTCTTACAACACCCGCAACAACGGTTCGCCTTGCTACCGTCTGCGTCCACGCTACAACTCTGAATACATGTGGAACGCTAAGAACCTTGAAGCCCTCAAGCCAATCTCGGGTACAGCCGACGACTATCAGTGCTCAATGCCTTGGTTTGCTTATCCTGGCGACATGCCTAAATAATTTTTAATTCACACCTTTTAAATTATTTGAATTATGAAATTTTTGAAATATATCAGCATCTGCCTTATCGCATTGGTTTTCGCATCATGCGAAAAGAAAGATATTGAATACATGACTGAGAATGTCACTGGCGACCAGGCGCTCATCCAGGTGGCATACATGTGCCCAAAGAAAGCCGAAGCAGCCAACTACATCTACACCGTAGTGATCAACGGACAGAAGTACTCCAACAACGGATCGTCTTTCCTCACCACCTACAACTACGTGCCTAGCGGCGACGTGGGCCTGTTCTACACCGTAAACCCAGGTGAAGTGACCGTGCAGTTCCTCAACAGCAAAAACGAAGAAGTCTACAACCAGAAGTTCAACGTGGCAGCAGGCTCTAAGCAGATGGCTGTGGTCTACGACTTCGCAAAGGCTCCAGTGATTGTGCCCTTCAAAGAACCGCTCACATTCCCAGGCTCGGCCGAAACTGGCAAGAACTGCAGCGTGCGCCTCTACAACTTCATCTTCGAGACCGACGGCACTCCTATGACCGACAAGATTCAACTCGGCCTTCAAAACACCACCACAAAGGAATTCACCCCAGTGGGCACTCCAGTGGCATTCGGTGAAGGTTCGGAATTCATGGCCATCGACATCGACAAGATGGGTCCTGGCGGCTCAGGCTTCAACACCCAGGGCTATCAGCGTCGCGACATCTGCATCTACCGCATCGATGCAGCCACCGGCGAAAACAAGGGTACACTCCAGTACACCAACTCGAAAGGCGCAGTTGCTGGTTTCACCGACTACTGGAACTGGTACATCGGCCGTGGCTATCTCGAATTCATGCGCGGCGTGCTCGACAGCAAAGTCACCCCAGTGGCAATGACCCAATTCACCGGTCGCTAATCGAAGCGCAATCCGCTAACGTTACTAACGTTACTAATGTTCCTCCTGCCGTTCCCGCTGCTCCTCGCGCTCCACCTGCCGCTATCCGTGTGATCTCCCCACCCCTGCCGCCTGGCTTTCGCGCCTCGCGCACTTCTGTTAACGTGGTGTGTTAAAAACGCGTGAAGTGTTAAAAAATGGCAATAGTGTGAATCATTTTCTGTATCTTTGTGAAAACATTTATAAATTCAAGTATAGTTAATTGATTTCCGTGGATGGATATCGCGGCTTAACTATTTCTATTTAAGGGGGTTTAGGCTATCGTTAGCATCTACGTGTTATTTTTGCTTTGTTAGCACCTGATTGGAAGGTAGGCTAATGTGGATTGTTATTTTTTTAAGGAAATATGCAAAAAATTTGCGTAAGTCTGAAAAAAAATAAAAAATTTGCGTTGGCAAACTTTTCCCGTTAGTGGGAACAGTGTAATTACGAGAATTATTAACTATATACTATTAAGTAATTACTAATTAAAACGAATGCGTATGAAAAGACAATTCGTATTGCTGGCTTCGCTCATGTTAGCGTGTGGCGCACCTATGGCTTTGACCACAAGTCAAAACCTTAGCGGCTTCACTGCTATGGCGCAAAGCAATGGTAAAGTAACCGGTACCGTAACCGATCAAAATGGTGAGCCTCTTATCGGCGCCACAGTTATGGTGAAAGGTACTAAGTTAGGAACTGCAACCGACGTTGACGGTAAGTTCTCTATCAAGGCTGCCCCTGGTAGCACTTTAGTAGTCACTTACATCGGCTCTAAGCCTCAGGAAGTGAAAGTAACCGGCTCAACTATGGACATCAAGATGGCCGACGGCACAACCAGCCTCGACGAAGTGGTTGTAACCGCACTCGGTATCAAGAAGGACAAGAAGTCGCTCGGTTATGCTGTCGACGACCTCAAGGCCGAAGAACTGATGCGCAACAAGAGCACCAACGCCATCAACTCGCTCTCTGGTAAGATCGCGGGTGTGAACGTAACTCAATCTTCTGGTGCTGCAGGTGCAGGTTCACAAATCATTCTCCGCGGTGGTACCTCTGGTTCTGAAAGCCGCGACAACCAGCCTCTGTTCGTAGTCGACGGTCTTATCTACGACAACTCTTCTTCAGTTGTAGGTAACTCTGCATTCGACGGCTCTGGCTCATCTTCAACCACCACTTCTAACCGCGTGATGGATATCAACCCTGAAGATATCGAAAGCATGTCGGTGCTCAAGGGCCCTGCCGCTTCTGCACTCTACGGTTCACGCGCTGCCAACGGTGTGGTAATCATTACTACTAAGAAAGGTAAGAAGGGTAGCGTAGAGGTTAACCTCTCTGCTAAATACATCAGCACTTGGTGCAAGAATCTTCCTAAGCAGCAGAAGGAATTCCGCCGCGGTTACATGGAAGACATCTACGACGACAAGGGTAACTACCAAAGAACTTCTTACAACGACTTCGCTTACAACTCTTGGGGTGATCGCATCACCGACCAACCAGTATACGACAACATCGGCGACTTCTACAAGACCGGTGGCGTGTGGGATACCAACCTGAGCGTATCGGGCGGTACCGAAAGCGGTAACTTCTACCTCTCTGGTTCTTACTACGACCAAGACGGTGTGGTACCTACTACTGGTTACACCAAGACCACTTTCCGCTTCAACGGCGAACAGAAATTCAAAATGTTCACTTTCGGCGCTAACGCTGCTTACAGCAACGCCCGCACTACCCGTACCCTCACCGGTGCCGCTCTCTACGGTTCTGAAGGTACAGGTGCGCTCTACGCTGTTAACAACTGGTCGCCAACCGACGACATGAAGCACTACCTCAACGAAGATGGTACTCGCTATCAAATGTTCGGCGACCGCCTCGAGCCATGGGAAGAACGCGACAACCCATACTGGATCGTGAACAAGAACAAGATGACCGACGAAACCGAACGTTTCACCGGCAACTTCAGCATCAAGGCTGATATCACCGACTGGTGGTGGATCAACTACCGCATGGGTGTGGATACTTACACTCAGACCGCTTCCAACCGCATCGCTCCTCACGGTGCTATCAAGCGCGCTTGGCAAAACGGTATGATGAGTGACAACACACTCCGCTACCGCTACCTCTCTACCAACTTGATGACCAACTTCAACAAGCAGTTTGGCGACTTCAACGTGAACTTGATGCTCGGTACTTCTACCGACTACACCAAGAACCAACGCGACTACATGATGGCGTTCAACTTCGCTGTTCCTGGCTTCTTCTCTTACGAAAACGCTACTAAGGAAAACAAGAACTTCAAGCACAGCAGTTCTCGCAAGCGCCTCGTGGCAGTGTTCGGCGAATTACGTGCCGACTGGCGTAACGCTATCTTCGTAACCGTAACCGGCCGTAACGACTGGACTTCTACCCTCCCAGTCGACAACCGTTCTTACTTCTATCCATCAGTGAGTGGTGCTATCGCATTCACCGAACTCATGGGCGAAGCACGTCCTGAATGGCTGAGCTTCGGTAAGATCCGTGCAAGCTGGGCAAAGGTAGGTAAGGATACAGGCCCATATGAAACCAACACTTACCTCTGGGACGTTCACTCTTACCTCGGCGGTAACATTTCTGTAGGTAACAGTTGGACTCGTGGTAACCCAATCCTCAAGCCTGAAATGACCAAGTCGACTGAAATCGGTCTCGAACTCCACTTCTTCCAGAACCGCTTGAAATTCGACGCTGCTTACTACACCAACGACTCTTACAACCAGATCCTCAGCCCACGTGGCCCACAATCTACTGGTTACATCTTCTGCTCTATCAACGCAGGTAACGTCTACAACAAGGGTCTTGAATTCTCTATCAGCGGTACTCCAGTACAGACTAAGGACTTCACTTGGGAAACTGGTATCAACGTAGCCGGCAACCGCGGTACTATGGACGGCCTCCCCAAGGGTATGGAATTCATGTACGTAACCGACGTTCAATATGCAGGTGCTAAGGCTTGCTCTATCTCTGGCGGCAACTTCATGGCCATCTCTGGTACTGAATGGAAGCGCAACGATGACGGCAAACTCGTCCTCGACAAGAACGGCTTCCCACAATCAACTAACACTACCGTGCAAGTTGGTAACCGTGAAGCAAAATTCACTGGTGGTTGGAACAACACCTTCTCTTACAAGAACTTCACTCTCAACATGCTTTGGGAATTCCGCGTAGGTGGCGACGTGTTCAACGGCACCAAGTATGCAATGACCCAAACTGGTGTTAGCGAATTCTCTGGCCAATTCCGTAACGAACCTCTCACCATCGCAGGTGTGAACGAAGATGGCAAGGATGTTTCCTACACTTGGGAACCTTCTTACACCAAGACTTATGAATTCAATGGCAAGCAAGTGAGCGGTTACAACATCGTTCAAAGCTACTACCAAGGCGCTTACAACTACGAAACTCGCAACTGGATCACTAAGGTGAACAGCCTCCGTCTGCGCACCATCTCTCTCGGTTACGACGTGCCTAAGGCATGGCTCGCAAGCCACGTGAAATTCATCAAGCGCGCTAACTTCTCTCTCGCAGCAACCAACCTGCTTCTCTTCACCAACTATGATGGCGATCCTGAAGTGGCTGCTTCTGGTGCTGGTCGTGGTGGTTCTTCTTCAGTAGGTTTCGACTACTGCGGTATCCCTGCCACTGCAAGTGTTTCGTTTGGTGTTAACTTGACATTCTAATAAACCGACAACTAATTTCGATTAGTGAGATTTATTTAATCCAACCAACAACTAAAAACTATAAAAATATGAAATTATTCAAATCAATGATATTGTGCGGTGTAGGTGTCGCCTCTATGGCCCTCACATCTTGCAACGACTGGCTTGATATCAACACCGACCCTGATAGCCCATCAGATCTTGCAGCGCTCTACAATCAGCGCCTCGCACACATCCAATTCTATACCCGCGACGCTAACGTGTTCGCAGGTTGGCGTAACAGTTTCGCTTGTGGCGACTGGACCACCACCAATGGTGCCACTTACTACAACGTGTCGATCCACTACCCAACATCATCGCTCGTAACCACTCCTTACCAGTGGTGGTTCGTAGGTGCGTATGCCAATGTGCCCGACATGATTGCTAAGGCTAACGCAGCTGGCAACAAGCAATTTGAAGGTGCTGGCTACCTCATCAAGGCCTACGGTATGATGCTCATGACCGACCTCTATGGTGAAATGCCTTACACCCAGGCTGCCGGTACTAGTGCAATTCCTGAATACGACAATGGTAAGACCATCTTCATGGGCTGTCTCGAAGACATCGACAACGCTATTCGCCTGCTCGAAGAAGGTCGCAACCAAGCCGTAGATCTTCCTAAACTCTCTGAAAACGACTCTTGGAACAAGGGTGACATCGAAAAGTGGATCAAATTCGGCTACCTGCTGAAGGCTCGCTGGATCAACCACCTCGTGAAGAAGGGTGAAGGCAGTTACAAGGATGGCAAATGGGATGCTAACGAAATTCTCGCTTGCCTCGAAAAGGCTCAAAAGAGCAATGCCGACAACACTATCGCTCACTGTATCGACGCTAACGGCGACTACGACGTGCTCGGCTGGAGCGAACCAATTGAATACAACGGTCTCTTCTCAGTTTGTGGTATGAACGGTGGTTACTTCGTAACTAAGCGTCTTTACGACAACCTCACCAACTTCGCCGGCGCTGGCATCGAAGACCCACGTGCCGACCGCATCATCCCTTGGTGTACTTCTGCCCCAAGCCCAACAACTCCTGCCGATGTTAAGTTCAATGGCAAATGGCGTCGTTCTCTCGGTGTCGACATGGCTACTGTGCCTCAAGCAGGTGGTCCTCTCCGCGCTTCTTATGGTCCTGTTGACAGCAAGGATACTGTTTCTGCTCACATTGGTCACTTCTGGATCAACTCCGACAACGCCAACCGTCTCGGCGACACTGTATTCGTAGAACAAACAAGTTCTTGCAAGGAATACTTCGCCAACAAGGACATTCTCTATCGTCGTAACGGTACCGATGAATCTACCGAATCAGGTACATTCTTCACTCGCGTTTCTTCTCCAGTTTACCTCGGCATCTATCCTGAAGCATGCTTCATCAAGGCTGAAGTTCTCCTCAAGAAGGGCAACAAGGCTGAAGCCCTCAATGCTTACAAGGAAGGTGTGAAGGCTAGCATGGAACTCATGAACGAACGCCTCAAAACTTGGATTGTTGAAGATCCTAACTTGGCTAAGTGCCCATCATTCGTGCCTATGGACGATGCTGCTATCGCTGAATACTGCAACACCGCCCTCGGTAGTGCAGCCGACCTCACACTCGGCAAGATCTTCATCCAAAAGCACATCGCTATGATGTTCTCAATGGAAGTATGGAACGACTACCGTCGTTACGACTACAACCCTGACATCTTCCCAGGCTTCTTCGTTCCTGAGGCTCACAAACTCAACGCTAACGCTATGAAGGCCGTTCCTGAAGGCAAGCAATTCCGTCGTTGGCAACAGTGCTCACACGAGCTCAACTACAACTCTGTGAACCTCCAAGCAATCGGTTCACAAGTTCCTGGTGCCGACATGAGCGTTGCTGCATGGAACAGAGCCCTCGATGTATGGACCATCCCAGTATGGTGGGACAGCGACCAACAGTAAGCCCCTCTTCCCTGTGAAGAAAATCACAGCCTAAGGCAAAGCCCAAAAGGCCTAAATAACCGCCCCAACGGCCTAGCCAAATAGGCAACCAATAAAACAGCGACCGCTAAGGAATCAAAACGATCCCAAAGCGGTCGCTTCCTTTATATTCACATCCCTAGCATTGTGCTAGGGGAGGCATCAAAAGCATGTGGAAGGGAGTGTGTCAAAATGCGAAGATATGGGATTAGTGGAAAAAAACACAGGGGGAGGCTGTCCGAAAACTCGGGCTATTACCATAACCGACCCTCTCCGAGGC
>JAUNCU010000053.1 GCA_030526455.1 Bacteroidales bacterium | reverse complement strand
TCTTCAACTCCTGAACTTCTTAACTCCTGAATTAAGATAGCCCAAAAGCCAAGACAATCGTCTTAACTTCTTCAACTCCGGAACTTCTTAACTCCTGAAGAATCAATCATCCTCTCCCACCAGCGCGCGGAGTTCGCGCAATTCGTTGTAGGCGAGTTTCAGGATGGCGTTGTCGATGCTGATGTATTCTTCCACTGGGCGGCCTTCATCCTGCAGGGTGTGGGCGAAGAGCCAGTCGTAGGTATCCTTCAGGTAGAAAGCGCGTGCCAGAGCACCGTGCGATGCGCCCGGCAGCCAGTCGAAGCGCAGGCGCTCCGTGAGCCCCTTTTCCTGGAGCCCCGCCACCACCTTCTTCGATTCGTTCACACCCACCGCGCGGTCGGCAGTGCCATGAATAATCCAGAACGGCAGGTCGCCAAGGCCAGTCTGGTCCTTCAGGTAGCAGCCACCACACAGCGCCATACCCGCCGCAATCTTGTCGGGATAGGTGCCAGCCATATCCATGGTGCCGTAGCCACCCAGACTCATCCCCAGCACATAGATGCGGTTTTTGTCCACATTATAATTCGCCTCAGCCCACTCGATGATATCCATCAGTTTCGAAGGCTTCCACGCCTCGCCAGGATTTTGCGGAGCAAGCACGATAGCGGGCATACTCATCCCCTTCTTGATAGCGTCGAGCGTGCCGTAGCGCAGCACCTGATTCAGGTTGCGCCCACAGAGCGAACGCCCATGCAGGAAAAGCACAATAGGTTGCGCCTGCGAGCCGTCATAGCCGTCGGGCGTATAAATCCAGAACGGATAACCATTGTCGGCTATGCGTTCGTGCGTCTTCATCACCCCCTCAGCCAAAGCCCCAAGAGCAACAAAAACAGCCGCTAATATAGTGACAATAAATCGTTTCATATTTCGAAGTTGTTTTAAGTTTACACAAGCAAAGTTAGCAAAAAACCTTTTTCCAGCCAAATGCATCTTCAGTCGCCAGCGCCCAATCCCACCTGGCTGAAGTAGGCCTCGGTGGCGTAGAGTGGGATATTCTTCATCCAATCTTGCTCCACAAATGGCAGCATCGAGCAGCGCAATCCCTTCAGACCATAGCCCGCAAACTCTTGGTTGACGAAGGAGGCAAGCGATTTAGAGCGCACATTTTGCTCGGCCTTCACCTCCACGGGAATCACACGGTCGCGCGATTGAATCACAAAATCCACCTCCAGAGGCGAACTGTCCTTGCTATAGTAATATATATTATCGTCCATGCTATCATATCGCTCAAGCGACTTGATTTGTGTCATCACAAAATTCTCGGTGAAGGCGCCCTTGAATTCCGAGAACACACTATCGCCCAGCAGCATCGACGCCGACCGAGCCCCGCACATGCAGGCCAGCAGCCCCACGTCCATCATGAACACCTTATAGCACATGGAGTCGGCATAAAACTGCAACGGCTCTTCAGGTTTTGAGATACGGCACACGCGATACACCAGCCCAGCATCCACGAGCCACTGGATTGCCTTCTCAAATTCGGCGGCTCGGGCGCTCTTCTTCACCACGCCGAAGACGAACTTCTTGTTCTCCTTCGCCAGTTGGGCAGGAAGGCTTTTCCACACCATCCTTATGCGCTCGGCTTCCGTCTTCGTGTGCTTGCCGAAGTCGCCGTTGTAGGTGCTCAGAATGGCTCGCTGCACTTTACGCGTTTCGGCGGGATCGTGGGTCGAAAGCCATGTGGTCACGGCCTCGGGCATCCCACCCACAAAATAATACTGTCGCAGCAGTTCCACCAGTGTAGCGTGGTGTGCACTAAGCGTTCGCTCATCGAGTGCGCGAAGGCTCTCGGCTAGCCGTTCTCTGCCATTAGCCACGAGGAACTCATCAAAGGTCATGGGATACATGCGCAAGTTGTCGACCTTTCCCACGGGGTAACTCTCATCCTCGCGGAGCGTGATGCCCAGCAGCGAACCCGCCACCACCACATGAAGCGAACGCATATCCTCGCAAAAATACTTCAGCGCCGGAATACCATTCTTCACCTCCTGAATCTCATCAAAAAACAGCAAGGTTTCGCCCGGCACAATGCGCTGCTCATAATGCACCGAGATTTGATAGAGGATTCGCTCAATATCAAAATCCACAAAGAGCGATTCGGCAAATGGATTGTTGTGGCAATTCACATACACCATGTTGGCAAACTCCTCTTCGCCAAACTGCTTAAGGACGTAAGTTTTGCCCACTTGTCGCGCCCCCAAAAGAATAAGAGGTTTGCGATTAGCAGCATCTTTCCAAGCCTTCAAATCATCATAAATATATCGCTTCATAATGCCCATTTTATATATCAGCCACAAAGATACTTTTATGAACGTTCAATCACTAAAAGTCTACACTTTTATGAACGTTCAACAGAGCAAAAACCACACTTTTATGAACGAATACCCCACATCAAACAAGAAAAAAAAGAGCATCCCACCCTTTCGCTAAATTCGCTAAATTCGTTGAAAAAACACACTCAAAAAATTCGTTTAATTCGCTAAATTCGCTGAAAAAAACACACTCACCCACCCTTAGTTTAATTCGCTAAATTCGTGAAAAAAAATCCCACCCTTAGTTTAATTCGCTGAAAAAACACCCTCAAAAAATTCGTGATAAAAAACCCGACTCTAGTGGCGGTTGCGTGGGTGGTGGAGGAGGATTTCTTCGCGGAGGCGGGTGCGGTCGATGTGCACGTAGATTTCGGTGGTGGTGATGCTTTCGTGGCCCAGCATCTGCTGGATGGCACGCAGGTTGGCGCCGCCCTCCAGCAAGTGGGTGGCGAAAGAGTGGCGCAGCGTGTGGGGGCTCACCACCTTGCGGATGCCCGCCAGCGCACACAGGTCCTTAATAATATAGAACACCATCACGCGCGAGAGCGGTCCGCCGCGTCGGTTAAGGAAGAGGATATCGTCGCTGCCGCGTGCCGCCACCTGATGCGAGCGCGTCTGCTCCAGGTAGAGCCGTATCTGCTCCAGCGCCTCGGCAGAGATAGGCACCAGGCGCTGCTTGTCGCCCTTGCCCTCCACCACCACGAACTCCTCGTCGAAGAACACCTGCGAGAGCCTCAGCCCCACCAGTTCCGACACACGCAGCCCGCAGCCGTAGAGCGTCTCCACGATGGCACGGTTACGCTGTCCCTCCTTCTTGCTCATGTCGATGCAGTCGATCATCGCGTCGATTTCCTCCACAGTGAGCACCGCCGGCAGGTGTCGCCCCAGTTTGGGTGTTTCGAGCATGCGCGCGGGGTTATGGTCCACGTAGCCCTCCATTTTCAGAAACTTGTAAAAACTCTTCACGCCCGAGATGATGCGCGCCTGCGACCGTGGCCCGATGCCCACATCGCGCAGTGTGGCGAGAAAGTGGTCGAGCACACCCAGCGTCACCGCCTCCACCGCCACACCTTCGGCGAGTAGGTAGCCCAGGAGTTTGTCCACATCGGCGCCATAGGCCTCGGCGGTATTGGCCGCAAGTCCCTTCTCCACCGTGAGATACACGCCGAAGTGCTCTTTCACCTGCAATATGTCGCCGATGGGTCGCATGTTTTCTACCGCAAAAGTAGCAGTTTTGCCTATGGCAATATCACCCAATACCCATTACGCTTGCCATTTTTCCGTTCGAGTATTCCCTTTTGTTGGAGTTGAATGGTAATCGTTTTTACGGTGCGCTCCGATTTACCTATTTGAGCGGCTATTTCTCTCTGGGTTGCCGATGGATTCGCTTGCACTACGCGGAGGATAGACACCTCTTCCAAAGTGCAATTGTTGCACTTTGGGGGAAGTTTTGCACTTTGAATTGCACTTTGGAGCACCGATTCTGCACTTTGAGGCAGGGCTTTATCTGTGGTATCATCCCAATCCACATGCATGATTCTGTTTCTCATATCATACTGCTCGCCCAGCAGCATACTGCGAAAGAATCGCTCGAGATAAATCGTTGAATATTCTATTCCCTTGGGCACGTTACGATAGTTGGCCCTAACCAGGGCATTGCGAAAATACCATGAGTTGTTGGCAAACACATCATTGACCACATTAAAACCAAGAGTACGCAAATATTTTATCATAAACACAGCCGTTGTGCGCGTGTTCCCCTCGCAGAATGGGTGTATTTGCCACAGGTTGGCGCAAAAGCGGGCCAGATGCCTGACGGAATCATCCACCGTCAACCCTTTATAGTTGAAATTGCGTTCCTGTTCCAGGTCGTATTCCAAGGTATCGCTGATGGTGTCGGCACTGGCATAATACACGGTTTCGCCACCTAACACCCATTCGTCCTTCGTGATATTATAGTCACGAATACGCCCCGCAAGTTTGTATATGCCATCAAACAATCGACGATGAATCGACACCAACTGGGCTGGAGTGAACGAGAAGGTCTTCTCTCCAAGTAACTCGGCAATTCGGGCAGAAACTTTGTCGGCTTCTTCCGTGCGAGCGCTTTCTTTATCCTTCCTTCCCGCAGCAGATACGTAGTAGGAATCAATAAGGGCTTTCGCTTCATCGATATTGATATCACCCTCAATGTGCCGACGCGCCGTATCAATCAAATATTCCGACGTATGAAGCCCGTCCACACGTTGAAGACCTATGGCCACCTTCCATGCTTCACCACGCTCCTGCCGCCGCGGTTCACCTTGACGCACATACTCGTCAAGTCCTTGTATCGCATATTTATGCTCGTCGTTCATATTGCTCACTACTGGTAATTTCCAACTATTCTTCAATCTATCCTTTTGCCATCATATAATCAATATTGGCTTCTACAAAGATACGGATTTTCTACTGAAAATAACGAAAGAACACAATGAAATATACGCAAAAATTAGGAGTTTTCCACAATTTATGATTATATTTGCACATTGAATAGAATCCCCATTCACAGGATTTTATGCTGCCCGGGCAAGAAAGGCGGCTTATTCAATGAAAACAAACCCCGACAACGACTAAAAAACATCTGCAATGAAAAGGTATCTTCTATCACTATTGATCACGCTGGCCGCGTTGCCAGCCATGGCCGCACTGGGCCTGGGCGACAGGTTCTCTTACGGCAATCTTGTCTACTACGTGAGCAACGCCTCCGCCAGTAGCCCCGAAGTGTGCGTTCTGAGCCTGACCGACGCCGCCAAGGCAAAGGACTTTGAGCAATTGCTCTATATCGAGATTCCGTCCACGGTCACCTACAGCGGCACCACCTATGCCGTGACCGCCATCGAAAGCGACGCCTTCGCCGGCCAGAACAACTTCCAGGATGCCGTGATCAACTATGGTGTGAAGCAGGTGGGAAGCCGCGCGTTTAAAGACTGCAAAATGATGGCCAACATCTACTTCCCCAGTTCTATCGAATTGGTTGGCAACTACGTGTGCCAAGGCTGCACCAAACTGAGCGCCGTGTATTGCGCCATGCCCGAGCCCACATCGGCAACCTTTGGCTTGACCCCCTTCCCCAGCAATACCGGCATGCGCGTAGAGGTGCCCCGAACCAACCCTAACGCCATCGAACTCTACCAGTCGCTTTCAGCATTCAGTGGGTTTGCCTATGTGGTGTTTGGCGCTTATGATTTCAAGAAAGACGACGGCTTGTCGCTTTGCGTGACCAAAGCCCCCACCGTCACCACCCCAGGCGAAGTGGCCGTGACCGAAGTCTACGGCAAGACCTCCATCGTGCCCGCCTGCGGATCGGGATACTATGAGCATTCCGGCTTCAAATACAAACTCACCGAAGTGGCCGAACAAGGCATGAGCGATTATATGGTAACCGCGACAAGCAAAATTACCTCGGTCGATTTTTCGCAACTGTCGTATCTCACCAATATCAAGAAGGAAGCCTTCTACAAATGTGAAAAACTCGCCACGCTGAAACTCCCCGCATCGCTCACCACCATCGGCTCCGGCGCATTCAAAGGCTGCTCGGCGCTCACTTCCCTGAATTTGGGCAAGAACGTGAGTTACTGCGCCTACTCCTTCGTGGACGGTGCCTCGAGCCTCCTGTCAATCGACATGGACCCCGCCAACCCCAACATGTCGTCGTTCAATGGCTGCCTCTACAACAAGAGCCAGACCCGCCTCATCCGCTGGCCTGAAGGCAAAACCACAACCACCGCCTGGGGCAACTCATTCTCTCCCACAATCGAAACCATTGGCTACTACTCGATGAGCAACAACAAAAACTTGCTACTCCTCCGCCTACCCTATGGCGTGAAGTCGATAGAAGGCTACGCTTTCAATGGCTGTCCCAAGCTCAACACCGTCTCCATCCCCAGTTCGGTGACGTCTTTAGCCAAATATGCATTTAAGGGCTGCGACAAACTCGACTGGCTGTGCATCAACATGAGCACCCCTCCCACTCTGGAGAGCGAATTCGCCTCTTATGCAATGCCAAAAGCCACTTTGTTGGTGCCCCGAAACAAAATCAACGCCTACAAAGACGCCAGCGGATGGAAATCATGGAAGGACATTCTGGCTTTAGCCTACGACATCTCCGAAGACACCGAACTCATGTACACCGTCATCAGCAATGAACCCACCACCATCGACGGCGTGCAGTATGACGGCAAAGCAGCATTGACCACCATCACCTCTCCGTCGTCCACAACCGTCACAATACCCGACGCAGTCACCGATATCTATTACGGTAAGAAATATGCCGTGACCGAAATCGGCTTTGAAGATGCTATCCCAGTGTGCTTCTACGACTTTAAGGCCAACTCAACGCTGACACTCGGCAAAAACGTAGAAATAATTCACGATTGCGCTTTTAAAGAGCAAACCAACCTCACCCGACTCAATCTCAACGGCAACTTGAAGAAGATTTGCTACAGGGCTTTCTACGACTGCCGCATCGCCAACGATATGAACCTGCCTTACGGCATAGGGCAAGTGGGCGCACAGGCATTCTACAACAACTCATTCAAGCGCATCCACATCCCGTCGTCGATTTATGCCTATGGCGCCGACATGATTGCGAAGTGCAACTATCTTACCGACATCATCATCAACGTGCCCAACATGTATAAAGGCACATGGGACTTGACCAACATTTCGTCGTCATGTCGCCTCTATGTGCCCACTGGCTACGTATCTCAGTACAGGGCAAATTCTACGCTGGGCAAACTCCAGGTGAGTGCGGGTGCCTACGACTTCACCTACCGCAACAGCGACATGAACAGCACGCTCTACCACATCACCATCACCAGCACATCGCCCGTGACCGTGGACGGCGTGACCTACGCCGGTAAGGCGAAATACGTGTGCCACCCCATACACAAAACGCTCACGAGCACTTCCTTCTCGGGGGCGCTCTACGAGACCAACGAAGCCTACGGCGTAGGCAAGAAATACCTGATGACCGAGTTTGGCGACAGTGTGCTCGACGGCTGTAAGCAAATCACCCGCGTGAGCATCACCACCATGACGCAACTGCAGCGCATCGGTGCTTGGGCGTTCTGCCTCACTGGCATCACCGGCTTCACCGTGCCCGCCTCTTGCACCTACATCGGCAAAGGCGCCTTCTCCTATGCCGACAAACTCACTTCGCTCACCCTCTTGGCGCCCAATGTGGGCACCCGCACATGGGGCGGGCAGTTCTACAACAACAATGCCGCCACTTTCAAGTGCTACGTGAAGTGGAACGAATACAAGCAGTACCAAGACGCCATCAGCAACTGGACTCGATACAGCAGCGAAAGCAACACGCCACTCGAGCGCCTCAACTCCTATTTCCAGAAGAACGACGACAGAGGCGCCACCACCTTCAGCGTAGCGCACCCCGTGAACTGGAACAATGCTGGCGGACTCAACGCCTATGCGGTGAAGAGTTACGATGCCTCTAAGAAGATGGCCATCACCCAAAAGATGACTGCCACCCCAGCAGGCACAGGCGTGATTCTGACAGGCTACGCCAACGGCGAGATCTACCGCCTCAGCCGCCCCAGCACCACCCCATCGACTCCCACCAACCTGCTCATGGGCAACATCACCAACAAGGTGGACATCCGTCCCGACCAAGCGGCCTACGCATTCTCCAACGTCGACAAGGTGTTCTTCCGCCCATCGAGCAACTACACGATCGAACTCGGCGAAGCCTTCCTGAAACTGCCCACCGCCCAAACCAGCACCACCCACATCGCCATCGACCTCTGGAATACTAAGAAAGGCGACGTGAACGGCGACGGTGTGGTGAACGTGAGCGACGTAACAGCCCTCATCAACAAAATCCTAGGCACAGCCACCTACACCGACGCCGTATGCGACATCAACGCCGACGGCCAAGTAAACGTGAGCGACGTAACAGCCCTCATCAATATGATTTTGGGATAAAAAGAGAAAAGCCCACTTAAAAAAGTGCCATCATGAGTTGCTTGATGGCACTTTTTTTCACACCCCAGCCCGCCTCCAAAAAAGGCAAGCCAAAGCCCCCAAGAAGGCAAGCAAGGCAAGCCCCGCCCCCCCAAAAAAAGGCAAGCGAAGCAAGCCCATAAGCCACAGCCGCAAAAAAGGCGAGCGAAGCAAGCCTTAGGAAGCCACTCGGCGGCGCGCTATAGCGCGTTTTGCCGCCGCAAAGCGCCCCCGTGTTAGCCGCTTTTGCGGCTAATCCCCAAAAGGCGAGCGAAGCAAGCCTAGAAAGCCCCCCAGCAAAGCAAGCGCCGCCCCTCCCCTTGCACAAAACTAATTTATATGTGCAACTATCGCTTGGCACTGAACTTTTTTACCTAACTTTGTAAGTTAAAAGACAATTAAAATGAAAATGCATCATATTCTTAGCATTATGGCGGCTGTGGCGATGGCCACCAGTTGCGGCTCGGGCAATGCCTCGAGCGCCTCTGCCGAGACCTCTGGCGAGGCGAGCGCTCCTGTTGCCGCTGTGGATTTCAACGCCGACAGTGCCTTCGCCTTCGTGAAGGCGCAGTGCGACTTCGGCCCTCGTGTGCCCGAAACGCCCGCCCACAAGCAGTGCGGCGAGTGGATTGAGGCCCAACTCCGCCGCTGGTGCCACAAGGTGGTTGCCCAGCAGGCTCCGCTCACCACCTTCGACGGCAAAACCCTCAACGCCACCAACTACATCGGCATCATCAACCCCTCGGCCAAAGAGCGCATCCTGCTCCTTGCCCACTGGGATTGCCGCCCATGGGCAGATGCCGACCCCGATGAAACAAAGCGCGGCGAAGCCGTGATGGGTGCCAACGATGGCGCCAGCGGGGTGGGTGTGCTTCTGGAATTGGCACGCCTGATGCACGGCAAGAACCCCAACGTGGGCGTCGACATCCTCTTCACCGATGCCGAAGACTGGGGCACCGACGGCGACGAGGAGAGTTGGGCGCTGGGCACGCAATACTGGGTGCAGCACCCCCACGTGGCGAATTACAAACCCCTCTACGGCATCCTGCTCGACATGGTGGGCGCTGCCGACGCGCAATTCTACCACGAGGGTTTCTCGCTGCAGAATGCCCCCGACGTGGTGGAACGCCTGTGGACCATCGCTGGCGACAGCGGCTATAGCAACCACTTCAAGAGCTTGCAATTTGGCGCCGCCACCGACGACCACGTGTTTGTGATACGCGGCGGCATACCCTGCATCGACATCATCGACATGCGCCCCGGCACCACCAGCGGCTTCTACCCCCACTGGCACACCACCGCCGACACCATCGACAAGATAGCGCCCGCCACACTCAAAGCCGTGGGACAGACGCTTGCCAACCTCATTTACGAATTATAAACACATATACATAGTATATATATGGACAACAATTCAAGCAAACCGCTGTACATCATCACTGGCGCCACCGACGCCATGGGCAGCGTAATCACACAGCAACTGGCCGAAGCCGGTCACCCCATAGTGATGGCGTGCTTCGACACCGCAAAGAGCGAGGCCAAGGCTCAAGAACTGGCCATTCGCACTCGCAACAAAGACATCACCAGCATATACCTCGACCTGGGCTCGTTTGCCAGCGTGCGAACTTTCGTGAAGCAAATCAAGGAGATGAACCGCCCAGTGGCTGTGCTGGTTAACAATGCCAGTTACATCAGCCACCGCAGCGAAATCTCGCCCGACGGCTACGAAAAACTGGTGCAGGTGAACTTCCTGAGCACCGCATTGCTCTCGATCCTCATCCAGCCACTGATGGTGGAAGGTGGACGCATCATCTTCAGCACTTCGCTCTCGTCGTCGCCCGTATCGATCCCCTACGAATTCCCCGCCGTGAGCAATTTCATGCCTATCGCCGCCTATGCACAAAGCAAACTGGCGCTCTCGCTCTTCAGCATCTACCTCTCTACGGTGCTGCGCAACCACCGCATCTCGGTCAACAGCGTCGACCCGGGGCTGGTAAACCTGAGCAAACTGGGCATGAACCGCTTCTTCAGCCGCTTCAGTTTCATCAGCAACCACACCGGCAATCTGGAGAGTGGAGCAAAGGCGATGATGCGTGCCATCGGCAGCGCCGACACGGGCTTCATCTTCAAGAGCGGCAACAAGCAAATCAAGGCGAGCACACTGCTGCGCAACCGTGAGGTGTTCATCAAACTCTGCAACGACACCATGCGCGTGCTCAATAAGCAACTCAAAGACCCCGAGGAGGCATAACGGCAATGAAGCAGGTGAAAAATCTTTTGTTCGACCTCGGTGGCGTGGTCATCGACATCGAACGCCAGCGCTGTGTGGATTCGCTCACCGCGCTGGGCATGCACAATGCCGACGAGATGATAGGCCTCTACCGCCAGAGCGGACCCTTCCTGCAACTGGAGGCGGGCGCGCTGAGCCCTGAGGAATTCTGCGAGCAGATGCGCCAGCACATGCCCGCCGATGTGACCGACACGCAAATCCAGCAGGCTATCAGCAATTTCATCATCGACATTCCCGTGCACCGCCTCGAAGCGCTGCGCATGCTGCGCCAGCGCTATGGCACCTACGTGCTGTCGAACACCAACCCCATCATGTTTGAGGGCATCATCGCCTCGCTCTTCGAGAAGGAAGGCCTCGACATCGACGCCTATTTCGACGGCATCACCGTGTCGTACCGCGCTAAGAAGAACAAGCCTGAGCCCGAAATTTTCCACTATGCTGAGCGCACTATGGGCATTCGCCCCGAGGAGACGCTCTTCCTCGACGACAGCCAGCACAACCTCGACGCTGCCGCCGCACTGGGCTACCAGGTGGCGCTGGTGCCTGTGGGCGTGGAATTTACCGATATTCTGAAACAACTCAATCTCCTGTAATCCCCTTTTCCCACCGATGCAAATTCTCTCCGATACCGACCGCCTTCCCGCCGCCTCCACTGTGGCCACCATCGGCATGTTCGACGGTGTGCACCTGGGCCACCTCACGCTCATCGACGAGGTGAAACGCATCGCCGCCGAGCGCCATCTGCAATCGGCCGTGATCACTTTCGCCCAGCATCCGCAGCAGGTGCTCCGCCCCGAGAGCGACCTCCGCATGATCATGACCGTAGAGGAAAAAGTGGCTGAGATAGGCCGCCAGGGCATCGACGCCACGGTGCTGATGAATTTCACCCGCGAACTCTCGCTCAACACCTCGCGCCAGTTTCTGCAACTGCTGCGCGACCGCTACGGCGTGGCGGTGCTGGTGGTGGGCTACGACCATCGCTTCGGCCACGACAAGAGCGAAACCTTCGCCCACTACGTGCGTCACGGCGAGGAACTGGGCATCGAGGTGATCAAGGCGCCCGAATACCTGGGCGAATACGCGCCCGTGAGCAGTTCCATCATTCGCCGCCTCATCGCCTCGGGCAAGGTGGACGACGCCATGCGGTGCATGAACCGCCCCTACGCCCTCTCGGGCAAGGTGGTGCACGGTTTCCACAACGGCCGCGGCATCGGTTTCCCCACCGCCAATGTGGGTGAGATGCCCCGCGAGGTGATTCTGCCCCACAACGGTGCTTACGCCGTGATGGTGAACGTGGGCGGCCAGTGGCGCCAGGGCATGGTGAACGTGGGCGTGCGCCCTACGCTCGAAAACGGACCTCAACTCTCGGTGGAGGTGAATATCTTCGACTTCGACGGCGACATCTACGGCATGCCCATCACGCTGCATTTCATCAAGTTTCTGCGCCTGGAATTCAAACTCGGCAGCATCGACGAACTGCGGGCGCAACTCACCCGCGACCGCGAAACCTCGCGCCGCATCCTCACCGCCTACACCGATTCTAAGCAATAACACCCTCATTTTCAATACTGAAATACAACAATCATGGCCAACAACCTCATCAAGCAATTCCAGCAATTCTGGGCGAAGCCTCGCAATGTGTTCTGGCTGGGCTTTATCGTCACCATCGCCGCCGCCTCTATCGAGGTGATGCGCGGCCGCGCCGAGAATTTCGTGGACTTCTGCGACGCTACGCAAAACTTCTGGAACGGCATCAGTTCCTACACCAACGAATACGTGCAAGCCCACGGCCGATACTTCATCTATTCGCCCGTGTTCAACGTGCTCTTCGCCCCATTCGCCTATCTGCCCCGCCTGGTGGGCGCCTGGGCGTGGGATTTGATGAACTACTCGATGCTGATGCTCGCCATTTGCCACCTGCCTGCACATTTCCAGAAACACAAGGCCGGCATCATGGGCTTCCTGCTGCTCATCGTGGGCCAGAGTGTGTTCTGCTTCCAGTATAATCTCACGGTGGCGTGGATTTTCCTCTGGGCCTACATCCTGCTTGAGAAGGACAAGGGCTGCTGGGCGGTGATGCTCATCATGCTCTCGGCCACCACCAAGATCTACGGCGCCGCCGAACTGGCGCTGCTGCTGTGCTACCCCCGCATGTGGCGCAACTTTGGCTACGCCATCGCCTGGGGCGCTTTCTTCATTTTCCTGCCCGCGGTGAAGACGGGGCTGCCCGACCTCTTCACATGGTATGCCGACTGGTTCCACCAACTGGCCGACCACCACGAAACCACCGGCACCTACCCCAACATCATCTTCCTGCCGCCATTCGACCGCTGGCTGCTGCCCAATATGCGACTGGTGCAACTGGGCGGGCTGGCGATTCTCTCGGCGCTCTTCTTCTGGCGCAAGAGCCGCTGGAGCGACTTCGATTTCCGCACCCAGGTCACTGGCGTGCTCATGGGCTACGTGGTGCTCTTTAGCGAGGCCGCCGAAACCCACACCTATGTGATTGCCCTCGCTGGCTACATGCTCTGCTGGTACACCTGGCAGAAGCGCACCACCTTCGACCGCATCCTCTACTGGGCGAATATCATTTTCATGGGCATTGTGCCTATCGACATGTTCTGCCCCACCAAGGTTCACAACTTCCTCAACGGTGTGCTCTACCTCGACGTGTACATCTACCTGCTCATGTACATCACCATGGTGTATCGCGCCGTGGCTAGCAAGCCTCGAGTGCTCACCGCCGAGTAAATATTTATTATTGTAACACATTCTCATTATCACAACCATATGATTTGCCTGAGTTTCGATACCGAAGAATTCGACGTGCCTCTGGAGCATGGCGTGGAGTGGAACACGCTCACGCAAGGCATGGAAGTGTCGGTTTACGGCACGCTCCAGATTCTCGACTGCCTGAAGGAATGTGGCGTAAAGGCCACCTTCTTCTGCACCACCAATTTTGCCTCCCACGCCCCTGAGGTGATGCGGCGCATCATCGACGAGGGTCACGAGGTGGCCGCACACGGCTGCGACCACTGGCAGCCCGAGGCCGCCGACGTGGAACGCTCGAAACGCACGCTCGAGCAACTCACCGGTTGCGAAATCGCAGGCTATCGCCAGCCGCGCATGTTTCCGGTAGATTTGGCCGAGCAGCGCAAGCAGGGCTATCGCTACAATGCCTCGCTCAACCCCGCCTTCATCCCGGGCCGCTACATGCACCTCAATGCACCACGCACGCCTTTCATCGAAGAAGGCGTGATGCAGATTCCTGCCTCGGTGAGCCCGTGGCTGCGCATCCCCATGTTCTGGCTCTCGCTCCACAACTTCCCGCTGTGGCTCTACAAGGCGTTGTGCCGCCGCATCGTGAAGCACGACGGCCACTTCAACACCTATTTCCACCCCTGGGAGTTCTATCCCCTGGGCGAGCACCCCGAGTTGAAGATGCCTTTCATCATACGCCGCAACGCCGGCCGCCCCATGCGCGAAAGGCTCAAAGCGGTGATTCTCGACTTGAAGAGCCGCGGGGAGAAATTTGGAACCTACCGTGATTTCGCTAACGAATTATACCAACATCTTGAAAAATAACCCACTGTATGATCAAACTCGCTATAGTCTCACCTTGCTACAATGAGGAACTGGTGCTCGAAGACTCGGCACAGCGCCTGAGTGCATTCCTTGAAGGACTCATCGCCAAGGGAAAAATCGCGCCCGACAGTTTCGTCCTCTACGTGAACGACGGCAGCAAAGACGCCACCTGGAGCATCATCAGTCGCCTGCACAAAGAGAACCGCTTCGTGTGCGGACTCAACCTTGCCCACAACGTGGGTCACCAGAATGCCGTGATGGCGGGCATGATGACCGTGCGCCACCACGCCGACGCCTGTGTGACCATCGACGCCGACCTCCAGGACGACGTGCAAGCCATCGAACACATGATCGACAAGCACGCCGATGGATGCGACATCGTATATGGCGTGAAGGTGAGCCGCGAGGCCGACTCGTGGATGAAGAAAACCACCGCACAGTGGTATTACAAGATTCTCGACAAACTCGGCGCAAAGACCATCTACAACCACGCCGACTTCCGCTTCATGTCGCGCCGTGCCCTCGACGCCCTGGCCGAGTATCCCGAGCGCAACCTCTACCTGCGCGGCATCATCCCCATGCTGGGATTCAAGACCGACACCGTCGACGACGTGCTCTCGCCCCGCATGGCAGGAGAATCGAAATACACCCTCGCAAAAATGCTGCGCCTCGCCGGCGACGGCATCACCTCGCTCTCCACCCGCCTCATCGACCTCATCATCTACACCGGCCTCTTCATGCTCATCATCGCCTTCTGCATGTTCCTCTACGTGATAGGTTCGCTGGTCATCAACCACATCACCGCAGGCTGGGCATCGCTGATGATGTCGCTATGGTTCATCGGCGCAGTGGTAACGCTCAGCATAGGCATCGTGGGCATCTACATCGGTAAAATCTACACCGAAGTAAAACACCGCCCACTCTACATCATAGAGTCAAAACTCATGCACGAGCCAGCAAAGTAAGCCCCCAGCCCCACACAGATCTCACGGATCTCACGGATTTATTTTTTATAACTCACACAGATTCAACAAGATTCAACAAAAAAATAAATTCGCGTAATTCGTGTAATTCGCTGAAAAAAATCCCCACTAAAAAATAAATTTGTTTAATTCGCTTAATTCGTGAACAAAAAAAAAT